>JAMFSE010000063.1 GCA_026225115.1 Rhodovastum atsumiense
CGCAGCCAGATATGGCCGTTTTCCGGGCTGAAGGAGATGGCGTTGCCGATCAGGTTGCGCAGCACCTGCACCAGCCGGCTCTCCACGCCGCGGACCATCAGGCCCATGGGGGGCGCGTCCAGCGACATGATCGGGCCGTTGGGTTTGCGGGTGGCGTCGTGCATTTCGTTCAGCGTGCCGAGGATAGGGGCGAGGTCGATTACTTCCATGGTGGTTCGGGAAAGTTCGGAATCCAGGCGCGAGCTATCCGAGATATCAGTGATCAGCCGGTCCAGCCGCGCGACATCCTGGGTCACGATCGCCAGCAGGCGGGAGGCGCGGGTGGGGTCTTCCACGCGCGTGAGGGTTTCGATTGCCGAGCGGATCGAGGATAGCGGGTTTTTGATTTCATGGGCGACGTCGGCGGCGAAGCGCTCAATGGCGTCCATCCGGGCCCAGAGGGCTTTAGCCGAACCGTCCAATGCCCGGGCGAGTTCGCCGATTTCGTCGTTGCGCTCGGTAATTTTCTCGGGCAGGGCGCCGGTACGGGTGCGGCCCTCACGCATTAGCGCAGCCGCACTTGCGAGGCGCAGAATCGGGTTGGCGATGGTGCCGGCGAGGTAGACCGAAACCAGCACGGTCAGAGCAAGCGCCAGCGCGAACAGGCCGAGGATGGAAATCCGGATCGCGAAGACCGCGCGGTCCACCTCATTGGCTTCGCTGGTCAGCAATACGGTGCCGACGCTTTGCTGGCTGGCGTTGACCGGCTCGGCCACGGTGATGAGCAGCTGGCCATCGGCGCTGCGGCGGATGAAAGGTGCGGCTTCCTGGTCCGGCGAGGCGCTGGTCAGCTGCAGGGCCTCGCGGGCGTCGGGCTGCCAACCCAGGGTATTCGGGTCTTCGCCTGCGCCGGAGCCGACCAGCCCGCTGTCATCGGCGGTGCCTGCGACGGAACCGGAAAGATGGTCGTATACAAATCCAACCAAGGTGTTGAGGAGGCTGTGCGACTGCGCCACCGGCAGGGGTTCGGTAATGATCGCCCCGCCTGGCCCCGGATGCACCCGGGAATTGGCGATCACCTGGCCGTCCGGCCCGTAGATCAACGCCTGCGCATTCGGGGTTGGTTCGATCAACTGGACCAAAAGCGGCTGGGCCAGATCCTGGTTCAATACCGGCTGGTTGGACTGGTTATTCTGCACGGCACTCTGCGCCAGCGCGCCGGCGTAAATCCGCGCCTGCTCGCGCAAGGCGGAGACCTCGGCGGCCAGCAAGCCCTGCTGGTATTGGTCCAGATAGAACAGGGCCGCGAAGATGAGCGCCACCGGCAGGAAGTTAACCAGCAGAATATCCCGCAGCAGCCGCGACATGCGGGTCCGTCCGGCCCGTGTCCGGCTAGCCATGGAAGTCAGGCTTCCTTGTAGCGGTAGCCGATCCCGTAAAGGGTTTCGATCTGGTCGAACTCTTCGTCCTCATGGCGGAATTTTTTACGCAGGCGCTTCACATGGCTGTCGATGGTGCGGTCGTCGACATAGATATTCTCGCCGTAAGCCGCGTCGATCAGCTGGTCACGGGATTTTACCATGCCCGGCCGCGCCGCCAATGCCTTCACCAACAGAAATTCGGTAACGGTCAGCTGGATATCGAGGCCTTTCCAGAGGCATTGGTGCTTGGTCTCGTCCAGCGTCAGATGTCCGCGGGTGAGCACGCTGGCGGGTGCGGCGCCGGAGCCCTCGGCCTTTGACGCCTCATTACGGCGCAGCAGGGCCCTTATCCGCTCCAGCAGCAGGCGCTGGCTGAAGGGTTTGGTGATGTAGTCGTCCGCGCCGAGGCGCAGGCCCATCAGCTCATCGAGCTCATCATCCTTGCTGGTTAGGAAGATGACCGGCATGGCGGAGCGGGCGCGGAGTTTCTGCAACAGCTCCATGCCGTCCATCCGGGGCATTTTGATGTCCAGCACGGCAAGATCCGCCGGTTTGGCGAGCAGCGCCTGCAGAGCGGATTCGCCGTCCGTATAGGTGCGTACTAAAAACCCCTCCTGTTCCAGCGTCATCTGGACCGAGGTCAGGATATTCCGGTCATCGTCAACCAGGGCGATCGTCTGCTTCATATTTTGGCTCATATTGCGGAGTATGGTAGCGGGGAGTGACCGGATTATGGCAGCAGCGCAAGAGCGGGATTATTATTACCAGGCTCGCTTACTTATTCGTAATGCGAAAACCGCGACATTGGCGACGGGTGAGGGTGGCATGCCGCATGCCGCATTCGTCACCGTGGCGAGCCTGGCGGATCATGTGCCGGTTCTGCTGCTATCCCAGCTTGCGATCCATACACGGCAGTTACAAGTCAACCCTGCCTGCGCGCTGCTGATCGCAGGCGAGCCCGGCCTCCCCAACCCGCAGACCACGCCGCGCATTTGTCTTTCGGGCACTGCGGTAATCACCAATGATCCGGCGGCGCGGGCGAGTTTCCTTGAGCGGCATCCCTATGCCGCCGGCTATGCCGATTTTGCCGATTTTGCGTTCTGGAACATTGTCATAACGGAGGCGTATTATATTGGCGGTTTTGCGGCGGCGAGCCACCTCGCAATCAGTCAACTCATTGGTCCGCAATAGTTTCTTTTGCGGCGCAGCATTCAAATCCAGTTGCTACGCTACGTAAAATTGTTATGAATTGCCTGGCAGAATTAGAACATCGAAAAAGGAATGAACGAACAGTGACCCAAACGACCGATGACGCGCCGACCAATGACGCTCTTCTACTGGCCGGAACCGGGGTCCAGGCTGCGGCATCGCTGCACGCCAACCTGACGGCGCCGGCGCTGATGGCGCATTCGCTGCGCAAGGGTGAGGGGCGTTTGTCGGCCGATGGCGCGATCATTGTGCGCACCGGTATTCATACCGGCCGTTCGGTCGGCGATAAATTCGTGGTCGACGAGCCTTCCACCTCGGAACATGTCTGGTGGGGCAAGATCAACCAGAAACTACCGCAAGCGAAATTTCAGGTGCTCAAGGGCCGGGTACAGGCTTATTTGCAGGGCCGCGAACTTTTCACACAGGATTTATTCGCCGGCGCAGATGCGGCCAATCGCATCCGGGTCCGGCTGGTAACCACCGGCGCCTGGCAGGCTTTGTTCGCGCGTAACATGTTCATTCGCCCGGAGCCCGCGGAGCTTGAGGGTTTCGAGCCGGATTACGTTATTCTGCATGCGCCGTTTTTCGAAGCCGATCCTGCGGTCGACGGCGTCAACAGCAGTTCGGCCGTCGTGCTGTCGTTTGCCGAGAAGCTCATTGTCATTGCCGGAACGCAATATGCGGGCGAGATCAAGAAATCCATCTTCACGGTGATGAACTGGATATTGCCTGAACGCGGCATCCTGCCGATGCACTGCAGCGCCAATATCGGCAAGAATGAGGATTCCGCCTTGTTCTTCGGTCTTTCGGGCACTGGAAAAACGACCCTGTCGTCCGATCCCGCGCGCCGGCTGATCGGCGATGACGAGCACGGTTGGGGCCCGGATGGCGTGTTCAATTTCGAGGGCGGCTGCTACGCCAAGGTGATCGACCTCAGCCAGTCTGCGGAGCCGGAAATCTGGGCTGCTTCACATCGTTTTGGAACCGTATTGGAAAACGTGGTCGCGGATGCGCAGGGCGATCTCGACCTCACCGATCAGCGTTTTACGGAAAATACGCGCAGCTGCTATCCGGTGCATTTCATTCCCAATGTCGAGCTGTCGGGACGCGGGGCCACGCCGAAAAACGTCTTCATGTTGACGGCGGATGCGTTTGGCGTCCTGCCGCCGATCTCCAAACTCAGCCCGAGCCAGGCGATGTATCATTTTCTTTCCGGCTACACCGCGCGCGTTGCGGGCACGGAGAAGGGCATGGGCTCGGAACCGCAGGCGACGTTCTCCACCTGCTTTGCGGCCCCCTTCCTGCCGCGCCACCCCTCGGTCTACGGCAAATTGCTGGAATCGCTGATCGCCGAACACGGCGCGTCCTGCTGGCTGGTTAATACCGGCTGGACCGGCGGCGCCTACGGCACCGGCAAGCGGATGTCGATCAAACACACCCGGGCGCTGCTGCGCGCGGCGCTGACGGGCGAGTTGGAGAAAACCACCTACCGCCGCGACCCCTTCTTCGGCCTGCAAATTCCCGAACAGGTGGATGGCGTGCCGAGCGAAGTGCTGGACCCGCGGGCAGCCTGGTCGGACCGCGCCGCTTATGACGCAGCCGCCACCGCTCTGGTCAAACGCTTTGAAGACAATTTCGCGACCTTCTCCGACCTGGTGGGTGACGACGTGAAAGCCGCCGCCGTCCGCGCCGCAGCGTAGGTAAGGAAGCGCGCCGGCCGCAAAGCATTAATTCTGGCCCATCGGCGTTGTCGTCACCAGCGCCCTGGCCGGAATGACAAAATTTTTTTGCGGCTGCGCGGGCGGCCAGCCTTTTCAAAAAACGCCTGCTTCCCTTAGTGCAGCCCCAGGGCGTCGAATAGCCGCAGGCTAGGCGGCCAGGCGTCGGCGACTTGCCGATGCTCCGCCAGTACAACCGCGATGATCACCACCACGATCAGGATCGAGATGCCTAAAGCACGATTGGGCGCCGGCGCAGGCTTTGGCGGCGTCGGCTTGGATGCGGCCGGGGTCGTCCGTACCGCCGCCAGGGCCGGTGCCGCCGGTTCGATGATTTCGGCAGGCACTTCGGTGAAGGCCATTTGCGCCATGGAGGCATCGGGTTCGGCGTCGGGTTCGGTTTCCGGCGCGGCTGCCTCGAGGGGCAGCGGCTCCGGCAGCACCGGCTCGACCACTTCCGGCAACGCCGGGGCCTTGAATTTGGCGCCGCAATCGGCACAGCGCAGCGTCCGCGCCCGTCCGGCAAGGGCGGCATCCGGTACGTCGTATTCAGTGTGACATTGGGGACAGGTTAGACGCATGATATCGTTGGCAATGACATTATTGCCGGCAGCGCGCAACAACGCCGATATTAAAACAAAATTTGCGGCGAAAAACCTGCAATGCCTTGCAGGCGCCGGCAGGGTAACGGCAGAGAGAAGGCGAAGCGAGCGAGGCTAATGATCCGATTCGTCGACGTCTGGCTTAAATACCGGCATAATGGGGAGGCTTCCGCGGCTTCGGCGGACGTGATCTCCGGCATGTCTTTCGACGTGCCGGATGGCGGCTTCCGCTGGCTTACCGGGGCTTCCGGCGCCGGCAAGACCAGCCTGCTGAAACTGATGTATCTTGCCGAGCACCCCTATCGCGGGCGGATCGAAATTCTGGGTATCCCGGCGGCCCGCATCTCGCGCCGCGAAGCGGCGATGCTGCGCCGCCGGATCGGCGTGGTTTACCAGGATTTCCGGCTGCTCCCGCATCTTTCGGTTTACGACAATGTGGCGCTGCCGATGCGCCTGGCGCGGCGGCCGGAAAAACAAATTCGCTCCGACGTTTCCGAATTGCTGCATTGGGTCGGGCTTTCCAACAAGCTTGACCGCCGCCCCAACGAGCTTTCAGGCGGCGAGCAGCAGCGCATCGCGATCGCCCGCGCGGTGGTCGTGCAGCCGCATTTGCTGCTGGCCGATGAGCCGACCGGCAATCTCGATGACGAGCAGGCCGATCGGCTGATGCTGCTGATCACCTCCCTCAACCGGCTTGGCACCACGGTGGTGGTGGCGACGCATAATCTCTCGCTGGTTCGCAATTATCCGGCGCCCTGCCTTGAGATCTCCGGCGGACGGCTGGTTCATGAGGGCTGACCGGTAATGGCGAAGCGACGCATCAAACCGGCGCCGCGCGCCCGCAGACGGGTTGACCAGCTTGGCCTGCGCACGGCGATGGCCGACCGGCTGCTGCCGACGCTGGTCGGCGCCATGAGTTTTTTGGCGGCGCTGGCGATTGCCGGCACGCTTGCCGCCGCCACGCTGGCATCGCACTGGCAGGGCGATACCGGCTCGGCGCTGACGGTGCAGGTCACCGATCCAGGCGACCCCGCCGTTTCCGGCGGCGTTACCCGGTTGCAAGCCGTCCTTTCCACACTAAAAGCCAGTCCGAATGTCAGTAACCTGCATCAACTCAGCGCCGATGAAATGAACAGCCTGCTAAAACCCTGGCTGGGCGAAGATGTGACGAAATTGAATTTGCCCGTGCCCGCGGTCATTGCCGCCAGCTGGAACCAGGCCGGCCCGCCCGATGCGCTTGCCTCGGCGCTCGGCGCCGTGGCGCCCGGAACTTTGGCTGAAACCGGGGCCGCCTGGGCGTCCCGGGTGGCGGCGCTTACGAACAGTATTCAGGCCTCGGCGCTCTCGGTGCTGCTGATCGTGGCGCTGGTTGCGGCCGCGGTGATTTCGGTGGCCACAAGGGCGGGTCTGGCGCAGCGGCGCGAGGCGATTGAAATCGTGCACGGGCTCGGCGCGCTTGATTCCGATATTGCCGGCAGCTTCGCAATGCGGGCCACAAGGCTGGCGGCAACCGGGTCCGCCATCGGCGCGCTGATCGCACTCCCGGTGTTGCTCTGGCTGGCGCGGCTGGCCGAACCCTTCGCCGGCGTCCTGCCGCAGAGCAACCTGCCGGTCTTGCCGATGCCGTTGATGGCGTCGCTGCCCGCTTTGCCGGTCGTCGCAGCGCTGATCGGCTGGGGTACCGCGCAAATTACCGTGCGCGGCTGGCTGCGGCAGCTCGCCTGATGCCCAGCCGCCGCCGCTTTAAAAGCCGCCGGTTTCATCCGCTGCGCTGGCTTGTCAACCTTGTCGTTTTATTGGCCGGCGCCTGGGCTGTCGGCTTGCTGTGCTTCATGGTCGTCATCTGGGCAGCCGCGCCGCCCAACCCGATTCCGCGCGCCGATGGTATTGTCGCGCTTACAGGCGGCGATGGCCGGGTGAGCGCCGCCTTGGCCCTGCTGGCGCAGCGGTCCGCCCCGGCGCTGCTTATTTCCGGCGCCGGCCGCGGCACCTATCTGGGGGATTTTACCGCCGATGATGCCGCCGCCACCACCTATTATGCAGGTGAAATCACGCTCGGCCATGCGGCGCTGACCACACGCGGCAATGCCGTGGAGACCGCCGCCTGGGCCAACGCGCGCCACATGCATTCGCTGATCATCGTTACCGCCGATTACCATATGCCGCGCGCCAGTCTGGAAATTCAGCGCTGCCTCCCCGAGGTGAGACTGATCGAGGTGCCGGTGCGGCCGCCCGCCATTCTGCACTTGTTCGGCCTGCCGACGCTTCGGCTGCTGGCGGTGGAATACAGCAAATATCTGGTGGTGCGCGCCGGTCTCTCAGACGCGGCCGGCGCGCCGGACGGGACCGGGCAATGATGCTGTTTTTACGCTCGCTGGCGTTCAACATTGTGCTGTTCAGTACCGGTATTTCGATCGGGCTTTGGCTTCGCGTCAGCCGCAGCCAGGATTCGATCCTTATTTTGCAAGGAGGCCAGCTTTGGGCACGCATTTCGCTGCGTGCCCTCCGGGCCATTTGCGGTACGCGCATCGAGGTTGAGGGCCGCGAATTTTTGCCGAGGTCAGGTCCGGCGCTGATCGCGGCGCAACACCAATCGGCTTTCGATATCCTGCTCTGGCTGACCCTGCTGCCGCAGCCGGCCTATGTGCTGAAGCAGGAACTCGTTGATATTCCGGTGCTGGGCATTTTGCTGCCGGGGGCCGGATTTATCGCCGTCGATCGGGATGGTGCGGCGGCCAGTCTGCGTAAAATGGTGGCGGATTGCCGCAGGGCGGTCGCAGCCGGACGGCAGATTGTGATTTTTCCGGAGGGGACGCGGGTGGCGCCCGGCGAACGCGGGACCGTCCAGCCAGGCATCGTGGCACTTGCGCGGAGCCTGAGGCTGCCGGTGATACCCGCCAGCACCGATTCCGGCCGGTATTGGGGCAAGCGTGCGTTCAAGAAATATCCCGGCACCCTGCGGGTGACGCTCTACCCGCCAAGCCCTGAGACCGCGGATCGCCAGGGGCTGATCGACGCGCTGGAAGACAAATATTACGATCAACGTGTGGATAACTCTGTGCGCTAACCTTCAAATCTCTTTCGACGTAAGATTTAGAAAAAATTGTAAGCTATTAAAAAATAACACAATTAATCCTTAACACTTTAGATTGCCGCCTCCGGACAGGCCTGGGGATAAAATGCCATCCGCCGATCTTATGCCGGCAGCTCGATTACCGCGCGCAGTCCTCCCATCGGGCTCTCCGCGAGAATGATGTTGCCGCCATGCGCCCCGATGATGTCCCGGGCGATCGCGAGGCCAAGGCCGGTACCGCCCGGTGCGGATGTTTCGAACGGCCTGAACAGGGTTTCTCGTTTCTGGGCTGGGATTCCGGGGCCATCGTCGTCGATTGTGACCCGGATCGTCCGCTCGCTGATCTGGGCTGCGGATAGCGCGATGTTTTTGGCGTGCTGCCGGGCATTATCGACCAGATTCGTAATCGCGCGCCGCATCGCCTCCGGACGCAGGGTCACAAACAAGGTCTCCGGCGCCGTGCAGGTGATTTTTGCGCCGGCGCGCCGTGCCCCATACGCCACCTCATCAAGTAGCAAAGCGAGGTCGATGGGCTGGGCGCCCTCATTGCCCTCGCCGCGGGCAAAAGCGAGATAGATGCCGATCAGCTTCTCCATCTCCTCCACATCGCTCGTCATTTCCGCCAGATCTCCAGCCGGAGTCTCCGGCAGCATCGCCAGCGTCAGCCGCAGCCGGGTGAGCGGGGTGCGCAGATCATGTGAAACGCCGGCCAGCATGGTGGTGCGCTGGGCCACGAACCGCCGCAGCCTTTCCTGCATGCGGTTGAAGGCGGTCGCCGCCCGCCGCACCTCGATCGCGCCCTCCGGCTTGATCGGGCCGGGGTCGCGCCCCATGCCGAAGGCCTCGGCGGCGACTGCCAGCCGGCGGATGCCGCGCACCTGGTTGCGCAGGAACAAGGCAGAGATGCCGAACAGAATGACCGCCGTGCCGAGCAGCCAGATCAGAAACAGATAGAGTGTGCCGACGTATAGATGTTTGCGCGGCACCTCGATGCTGATCACGCCGTCGACCATCTGTACATTGATGCGAATGTAGGCGGGGGCCGTATACCAGGCCACGTTGAACGGCCGGCGCAGATTATCCGTCAGGCTGGTTGCCAGATCCTGATCCACCGGGCCGGGGGCGTCAGGATGCGGCAGATGCCGCAGCACCTGGTTCGGCAGAAACCGCGATTGGAAGTCGAAATGCGCGGCTGCCTCCTCGAAGACCAGCCCACGGGTTGCCGGCTCGCGGTCGATCGCGTCGATCTCGAAGGCGACCTCGCCGGCGACGGCTTCGGCCAGCCGGCGGGAGAGCTCATGCAGATGGCTGCCGTAGAAAATATCCAAAGCGACGACCTGCAGCAGGATCAGTGGGATCAGCACGGTCAACAACGAACGGCCGAACAAGCCGCGGGGCAGGATTTTTCGGAACATGTAATCCAGCGAAATGCCGCCCGGCCGAAACTTCATGCGCCCGGCTTCAGAACATAACCTTTGCCCCGCACGGTGTGTAGAAAACGCGGCTCGCGCGAGTCCGGCTCGATTTTGCGCCGCAGCCTAGTTACCTGAACGTCAATCGCGCGTTCGCTGGTCTCATCCATTTCCAGCAGGCCGGCCAGATATTCGCGAGTCAGTATCTCATGCGGCCTAGCGGCGAACGCCACCAGTAGCGCGAGTTCCGCGCCGGTCAGGCGGATGCGGCTGGTCGGGGTTACCAACTCGGCGCGCGCGGGATCGAAAACCGCGTCGCCCAGCCGCAGCGGCCCGGCGGGTGAGGGCAAAGGGGCGGCGCGCCGCAGCATCGCCCGGATCCGCGCCAGCAATACCCTGGGGTCGAAGGGCTTGCCGAGATAATCATCAGCCCCGGCCTCAAACCCGGCGACGATGTCCTCCGGCGCGCCGCGCGCGGTCAGCAGCAAAATCGGCATTGAGGGCGAGCGGTCGCCGCGCAGATCCTCAGTTAGCGCGAGGCCGGTTTCGCCCGGCATCATCACGTCGAGCACCATCAGGTCGAAATCCAGAAACCGCAACTTGTCCCTGGCATCCGCGGCACTTTCCGCACTGGTGACGCGGAAACCCTGCTCGCCGAGAAAACGGCTCAACAACCCGCGCAGACGGGCGTCGTCATCCACAAGTAGAATATGCGCCGGATCCAAACTCATTCCGCCGATTATGGCATAGCCGCACTCAGGTTAGAATGCGCGGACCCTTCTGGCTGCGCGCGGCCTCCAGCGCGTCGAGATATTTCCGGCCCTGCTCGGTCGTCATGCCCCGCAACACCTTACGGAAACCTTCCACAGCCGGTCCCCCGGCCTCGCGATAGGCGGCGGCCAGGCGCTCGCGCGCGGCCTCGAACAACCTGCGTTCCAAAGCGACACCCTTGTCGGTCAGCACCAGCAGCCGCTGCCGCCGATCCACCTTGCCCTTGCCCTGCTCAACATAGCCTTCACGGATCAACGGTCCCAGCACCCGTGCCAGGCTTTGCTTGGTGATGCCGAGGATCAGCAGCAGATCGCCGACCTTCAACTCCGGCATCCGGCCGATCCAGTGCAATGCCCGGTGATGCGCGCGGCCATAGCCCAGCTCATGCAAAATCGCATCCGGCGCCGCGTTCAGATCCCGGAAGGCGAAAAATAATTTGTCCTGGGCAATCCGGAATTCTTCCTCGCGCAGGAACAGCAACCCGGCGCCCGCCTGCGGATGACCTGCCTGGGTATGGCCGGGTTGCGTGCCGGGCTCGGGTTTTGACGCGTTTGAACCTTGAGAAGGATTATGTTGCATGGCAGGCTCTCGATCTATATCGGGTTTCCGGGCAATATATGACAGCAATGCTGACTTATGTGCAAGTCTTATTTGTCATAATGGAAGCGCTTTGTGTCGGGTTTATGGCCCGTTTGATTTCTGGAGACGATAGTTATGGCTTTGATACCGTTCGACGACCGCGATGGCCTGATATGGTTTGATGGCGAAATGGTGGCATGGCGCGACGCCAAGCTGCATGTTCTGACCCACGGCCTGCATTACGCCTCGGCGGTCTTCGAGGGTGAGCGCGCCTATGGCGGCAACATCTTCAAGCTGGAAGAACATACCCAGCGGCTGATCAATTCCGCCAAGCTGCTGGGCTTCGATCTTCCGTACGCCGCCGCCGAAATCAACGATGTCTGCAAAGCAGTGCTGAAGGCCAATAATCTTACCGACGCTTACGTCCGCCCGATCGCCTATCGCGGTTCCGAACAGCTTGCCGTCTCCGCGCAGCTGACCAAAACCCATCTCGCCGTCGCCTGCTGGCCCTGGCCCAATCTGTTCGGCGCCGACCGCATGCAGGGCGTGCGCCTCGGCCTTGCCGAATGGCGCCGGCCGCATCCGCAGACCGCCCCCACGGCCTCCAAGGCGGCGGGTCTGTACATGATCGGCACGCTGGCCAAACACGCCGCCGAAGCCGAGGGCTTCAACGATGCGCTGATGCTCACCTGGGACGGCTACGTCGGGGAAGCCACCGGCGCCAATATCTTCTTCGTCATCGACGGTAAAATCCACTCGCCGACCCCCGATTGCTTCCTCGACGGCATCACGCGGCGCACCGTCATCTCATTGGCCAAAGCCCGCGGCTATGAAGTGATCGAGCGCCACATCACCTTGGAAGACATGGCAACCGCCACCGAAGCCTTCCTCGCCGGCACGGCTGCGGAAGTAACCCCGGTCCGCCAGATCGGCACGCAGGACTTCACGCCGGGCAAGATCACCCAGACCTTGATCGACGATTATTCGGCGCTGGTGATGATGCAGCCCGAGGAAGTCGCCAAGCGGGCTGCTTGAAAAGTTAAGCAAGTAGCCGCTTTTTGAAAAAAGCGGCGCAAAAATTTTTGTACTCTGGGTCTGGGGCTGTGGCGGGGCAAACGCCCATGGCCCAGATTAACAGAAGTTTTTTGGTTCTTTTTTTTAAAAACGAACTGTTTCTTCTTACGGCCTTGTATCAAAATCGATGCGTGGGTCGATGATTGTGTATAGGAAGTCGCCGAGTACCTGCATCGCCAGACCGGTCAGCGTGTAGATGTACAGCGTTCCGAACATCACGGGGTAATCGCGCTGCAGAACGGCGTCGTAGCCCAGCAGGCCAAGGCCATTCAGCGAGAATACGATCTCCACCAGCAAAGCGGAGGTGAACAGGATCGAAATGAAGGCGGCTGGGAAACCTGCGATCACCAGCAGCATGGCGTTTCGGAAAACATGCCCATAGAGCACGCGTGTTTCGGATGCGCCTTTTGCGCGCGCTGTCAGCACGTAGAGTTTTCTTATCTCTTCCAGAAAAGAATTCTTCGTCAGCATGGTGAGCGATGCAAAGCCGCCGATGGTCATCGCGATCGTCGGCAGGACCAGATGCCATGCGTAATCCGCGATCCGCCCCGGCCAGGAATAACTATCCGCATCCGGCGATGCCAGCCCGCGCAGCGGAAACGCCGGCGCCAGGCCGCCGCTGCCGAACAGGACGATCAGAAATATCGCCAGCAAAAAGCCGGGAATAGCGTAGCCAGTCAGTATCAGCAGGCTGCTCGTCAGATCGAAGCGCGACCCATCCCGAACGGCCTTGCGAATGCCAAGCGGAATTGAAACCATATAGACGATCAATGTCGACCATAGCCCGAGCGAAATGGAAACCGGCAGGCGCTGCCACACCAGGGAAAGCACGCTCTGTCCCTGGAAGAAACTGGTTCCGAGGTTGAAGGTCAGATAGCCCCGCAGCATCATGGCGAAACGCGTCAGCGGCGGCTTGTCGAAGCCGAACTGGGACTTCAGCTGCGCCACCATTTGCGGATCCAACCCCTGCATCCCGCGATACACGCCATGTTCCGGCGTATCGCCAATTTTCATGCTTTGGGCTTTGACTTTGGCGATCACCGTTTGAATTGGACCGCCGGGCGCCAGCTGCACCACCGCGAAATTGATCGCGATGATTCCGAAAAGCGTCGGAACAATCAACAACAGCCGCTTGAGGAGGTAGCGCAGCATCTAATTTGTGCCCGCCTTTGCCCACCATAAATCGAAATCAACGCCTTGTTGAACGGGTGCTGCCGGAACTTCCAGCCGGTTCCAGAATGCCACCCGCACGTTCTTGCTGGTCCAGGCCGGCACCATGTACCAGCCGTTCAGTAGCAGCCGGTCCAGCGCGTGGATTGCGGTGATTTTGCCGGCATTGCCGCTGGCGTTATTCTGCGCGTTGACCATCGCATCGATCGCGCTGGAACATATCCCGATCAGATTATTGCTCCCCGGCGTATTGGCGCTGGCACATCCCCAGTAATCGCTCTGCTCGGTTCCGGGGAAATCCGATTCCGGATAATCGGTGAACACCATGTCGAAATCGAAATTCTGCAGCCGGCGCTCGTAGGTTGCCGTATCGATCGTGCGCACCTGCGCGCTGATGCCCAGCAGTTTCAAATCCGCCGCATAGGCGATCGCGATCCGCTCGTATAGCTGGTTGAAGAGCAGAATTTCGATGCTCATCTGCTCGCCCTCAGCGTTCACCAGCTTGAAGTTTTTGACGGTCCAGCCGGCCGCGTTGAGCAACTTCATGGCCTGTTCCAGCTGCGGCAGATTATAGCCGGACCCATCGGTAATCGGCAGCGCAAAAACCTTTGTATAAACTGCTGGCGGAACCTGGCTTTTAAACGGCGCCAGCAATTTTATCTCCGCCGGTGAGGGCAGACCGGAGGAGGCCAGAAAGGAATTGGTGAAATAGCTATCGTAGCGCACATAGGAATTATAAAATAAAACCCGGTTCATCCACTGAAAATCGAAAGCCAGCGTCAACGCCTGCCGGACCCGTGCGTCGGAAAATTGCGGCCGCCTGGTGTTCATCGCAAATCCGTCCATGCCGGCGGGCAGGCTCTGCGGCTCCAATCGCCGGATCACCTTGCCATCGCGCAGCGCCGGAAAATCATAGGCTGTCGCCCATTGCTTGGCGGAAGGCTCGATCCGCGCATCGATCTGCCCGGCCTTGAAGGCCTGCAACGCCACCGCGTCGCTTTGGAAATATTCTTCCTTATATGTATCGAAATTGTAAAACCCTCTATCCGCCGGCAGATTTTCCGCCCACCAGTTTTTCACATGGGTATAGGTCACCGAATTGCCGAAGCTGACGCTGGCAACCTGATACGGGCCGGATCCGACCGGTGGCACCAATAACGGATCCGCAAAATTGCGCCCCTTCCAGAAATGCTCCGGCAGTACGTAAAACCCGCCGAGGTTGCTCGGCATATCCCGCCCGGCGCCGGGGCGCAGCTTGAACACTACCGTCTCCGCATCCGGCGCGGCTACGCTCGCAACCGCGGCATAATAGCCGGCAAAAAATGGCTGGCCCTGCGTGATCAAGGTGTTGAACGTCCACATCACATCGGCAGCCGTCACCTTCGTCCCATCGGAAAACCGCGCCCGCGGATCAAGATGAAAAATCACCGTCAATCCATCCGGACTTATATCGACCGACTGCGCCAGGTCCGCATAGGACGTAACAGAATCGGTGTCGGATTGCTTGAACAAGGTCTGCCAGACCTTATAGACGCTCGCCGGCGCGGTCCCGCGCAGAATAAAGGGATTTAAATTATCGAAGTCGCCCACAGCGGAAACCGTAAGCGACCCACCCTTCGGCGCCGCCGCATTGGCGTAAGGCAAAGACGTAAACCCAACCGGCGGCTGCGCCACCGTACTCAACGTCATCAAATCGGTACGCGCATAAGCGGCGGGCAGGAAGGACAAGCCCAAAGCAAAAGCAAGAAAGTTCTTTTTTGAAAAAAAGAACCAAAAAACTTTTGTCAATTCAGGCGTTGGGCGCTGTCGGTGCAAACGCCCCAGGCCTAGCATAAAAAAGTTTTTTTGCTTCTTTTTGTTCACAAAAAGAAGTGCTTCTTACAATACGGCCAAAGCTGCGCTGTGGAGTTCGGCGTTGGCCGCGGCCAGCACGCTGCCGTCGCCCCCCAGGCGCAGCGGGGCGCCGGACCAGTCGGTGATTTTGCCGCCGGCGGCTTCGACGACGGGCGCCAGGGCCGCCCAGTCCCAGGGTTTCAGTCCGGATTCGGCGACGATGTCGATCTGGCCCAGGGCCAATAGCCCGTAGGCATAGGCATCGCCGCCCCAGTAGACGCGGCGGCATTCTGATTGCAGGCGGGCGAAGCGGGCGGCTGATTCCGCGTTGAACATTTCGGGCGCGGTTGAGGATAGTTCGGCATCTGCCAGGCGGGCGGCGTTGCGCGGGCCGATTTTGCCGCCGAGCGGTCCGTTGAAACTAGCGGCAAAATCGCGGCCGCCGATCCAGCGCTCGCCGGTGATCGGCTGGTCGATCAGGCCAAGGATGGGCACGCCGTCTTCCAGCAGGCCGAGCAGCGTGCAGAAGCTGGGGCGCCCGGTCAGGAACGCGCGGGTGCCGTCAATCGGGTCGATGACCCAGACATAACGGGCGTCTTGCCTGGTGGCGGGGAATTCTTCGCCGAGCAGTCCGAAATCCGGAAATTGTTTTCCCAATTTGTCGCGCAGGATCTCTTCGGCCAGACGGTCGGCCACCGTGACCGGGCTTTCATCAGCCTTCAGATCGGCGGCAACGCCGGCCCGGAAATGGGGTTTGATGGCAGCGCCCGAAGCATCCAGTGCGGCCTGCGCGGCGTCGATCCAGGCTGCGGCCGCGGGCATCAGGTGCCGGGGAGTTTTGTCGGCTTGTCCGAATTCTTGTTGAGATAGGCGATCACATCCGCGCGGGTCTGGGTGTTTTTAAGCCCGCCATAGGACATTGCGGTCCCCGGCGCGAAGCCTTGCGGGTTCTCGAGCCAGTCGCTCAGATTATCCGCGTTCCAAACGCCGTTTGCCTTGGCGGCGACGGCGCCGGAATAGGTGAACCCGGGGGTGACGAACATTTTGGAGCCGACGATCCCGTAGAGATTCGGGCCGACCAGAATTGCACCGCCTTTGCCGATCGAGTGGCAGGAGCTGCATTGTTCGTTCACGATGGATTGGCCTTTGGCGAGATCGGCGGTTTTGAACATCGTATCGATGCTCGGAGGTGCTGCCGGTGCGGGTGCGCCGCCGCCGGTGCTGGCCGTTGTGGCGGCGGGTGCGGCGCTTGCCGCCTTCACCTCGGCCGGCGTCGGCAGCGCCAGCGGGCTTGCCGCCTGCGCCCGCAGATACGCCACCACATCGGCGCGGGTCTGGGTGTTCTTGATCCCCGGATAGGACATCTCGGTGCCCGGCGCGAAGCCTGCCGGGTCGGCCAGCCAGGCATTCATGTTGTCGTAATTCCAATTGCCCTTGGCCTTGGCCTTCACCGCGGCGGAATAGGCAAAGCCGGCCCCGGCAAACATCGGGCCGCCGACCACATTATATAAATTCGGTCCAACGCCGGCAGCACCGCCCTGGTTGAGGGTGTGGCAGGAGGAGCATTGTTGCTGAACGAATGCCTCGCCCTTCGCCACATCGGCGCCCCCGATCAGCGGTATGATCGAGGCGAGGCCCGCCGCCGCGACGGGTGCGGCCGCGGTTTGCATGGCGATGATGGTGATGGCGGTTTTCTCAGGCGCCTCGGTATGGATGACGACGGATGCGATCCGGTTAGCCCCCCAGAGCACAATGCCGGCGGTGAGGAATCCTGCCATGATTTTGTTCATTAGCAGCCCGTCTTTACCCGTCTCGCTCATTGTACCTCTCGAATGACGCTTTATCCCGTCCCGGTATAGCGAATTGAACGGTGCCGACAAGAACCGCCGCCTGATTTACACGGCGCAAGCGGGCCCATAGAACGTGGCCGTGACCCCCATCATCCTGATTCCCGCCCGCCTGGCCTCCACCCGCCTGCCCGGCAAGCCGCTGGCCGATATTTGCGGCCTGCCGATGATCGTCCATGTGCTGAACCGGGCGCGCGAATCCGCCTTGGGGCCGGTTGTGGTTGCCTGCGCGGAGCCGGAGATTGCCGAGGCCGTTACCACCGCCGGCGGCACCGCAATCCTCACCGACCCAGCGCTGCCCTCCGGTTCCGACCGGATTTTCGCGGCTTTGCAAAGCTTTGACGCCGCCGGCGCGTATGATGTCATCATCAACCTGCAGGGCGATCTGCCCAGCATTCCGCCGGAATATCTGGCCGCCGTTCTCGCGCCATTGGCGGAGCAGAAATACGACATTGCGACCCTGGTTGCGCCAATAACCACGGCTGAGGAGGCGGCAGCCCCTTCTGTGGTGAAATGTGCCTGCGCGTTTCCCGCAGGCGCGCGTATTGCGCCGGCTTTGTATTTTTCCCGGAAAATCATCCCGTCCGGAGACGGGCCGCTGTGGCACCATATCGGCATCTATGCCTACCGGCGCGCCGCGCTGGAGACATTCGTCGGCCTGCCGGAATCGCCGCTCGAATCCCGCGAAAAGCTCGAACAGCTTCGGGCTTTGGAGGCCGGGATGCGGATCGGCGCCGCACGGGTTGCGGAGGCGCCTTTCGGGGTCGATACCCCGTCGGACCTCGACCATGCGCGCAAAATCCTGGGACAGAATTTATGAAACCTGAGAAAATCGCCTTTCAAGGCCAGCACGGCGCCTATTCCGATCTGGCCTGCCGCACCGCTTTTCCGGATTTCGTGACGCTGCCTTGCGAGACCTTCGAGGCTGCCATCGACGCGGTGCGTGACGGCACCGCGACGCTGGCCATGCTGCCCACCGAGAACTCGCTGGCCGGAAGGGTGCCGGACATGCACGCGCTGCTGCCCGATAGCAGCCTGTCGATCATCGGCGAGTTTTTTCTGCGCGTCGAGCACTGCCTACTGGCTTTACCCGGCGCCCAAGAGGCCGGCATCAAGCGTGTCCACTCTCACTCGGTCGCCCTCGGCCAGATCCGCGCCCTGATCCGGGAGCTTGGCGCGGTGCCGGTTGTCGAGGCCGACACCGCGGGCGCGGCTGAGATCATCGCCCAGCTGAAAAATCCGGAAGACGCGGCGATTGCCTCCAGCCTGGCTGCCGAATTGCACGGCCTTCAAATTTTGCGCCGCAACGTCGAGGACGCCGCCCATAACACGACGCGTTTTTATGTCATGGCAAAAACCCCGAAGCTGCAGCCGCAAAGCACACCCAACCTGATGACGACGTTTGTGTTCCGGGTCCGCAACGTGCCGGCGGCGCTGTATAAGGCTTTGGGCGGCTTTGCCACCAACGGCGTCAACATGACCAAGCTGGAAAGCTATATGGTCGACGGCCGTTTCACCGCGACCCAGTTCCTCGCTGAAGTCGACGGCCACCCGGAAGATAAAGCACTGCGGCTTGCCTTCGAGGAGCTGAACTTTTTTTCGCAAGAAACCAAAATTCTTGGCGTCTACCCGGCCGCAGCCTTCCGGCTGCAACAGCGCCAAGGATAGATGGAGCTTTTCACCCTCCAGAACCGGCAGGCCCGTGTTTGCGTCAGCCGCTACGGTGCGCGGATGGTGTCGATTGAAACGCCCGATCATGACGGGGCTTTTGGCCATATTCTGCTGGGCTTCGACGATGTCGGCAGTTACGAGAATGCCGGCGGTTCGTTCGGCGCCGTTCTCGGCCGGTATGCCAACCGCATTGCAGGCGGGCGGTTCACGGTGGATGGCCAATGTTTCCAGCTCGACTGCAACGATCACGGCAATATATTGCATGGCGGCATTGGCGGTTTCGGCAACCGGTATTGGGATCTGGAATCATTTACCGAAAGTGAACTGGCGCTGACCCTGTCCAGCGCCGATGGCGACCAGGGTTTTCCCGGAACGGTGGCCGCGCGCGCTGTCTATCGGCTGCAGGGCACGGAACTGCGGCTGGAATTGACCGCCACGACCGACGCCACCACCGTCATCAATCTCAGCTCGCACCCGTATTTCAACCTCACGGGCAGCGCCCGGCATGACATTCTGGACCATCAAATCAGCATCGATGCGACAAGCTTCCTGCCGACGGATGCGGCGCAGATTCCCACCGGCGAGCTGCGTCCTGTTGCCGGGACCGTCTTTGATTTCCGCCGGCCGAAAGCCGTCGGCGATAATATCCACGACGATGATCCGCAGCTGCTGATCGCGCGCGGTTACGATCACTGCTTCGTGCTCAACAAATGGCCGCAGGCCGGACCGCAATTTGCCGCCCGCGCTTATCATCCGCGGAGCGGCCGGATGCTCGAACTTCACACGACTCAGCCGGGATTACAGTTTTACTCCGGAAATTCGCTGGACGGCGGGCTCAAAGGGCGGGACGGCATCACCTTGCGCCAATCCTCCGGTTTTGCGTTCGAAGCGCAAAACTTCCCGGACGCCCCCAATCATAACAATTTTCCCTCTGCCGTCCTGCGGCCGGGCGACCGCTACCAGCAGATCATTGTGTATAAATTTCTGACTGCGTAACCATTCGGCGCTTGCGAAAGCCGCTTCGAATGACGACTTACACAGCGGCAATCGCAGGAGCAGATCAGATGACCGAGGCTTTCAAAACCACCGGCGCGGATTGGCAGAAGCGCCATCTGGAATCCTACCTGGAAACCAACGGCAAGATCGGCCATTTCGCGGATTTCACGCCCTTGGGCGGCCCGCCGGACGTGCCCTGCCTGCTGCTGGAAACCACCGGTCGCAAATCCGGCATCCAGCAGATTCTGCCGTTGATCTACGGCACGGACGGCAAAAATTTCGTGATCATCGCCTCCAAGGGCGGCGCCCCGAAACACCCCGCTTGGTTCCTCAACCTCGAATCCGACCCCGCAGTAAAATTTCAGGTCGACGATAAAAAATACAGCGGGAAGGCGGTGTTGGCGCCCGCCGCGGACCGCCAGCGGCTGTACGACATGATGGCGAAAATCTACCCGCCGTACGTCGAATACCAGCAAAAAACCGACCGCGAAATTCCCGTCGTGTTGCTGCAGCCTGCAGCGGAAATCGATCGTTTGGGGTGACCCGAAAAGCCGCTTTTTATAAGGAGAAGCCGTCAGCCCGGGACTTTTAGATTCTGTAGCGTTTCCTCCAGTTCCTGAAAACTGGGCATATATTGGTTTGGCACCATTTTACGCCCGGTTTCCACGCTTACCGGCGGGGCGTTTCCGTGCAGATGTGCAACCAGCACCGCGCGAACCACTTCGAAATACTTGGCGTCCTCTTCTACCACCGCGGTCAGCCGAACTGAAAATGGTCCGACGACGCCGTAAGCCAGCAGCACGCCAAGAAAGGTTCCGGTCAATGCATCGCCGATCATTTCTCCCAGCACGGCCGGCGGCTGGCTGATATGTGCCATGGTTTTGATGACGCCCAGCACCGCCGCCACGATACCCAAAGCCGGCAATCCGTCCGCCATGTTCTGCAATGCATGCGCGCCGTGCAGCGATTCTTTTAACGTTTTTTTCAACTCCCGCGCCATCACGTCTTCAATCTGGTGCGGATCATCGGCGTTCATTCCCACCATCCGCAGATAGTCGCAAACCATATTGGTGGCGTATTTATTGGCGAGGATTTTCGGAAAATGCTGGAATACCGGGCTCTCGCTGGCCGTTTCGATATGCGCTCCAGCGCCATAGAGCCCTTGGTGGCAGCGAGCTTGACGAGGAAAAACAGTAGACACAGCAAGTCGACATAATCGGTCTGGTGAAACTGGCTGCCCTTGATGATTTTTTTGAAATCACCCAGCGTATGTTTCAAATCGTGCATCGAATTGCCCGCCACCAGCACGCCGATCGCCGCACCTCCGATCGTTAGCAATTCAAATGGCATCGACCCCATCAACGGCCCGATCGCCCCGCCGGTAACAATAAAGGTTCCGAAAACGCAGGCCAGCAAAAATACGATGCCACCAATACTCAGCATGGGAAGTTAGCACTCAAGGGGTAGTTGAAGCGGGAGTAGTAGAAGCGGGGGAAGTGGAAGCGGGGGCAGCAGGAGCGGCAGGAGCGGCAGGAGCGGGGACAGCGGCGCCAGGCGAGATGAAGGCAGGCGTGGGACCTTTGGCTACCGTGATGGTAATACGCCGGTTCGCAGCGCCGAGCGGATCGTTTGGATGCAGCATCTGACGGTCGGCATAGCCTGCAACCTGCGTCAATTCGGATTCCGGTAGACCGCCGCTGACCAGGATCGCGCGTGTGGCGTCGGCGCGTTCGACGGAAAGTAGCCAGTTGCTTTGCGAAGGATCGGCATAGGGCCTTGCATCCGTATAGCCGGCGATACTGATGGGATGCGCCAGTTTTGCCAGCACCGGGGCAATTTTGCTCAGGATGATCTGGGTCGCCTTGGCCGGATCGGCCGAGCCGATGGCGAACATCGGCTGGTTATGTGAATCAATGATCTGGATTTGAATGCCCTGCGGCGTGACGGTGATCGAGATCTGGTCGGCATAGGGCTTCAGGTCTTTATCGGAATCGATCGCGGCGTGCATTTTTTGCGCGGCCGCCTGAAATGCGGCCTGCTCGGCCTTGCGCTCGGCCTGCTGCATCGCGTTGTTGAGATCATGGGTGGTGATCGCCGGCCGCCGGACCAGCGGGTTGGCGCCGCCCGGGGTCGGCACCGGGGGATGAATGCTTTGCGGCTGGTGCTTGCCCGGCATAATCTGCACCGTGCCAAGATTAGAGGCCAGAGCGCCGCTATCGAACGGGTCGCTGCCCCCGAAGGGCTTGCCCTCTCCGGAGGCGCCGCGGTTGAGCACATTGGCCTGGCTGAAATAATCGGCAAGGCCGATCCGCTGCGCTTCCGTGGTGGCGTTGATCAGCCACATCAAAAGGAAAAAGGCCATCATTGCAGTAACGAAATCAGCATAGGCCACTTTCCAGGCCCCGCCGTGATGGCCGCCTTCGACGACCTCCTCCTTGCGGATGACGATCGGCCGCACCGCCTTGCCCGCGCCCTTCGCCGCCTTACCCTTCGCCGCCATGCATCGCTACCCAGTGAGTTGAGCATTTTTTATGCGGGAGGGACGTTAAGAAACGGTCTCCGCAGCGGCATTTCTTATCCGCGCATAAGCACTTGCGCGAACGCCGGAGGGTCAATATTGCCGCCGGAGAGGACGACGCCGACGGTCAGGCCGCGCGCATCGAAACCGCCGGCAAGCAGGGCTGCAAGCGCCACGGCGCCGCCGGGTTCCAGCACCAGTTTCAACGCCGTAGCCGCGAATTTCATCGCGGCAACCACCTGCTGGTCGGTCACCGCAAATCCGCCGGCAAGCAGACGCCGGTTGATGCTGAAGGTGAGCTGGCCCGGTGTCGGGGTTAACAAAGCGTCGCAAAATTTGGAGCCGGTTCCGGTATTTTTTTCGCGGGCGCCGGATATAAGTGAACGCGCGGTATCGTCCCAGCCGGCCGGTTCCACGCAATAGATGCGCGTGTCGGGTGAAGCAGAGGAGAGCCCCAGTGCGCAACCGGCAATCAGCCCGCCGCCGCCGGTGCACACCAGCAAGGCATCCATCTGTAACCCGGCGCCGGCTGCGTCATCGGCCAGTTCCAGCGCCAGCGTGCCTTGGCCGGCGATGACATCCGGATGCTCGTAAGGCGGGATCAGCGTGGCGCCGGTCCGGGCGGTGATTTCCGCGGCGATGGCCTCACGATTTTCATGCGCCCGGTCATAGGCAATGATTTTGGCGCCCCAGCGTTCCGTGGATTCCCGTTTGATGGCGGGCGCATCGGAAGGCATGACGACGGTAGCGGCAACGCCCATGGATTGCGCCGCGCAGGCGATGGCCTGGCCATGATTGCCGGAGGAATAGGTAACCACACCGCGCTGTAAAATCTCCGGGGCAAGGCTGCGCAGGGCATTCGTGGCGCCGCGTAGTTTGAAGGCGCCGGTGCGTTGCAGAACTTCCGGTTTGATCAGGATCTTGCCGCCGGTGAGATGGTCGAGTTCGGCATTCCGCAGCATCGGCGTGCGGATAATATGCGGGGCGATGCGCCGCCGTGCCGCCAAAACGTCATCGGCGGTGGGGGCGCGCAAAGCAGAACTCACGGGCGGCTCGTCATTTCAAAATTACCCCATTGCTTGCAGCGGTAATGCCGCAAACCCGATAGGTCCAGACGACGCCGCGCCGCGACGGGCGGTCGATGGTTCCGAGCGGGACGGGGCAAAGCGTGTCGCTGCGGTGGGTCAGCAATATTCCGCTGCTGCCTTTGAGGCTGCCGGCAGCGAAATGAAAATATTGCCAGCGCGGGTCGAAAGCGGCGACGGTGGCGCCCGGCACGTGATAGGCCAGTTCAGCAAGCGTTGCGTAATTATCCGAGGTGACAAAACCGGCGTGGCGGGCGGCGAGTTGGCGGGAAAGATCGCCCCAGCCGGAAAGCTGCAGCGCGGCCGGGTCGCGGCCAGGCGGCAGCGGGAAAAGTGCAGCAGCGGCTTGCGCGTAGACCAGCAGCGTCAGCAGAAAGCCGCAGGCCAAAGCAGGTTTCAGCCAGCGGTCAATGATGGCGGTTGGCAGGCAGGAAGCGGCGATGCAGGCGGCGGGGTAGATGACTGCCGGCCAGTTGGCCTGCACGCGCTCAGCCAATGTGTTTTGCAGAAAAATAGCGGCCGGCAGCAGCGTCAGCCAAAGCAATAGCGCCGCCACCCGGTTGCAGGCGCGGCCGAGGCGCCAGATGCCGGCGGCCATCAATCCAAAACTGATCGGGGTTACCAGGCCGATCTGGCCAAAAACCAGCTCGGCCAGAAATTGCAGCGTGCGCGCCGGGCCGGCATGCGTTACCCGGCCGCCTTGCTTGTAATAGCTGACCCAGCCATGGGCGTCATTCCAGGCGATGTTCGGGGCGAAGATGATCACGCCCAGTGCCAGCCCGGCCCAGGGCCACGGCGTCTTCAGGGCGCTGCGCCCCTCCCGTGTGGTGAGCAGCCAGAGCCCGATGGCTGCGAGAAGGAGGCAGGCGGTGTATTTGGACAGCAGCGCCAGCCCGGCGCAGGCGCCGATTCCGAGCCACCAGCGCGGATCCCGCGCTGCAAGCAGGCGCCCGACCGCTGCCAGCGTTGCGGTCCAGAACAGAAGCAGCGGCGTGTCGGGCGTCATCAGGATCGCGCCGACACCGGCAATGATGCTGGCATTGAACAAGCCGGCCGCGATCAGCCCGGCGTGACGATTCGGGCAGAAATCCTCCGCCGCGCGCCAGAGTAAAAGCGAGCCGGCGGCGGCGGCAAAAGGTCCGGGCAGGCGGATGCCGAGCGGGCTTGGGCCCAGCACCGACGTGCCGATGCGAATGAACAAGGCGACCATCGGTGGATGGTCGTAATAGCCGGCCTGCAGATGCTGGGACCACAGCCAATAATAGGTCTCGTCTGGCGACAACGGCAGCGTGGCCGCCAGAATGAGGCGCAGCAACGTGAGCCCCAAAAGCGCCGCCAGCCACATGCTTTCGGTTTGCCGGGCCGCCGCGGTGTTCAAATGGTCACCCCCAGCAGCTCAGCTTCGGTTGCAGCTGCACGGCGTTTTCAACGAACCCGCCACACCAGTGTCGCCGATACCGCGTAGTTCCACACCACGCTGATCGCAGCACCGGCGGCGCCGGCCAGGATATCATGACCGCCCTCGGCATATAAAGCGCGGGCGATACCGATATTGGCGATCGCGCCGAGGCTGCAGACCAGCAGGAACAGCAGCAGGCCGGTCCAGACCTTGTTGCCCTTAAGGCGCTGCGCCCGGTAGGTCAGCTGGTTGTTCAGCTGAAAATTGGCGATCATCGCGACGACGGTGCCCAGCGTCTGTGCGGCGGCGAAATTCATCCCGGCGCGGCGGGCAATTTCCAGCACCAGAATATTGATGATGACGCCGAAAGCGCCGACCAGCGCGAAGCTGATAAAGCGCAGCGGCACGGTGCGGTGCAGTGCCTTGTCGATCAGCAGGCCGGCGAACTGCGCGAGAACCAGCGCGTCCAGCTTGCTGGTGCCGGCGGTGCGCGGGCGGAAACGATACGGAATTTCGGTGATTTTAAGCGGCAAGGGGGAAGCCAGCACCAGGTCCAGCATGATCTTGAAACCCTGGCCGGTCAGTCGGCTGGCAAGCCGCTCGAACAGCGGACGGGGCAGGGCGAAGAAGCCGCTCATCGGATCAGAAATCTCGGCGCCGGTCAGGCGCTGGGCAATGCGGATGCCGGTGATCGAGAGTTTTTCGCGCAATGGCGAGCTGAGGCCCTGGGAATCGCCGCCGGCGACATGGCGGCTGCCGATGACAAGCTCAGCGCCCGATTGCAGAGCTTTGAGCATGACCGGCAGCCGGGTCTCATCATGCTGTAAATCGCCATCGATAACGGCGATATAATCTGCGGAGGAGGACAATGCACCCTCGATCACCGCCGAGGACAGGCCGCGGCGGCCGACCCGGCGGATGCAACGCACCCGTGGATCGGCAATCGCGATGGCGCGGGCGGCCTCGCTGGTACCGTCCGGGCTGTCGTCATCGACGAAGACGACTTCCCAGGCAATGCCCGCAAGTGCTGCATCGAGAGAAGCCACCATCGGCGCCACATTGGCGCGCTCATTGTAACAGGGAACGACGACCGTAAGGCTGCAAGGCCGGGGGGCCGTCGCCCCGGACGGCCCGGACGCTGAGCTCACAAAGCTTCCAGCACAGCCTCCGCCCGGCTGACGTCGAAGCCCCCGGGCTCTTCGACCGCAAGATGGGTGATAATGCCGTCCTCGGCGATCAGCGCGTAGCGCTGGCTGCGCACGCCCATGCCGCGGGCGGAAAGGTCGAGTTCCAGGCCGACCGCCTTGGTGAAGACGCCCGAGCCATCGGCCAGCATGACGATGTTTTCGCCGACTTTCTGGTCTTTGCCCCAGGCACTCATGACGAAAGCGTCATTGACCGCAAGGCAGATGATCTTGGCCACGCCCTTGGCTTTGAAATCGGCCAGATGGTTGAGGAAGGCGGGCAGATGCTTGGCGCTGCAGGTGGGGGTGAAGGCGCCGGGCACGGCAAAGAGCACGATTTTTTTGCCTGCGAATAATTCGCCGGTGTCGACCTCGCGCGGGCCTTCCGCGGTGGCGGCCATAAGTTTGATGGCCGGAACCCTGTCGCCTGTTTTTAGCATCTGTTGGTGTCTCCCTGTGACTGCGTGCCTTGTCCTAGCGGAAGCCAGGCGGGACGTGAAGATCATGTCGTATTTGGGTGTTGGCTTGCGTCAGCGCGGCAGCTGGAACAGATTTGCCATATGAGTGTGGGCATATGAGTGTGGGCATATGAGTTTGAAAGATACCGACGGGTTTGCGGAAAGCTCGCTGACCGGACAGATTCTGATCGCGATGCCGGCGATGACCGATCCGCGCTTTACCCAAAGCGTGATTTTTCTGTGCGCACATACGCCGGACGGTGCCATGGGCATTGTGCTCAACCAGCCGCTGAATGAGCCGCGTTTTGCCGATCTTCTGGGGCAGCTGGGCGTGGAGCCGGTGCCGCCGGCGCGCGAGATCCGGCTTACCCGCGGCGGCCCGGTTGAGGATAACCGGGGCTTTGTGCTGCATTCGGCGGATTGGATGACCGATGGCAGCCTGGAGGTGGACGGCGCCTATGTGCTGACTGCCAATATGGGTATTCTGGAGGCGATCGCCGAAGGCGGCGGTCCCAAGGACGGGCTGCTGGCGCTGGGCTATGCGGGCTGGGGGCCGGGGCAGCTGGATGCCGAGATTCTGCAAAATGGCTGGCTGAATGCGCCGGCCGACCCGCAGATTGTGTTCGATGACGACTATAAGACCAAATGGCAGCGAGCGCTCGCAAAACTACGCATCAACCCCGCCAAACTATCCCCCACCGCCGGCCACGCATAAAACACACTGTGGCGGCCATCTGAGGCGTCTGTCTGCGCTTACGGTCCTCACGACCAGTAGGGTGGCGCCGGTCCGGGTCTCGACAGCCGCCCCAGCTGACCCACCACAGCGCGTTTTAGACCTGAGTCTTTCTGGAGTTTTTTGATGAGCGAATTGGTTTTTGCGGCTCCTGCTGGGGTGGTTGTGCCGGTTGCGGGCGGTGGGTTGTTTCCGGTGCGCAGGGTGTTTTGCGTTGGGCGCAATTATGCGGCGCATGCGCGGGAAATGGGGAACGATCCGGATCGAGAGCCGCCGTTTTTCTTCTGCAAGCCGGCCGATGCGGTGGTGACCGGCGGGGAGGTGAAATATCCTTCGGCGACCGCGAATTTGCATCATGAGATGGAGCTGGTGGTGGCGATTGGGCGGGGTGGGGCGGATGTCGCGGCGGCAGATGCACTTGGACTGGTATTTGGGTATGCTGCCGGGCTCGATCTCACGCGGCGGGATTTGCAGGATGAGGCGAAAGCGGCGCGCCGGCCTTGGGATATGAGCAAAGGCTTCGATGAGTCCGGGCCGATTGGCGAGATTGTGCCGGTCGGGAAGGTTGGGCATCCGGCGGCGGGGCGGATCGTTTTAAAGGTTAATGGCGAGGTTCGTCAGCAAGGCGATCTGGCGGATCAGATCTGGGCGGTGCCGGAGGTGATTGCGGCACTCTCGAAATTGGTGCGCCTGGAGGCCGGGGATTTGATTTTTACCGGGACGCCGGATGGCGTTGGGCCGTTGGTGAGGGGCGATTTGGCCGAGGGTGAAATTGAGGGCGTCGGAAAACTCCGGGTAAGAATGGTTTAATCCAAAGGGTTTTTGCCGCGCAGGCGCTTGGTGTCCGCGCGGTGGCTTTTGGCTTCCAGCCGTCGGGTTCGGGACGCTTTGGTGGGTTTGGTCGGGCGGCGGTAGATCGGCGCTACTGCCGCCGCCCGGATCAGTTCCAGAAGCCGCTCCAGCGCGTCCTCGCGGTTGCGGTTCTGGGTGCGAAAGCGATTGGCGATGATGAGAATGGTGCCGTCATTGCCGAGGCGGCGCCCGGCAAGGGTGGCCAGACGTGTCTTCACGGCCTCCGGCAATGTCGCGCAGGCGCCGAGATTGAAACGCAGCTGAACGGCGGTGGCGACCTTGTTGACGTTCTGGCCGCCGGGGCCGGATGCGGTAATGAAGCTTTCTTCGATGTCGGATTCCGAGATCGAAAGCCGGGGGGTGACTTGAATGGTCATGCTGCACCCGCCGGATGGGGGCGCATGGCCCCCGGGTGGTTAGGCGGCTTTGGCTTCCTTTTTGGCCGCGGCGCGCTCCAGGCGGCGCTTCAGCGCAACACCTTCGATGGTGTGCTTGCGGTCGGACTTGCTGAGGATGAAGGCATCCAGGCCGCCGTTATGCTCGATGGTGCGGATCGCACGGGTCGACAGGCGCAGGCGCACGATGCCGAGCAGGTCGGATGTGAGCGAGATTTCCTGCAGATTGGGCAGGAAACGGCGGCGGGATTTGTTGTTCGCGTGGCTGACGTTATTGCCAGAGAGCACGGTCTTCCCGGTTAGTTCACAGCGGCGGGCCATCGGATCATCCTTAAATACGCAAAGCGGGCCAGCGGTGACTGGCCCGAAAGTCGGCGGCTTATGGCCATAATCGATAAAGAGGTCAAGGGTGGAAGGCGTGGATGGAAGTTTTTAGAAGGGCTTCGGCGGAATTCACATCCGTGGCCCAGAATAAAAAGTCTTTTTGGTTCTTTTCTTCAGAAAAAAAACTGCTTACGCTTCCCCTGCGTGATCTTTCCCGGCGTTCTGCCGCATTTCGCCGGATTCGACGCTTTCGATGGCGTTGGAGAGGATCTGCACGACCACGTCGTCCGGCAGCGCGCGGGTGAGCATGCCCATGGCGCCGCCCAGGAGGGCGGAAGCAATGGCGATCGAGTTGATGTTTTTGCCCATCATATGCTCGATCGCCTTGTCGATGATCGAGCCCGCAAGCGAGAGGTCGCGGTCGGGGATTTCAGGTGAAGTCATGGTCGCTTCCACTATTGTTCTCGCTCCTATGTGGGTGCGGCCGGGCTGGATTGCAGCGGCCGCAGGTCAGTTGGCGGGTTCTGACACGGAATTTTGAAGTTGCAAGGGGTCGACGCCGACCACTTCTGCCACCTCGTCCAACTCCGCCTGTGCGGCCCACATGGCGGCGTAGACGCCGTCCAGGCTCAGCAAAGCCAGATGGCTGCCGCGTTCAACGATTTCGCCGTCGCGCAGCACCAGGATCTCATCCGCATCGGTAATGGTGGAAAGCCGGTGGGCAATGACCAAGGTGGTGCGGTCATGGGCAACCGAACTCAGGGCGGCGCCGATTTCCTGTTCGGTGGCTGTGTCCAGGGCCGAGGTTGCTTCGTCGAGGATCAGGATCCGCGGATTTTTGAGGATGGTGCGGGCGATGGCGACGCGCTGTTTTTCACCGCCGGAGAGTTTCAATCCGCGCTCGCCGACCTTGGTTTTATAGCCCTGCGGCAGCCGGGTGATGAAATCATGGATTTGTGCCAAGCGCGCGGCGTTCTCGATTTCCACATTGGTGGCGCCCGGTTTGCCATAGGCGATGTTGTAATAGATGGAATCGTTGAACAGCACGGTGTCCTGCGGGACGACGCCGATGGCGCTGCGCAGGGAATGCTGGGTCAGATCGCGGATATCGGTGCCGTTGATCAGCACCGCCCCCTGGGTCACGTCATAAAACCGGAAGAGCATGCGGCTGATGGTGGATTTGCCGGAACCGGTAGGGCCAACCACGGCGATCTTATGGCCGGCCGGCACCGTGAAGGAGACACCTTTGAGGATTTCGCGGTCCGGGTTGTAGCTGAAATGCACGTTCTCGAAGCGGATCTCGGCGGGCGCCCCTTGGGCGGGGAGGATCTTGGCGCCCGGCCTGTCGGTAATTTCGTGATCGACCCGCATCAAAGCGAACATCTGCTCCATGTCGACCAGGCCCTGGTTGAGCGAGAAATACACGAAGCCCAGCATGTTGAGCGGGATGTAGAGCTGCATGAGATAGGTGTTAACCAGCACGAATTTGCCGACGGACATGCTGTGGTGCGCAACCCCGTTGGCTGCCATCAGCATCATGATGCCAAGGGCGATGGAGATGATGGTGGCCTGGCCGATGTTCAGCGTGTTCAGCGAGACCTGGGATTTGACCGAGGCTTTCTCATAGCGAGCGAGGCTTTCATCAAACCGCTTGGATTCGTGTGCTTCATTGCCGAAATATTTGACGGTCTCGAAGTTGATCAGGCTGTCGATCGCCTTGGTCTGCGCCTCGTTATCGGTCTCGTTCATGATGCGGCGGAATTTCGAGCGCCAGGCCGTGAAGGCGAAGGTGAAGGTCATGTAGCAGCCGACGGCGGCGAAGGTGATCAGCGCGTAATAGACATTGAACAGATGCCAGAGGATGCCGACGGTCAGCAGCAGTTCGATAATCGTCGGCACGACGTTGAAGGTGGCAAGGCGTAGCACCGTCTGGATGCCGAGCGTGCCGCGGAGAATAATATTGGAGAGGCCGCCGGTCTGGCGGTCGAGATGGAAGCGCATCGACAGCCCGTGCAGATGCTCGAATGTCTGGCGGGCAACGTCGCGCGAGGCCCGCATCTGCACGGCCGCGAAAATGGCGTCGCGCAATTCGCCAAAGCCGGCGGCGGCGATGCGCACGCCGGCATAGGCAACGATGATGGCGGCAGGCACGATGATGAGGGCATCCGCCGGCCGATGCGCAAGGCGGTCGACCGCATGGGAATACAGGATCGGGACGTAAACCGTGGCGATTTTGGCAAGCAGCATCGCGACGCTGGCGAGGATGAGGCGCAGCCGCAGGGCCGGCTCGTTTTTCGGCCAGAGATAGGGCATCAGCGAGAAGACGGTGGACCAGGAACCGCGCGGATTTTTTGCCGCAGTTGGGGGTACCATCGCGTGGGGGTTGGCAGGACGCATATGTGGGCTCATGTGACGCACATGGCATGCGACCCCCTCATTGCAAAGCTCTTATCACATATTACGGCCTGCCAGACCGCATGCCTGCCCGGCGAACGGCTGGGGTTTTACATCGGCAGCGCACTTGCGGGCTATGTCCGGCCGGAATTCGCGACCCGGCTGGCGGCGGCCTCGCGCAGCATCTCGCTAAGCGACCGGGTGGTGCTGGCGCCGCCGGCTGCGGCGGGTTTGAACGAGATTGCGCTGACGGCCGGTTGCCGGGTCCGGGGCGAGAATTTCGATGTGCGGGCGGTGCTGGATGGCCCGGTGCTGGCGGTGCTGGACCGCGGCGCGTTGCCCGATTTCGGCGTGATGGGCGTCGGCGTTCACGTCAATGGTTTGGTGCGGCGTCTGGATGGCTGGCATTTATGGGTGGGCAAGCGCGCGGCGGATAAAAAGCTCGATCCGGGCAAGCTGGATAATCTGGTCGGCGGCGGCGTTGCGGCCGGCCATACGCCGTTCGAGACGCTGCTCAAAGAGGCTGGCGAGGAAGCGGGATTGCCGGAGGATTTGGCGAAGACGGCGACGCCGCAGGGACGATTCTCTTATAATATGGAGCGTCCGGAAGGGCTGCGGCGGGATGTATTATATGTCTACGACCTGATCCTGCCCGAGGATTTCGAGCCGAGTCCAACCGATGGCGAGGTCGAGCATTTTGAGCTGTGGCCATTGGCAAAAGCGTTTGAGACGGTGCGGGAGACGGATGCGTTCAAATTCAATGTGAATTTGGTCCTGATCGATCTTTTTATTCGTTTCGGGCTGCTGCAGGGCGAGGACGCAAAGATGCTGCGCAAGGCACTGCGGTAACGTTAAAATAAGTCAATATCGCGCTGGTAATCCAGATGCCAGTTGGCTTACGGTTCATCCAATAGGGGGTGTATCGAAGTTAATGGGTGCAGCGGCAATTCTGGTGGGGCAGTACAATCCGGCATTGGTCGGACTGTCGATCGTGATCGCAATCCTGGCCTCGGCGACCTCGCTCGACGTTGCGGGCCGAATCCGCGGCGCGATCGGCGGGCTGCGTCTGGCCTGGATTGTGGCGGCGGGCGTTGCGATGGGCGGCGGCATCTGGGCCATGCATTTCGTGGCCATGCTGGCCTTCAGCCTGCCGGTCACCGTTGGTTACGACGTGCCGATCACCCTGGCCTCGCTGGCACTTGCGGTGGGGGTCACGAGCGTCAGCCTGCTGATCGTCTTCAGTGGCGATTTCAGCGTCGCGAAAGTGCTGCTGGGCGGCGTGATCATGGGGGCCGGCATCGGCGGGATGCATTATCTCGGCATGGCGGCGGTCATCGCTTCGGCGACGATGTCGTACCAGCCATGGTTGGTAACGGCGTCTGTCGCCATCGCGGTCGGTGCCTCAATGGCGGCGCTATGGATCGCCGCCCGGGTGACCGGCATCGCCTGGCGGCTGGCCGCTGCCGTGGTGATGGGCTTCGCCGTTGCGGGGATGCATTACACCGGCATGGCGGCCATCTGCTTTACCAGGGCCAGCGCGCAACACGGTGCCGGCACCGAGCGTTTTGATACCGGCAGCGTCGCTTTGGCGGTTGCCGCCGGCGCCGTCGTTATCCTTACCCTGGCTTTGATTTCGGCGACGATTGACCGGCGCTTTGCGGCGCTGCGGCAACGTGAGACGGAAGAATCGCGGCGCGCCGCGGCGCAAGCGGAAGCAGCGCTTCACGAACTCAAGGCGACGCAGCAGAGCCTGATTCAAGCCGAAAAAATGGCATCATTGAGCCGGCTGACAGCCGGGGTCGCGCATGAGATCAACACACCGATCGGCACCGCTTTGACGGCGGCGACCACGCTGCAACGGCGCAGCAAGGAATTCGCGGCCAGTGTGCAGGCCGGCACGATCACCAAGACAGCGGCGCAGAGCTATGCCGCCATCGCCGCCGATGGCAGCGAACTGATCGTCTCCAACATCATGCGGGCCGCCGAACTCATCCAGAGTTTCAAACAGGTTGCCGTCGACCAGACCAGCGGCGAGCGCCGTGAGTTTGGACTGCAAGCGTATTTGCACGAAATTGTGCGTAGCCTCAGCCCGCGCCTCAAGCAGACCGCGCATCAGGTGAGCGTCGACTGCCCGGCTGGATTGCGGCTTTTCAGCTCCCCGGGCGCGTTGTCGCAGATCCTCACCAATCTCATCATCAACAGCATCGTCCATGCCTATCCGGACAACCGCGCGGGGCAGATCCAGGTCAGCGCCCGCCTGTCCAAGAAAGGCCAGGTGGAGCTTACCTATAGCGATGACGGCAGCGGCATTCCCGCCCACCATCTCGATCGGATTTATGACCCGTTCTTCACCACCAGCCGCGCTGCCGGCGGCACCGGACTTGGCATGCATATCGTCTATAACCTTGTCACCCAAACGCTGAAGGGCACGATCGCTGTGGAAAGCCCGGTCACCGGCACCCGCTTCACGATCCGTTTTCCCATCCATATGCCGAGCACCGCGGAGGTAATTGAAACCGTATGAACAATTCCGACCTGCTGTTTGCCGATAGCGACGAAACCCCGCATGCGGCCGTTACCGGGCTGGCGCCATGGACGATTCTTATCGTGGACGATGATCCGGAAGTGCATCTGGCGACGACGCTGGCCTTGTCGGATATCGTTTTTCTGGGCCGTCCGCTTGAATTTCTAAAAGCCTATTCGGCGGCGCAAGCGCGCGAGATCCTTCGCGGCTCCGCCGAGATCGCCGTCATTTTGCTCGATGTCGTCATGGAATCGGACGATGCGGGTCTGCAGCTTGTGCGCCATATCAGGCAGGACCTTAACCTGCATACGACGCGCATTATTCTGCGGACCGGACAGCCCGGCTCGGCGCCTGAACGCGATGTCATCGTGGAATATGACATCAACGATTATAAGGCGAAAACCGAGCTGACCGACACGCGTTTATTTACGACCATCGTCGCGGCGCTGCGCGGCTACCGCCATCTGGCCAGTCTGGAAAGCAGCCGGCTGGGCTTGCGCAAAGTCATAGATGCGGCGGCTTCGCTGCATCAAAGCCGGTCGCTGGATTTGTTCGCCGATGGCGTGTTGATGCAACTCTCCGCCATTCTCGATTCCGACGCGCATAGCATCCTATGCACGCAGCGCCGCTTTGAGGCGCCGGGTGGAATGGTCATGCTGGCCTGCAGCGGGCGTTTCCGTGCATTGACGTGTGCTGCCGAGGAGCTGCCGCTGGATGCCGGGATTCGGCAACAGGTGCAGGCTGCGCTGGAAAGTCAAAACCATGTTTTCAACGGTTCCCATGCCGCACTCTATTTAAGAACGCCGACCGACTGGGAGGTGGTGGTCTATGTCGAACGCGGCCGGCCGTTCAGTGAGCTCGACCTCTCCTTGCTTGAGATGTTCGGGCAAAATATTTCCATCGGTTATGATAATCTGGAAATTTATCGGCAGTTGCAGGACACGAACGCCACCCTTGAGCAGCGCGTGATGGAACGCACTTTGGCCCTCAGCCAGAGCGAGATTCATCTGCGGCAGTTCAAATCCGCCGTCGAATACAGCTCGGCCGCGATTCTCATTACCAATCGCGACGGCGTGATCACCTATGCCAATCCGGCGATGTCGCATAACAGCCTGTATTCGTCATCGGAGTTGCTGGGCCGGCACTTCAGCATGTTCAAGTCTGATGCGACCCAGGACGTCATTTATGATGCGATGTGGGCGAAGATTCTGAATGGGGAAAGCTGGCGTGGCGAGCTGCTGAACCGCCGCAAGGACGGCGTACTGCATTGGGAAGACGTATCGATTTCACCGGTCACCGATCCCAGCGGCGAGATCACGCATTTTGTCGCGGTCAAGGATGAGATTTCCGAGCGCAAGAAGCTGGAAGCGGAATTGCGCCATCTGGCGACGATCGATCCGTTGACTGGCCTGCTCAACAGGCGGTCCTTCTTTGCGCTTGCCGAGCAGGAAATATCCCGCTTGCGGCGCCATCCGGGGATGCTCTCGGTGGTGATGCTCGATGTCGACCATTTCAAATCGATCAATGATTTGCACGGCCATCAGGCAGGCGATGAGGTGTTGCGAGGGTTGGCCGAAGCCTGCGGCGGATGCTTGCGCGAGCGCGATATCATGGGCCGGCTCGGTGGTGAGGAATTCGCCTGTGTCCTGCCGGAGACATCCCTGGACCAAGCGATACTGGCGGCCGAACGGTTGCGGGCGGCGGTGTCATTCAAAAAGCTGAGCCTTGCCGATGGTCGCGAGGTCGCGATCACGGCAAGCATGGGCGTTGCGGTATTTCAGGACGCGGATAGCAGCATTGACGCGGTATTGCACCGCGCCGATCTCGCCCTCTACGCCGCAAAACAGGCGGGCCGCGATTGCATCCGCACCGCTTGATTTACGCCAATCGGCTGGAGCATGATCGCTTCAGGTGCGATCATGCTCCAGCATTTTTGCTGAGGGCGATTCACGGTTTCGGCCGCTCAAGAGCATTTTCCGATCAATCGGAAATGCTCTAGTTTTGCTTTAGCGAGCAATTTCATCCGATCAGCTTGGTTCTGGCGAACCAAGCTGATCGGATATTGCTCTAGATGAGCGGACCTCAACCGATCGCGCTCTAATCCATCTCAATCCGCCAGCCATGGGTAAACACTTCGAACCCGTCCTCGCGGACGATGGCGGCCAGCGTGATGCCGGCGTGCTCGGCGGTGCGCACGGCGAGGGCGGTGGGCGCCGAGATCGCGGCAAGCAGAGGGACACCGAAAACCGCTGCCTTCTGAACCAGCTCGATCGAAATGCGGCTGGTCAGCAGGACGGCCCCATGGGCTGGGGCGAGGCCCGCCTGCGCCATCGCGCCGGCCAGCTTGTCCAGCGCGTTATGGCGTCCGACATCCTCGCGCACCGGCCCCAAACCAGCGCCCGGCAACCAGAAGGCCGCGGCATGGACGGATCGTGCCGCGTGATTAAGGGGTTGCGCTGCGGCTAGCGCAACAAAGGCCGTGCGCAACGCCTCCGCCTGGATGATCGTGCCACGGGCCACCTTCGGCAATGGGCGCATTGCCTGTTCGAGACTTTCCAGCCCGCACATCCCGCAGCCGGTATAGCCTGCAACGCGGCGGCGGCGGGTCAGCACGCGCTCCAAAGCGGGGCGGGCCAGCACCATTCGCATTTCCACGCCCAGTTCATGCGGCACGGTTTTACAGCTGATGATCTCGCCGGGATGTGCTGCAAAACCTTCGGTCAGGGTGAAGCCGATGGCGAAATCCTCGAGGTCCAGCGGGCTCGCCATCATCACCGCATAGGGCAGGTCGTTATAGGTCAGCGCGATGGGCGTCTCTTCCGCAAGGCTGCGCTCGGCCGCGCTGGAGACGCCATGCCGCCAGGCGCGCTCCGGCAGACGGCTTATGCCGGCCGCCGCTTTCACCGGAACGCCCCGGTCAATCTGATCCGAAAATATTGCATCACATCCATCATGTAATGCGATAACTCAAAAGCCCAAACCCGCTTGCACCCAAATGCCGTCGGGCGCCATCATAGCGCAGGTTAAGGAGCAGGCCATGGCACAGGAAAAAACAGTCACAGGCGTCAAAACCTATGATAATCCCGCCGGCGGCTGGGGCGCGTTGCGGGCGACGGCCCAGGCGGTCGCAACACAGATGCACGCGGTTGAGGCCTCCAAAACCTTGCTGCGCACCAACCAGCCAGACGGGTTCGACTGCCCGGGCTGCGCCTGGCCGGACAAAAAGCACAGCTCCACCTTCCAGTTCTGTGAGAATGGCGCCAAGGCGGTCACCTGGGAGGCGACCAAAAAGCGGGTGCCGCCGGAATTTTTTGCCGCCCATAGCGTCACCGAATTGCTGGAATGGTCCGATTACGCGCTCGAAAATGAAGGGCGTCTTACGCATCCGATGCGCTATAACGCGGCCGCCGACAAATACGAGTCGGTGGCATGGGGGGCCGCCTTCGCCGAAATCGGCGCGCAGTTGCGTGCGCTCGATCCTAATACGGTGGAATTCTATACCTCCGGCCGGACCTCGAACGAGGCGGCATTCCTGTACCAGATCTTTGCCCGTGAATACGGCAGCAGCAATTTCCCCGATTGTTCCAATATGTGCCACGAAGCCTCCAGCGTCGGGCTCCCGCAGTCGATCGGTTTTGGCAAGGGAACCGTGCCGCTGGAAGGCTTCGATCATTGCGAGCTGATCATCGCCATCGGCCATAATCCCGGCACCAACCATCCGCGCATGATGGGCACCTTGCATGATGTTTCCAGGCGGGGCGTTCCGATCATCGTCATGAACCCGTTGCGCGAACGGGCGCTGGAGCGCTTTGCCGACCCGCAGGACCCGCTGGAGATGGCGACGATGGGTGCCACCCCGATTGCCTCGACCTATCTGCAGGTGAGCGTCGGCGGCGATGCGGCAGCGTTGAAGGGCATCATGAAGGCGCTGCTGGAAATGGAAGCGGCGGCTGGCGGCGTACTGGATCGTGCATTCATCGCCGCGCATACGATGGGGTTCGACGAACTGGCGGCCGATCTTGCCGCCACCAGCTGGGAGAGCATCACCGCCGGTTCCGGGCTGACGCAAGCTGCGCTGGAGAGCGTCGCCAAAGCCTATGCGGCGTCGAATGCCACGATTGTGACCTATGGCATGGGCGTCACCCAGCACGTGCACGGCACCGAAAATGTCCAGCAGATCGCCAATCTGCTTTTGCTGCGCGGCAATTTCGGCAAGCCGGGCGCCGGGATTTGTCCGCTGCGCGGCCATTCCAACGTGCAGGGAAATCGCACCGTCGGCATTACGGAAAGGCCGAGTGCGGAGATGCTGGACGGTATCGAGCGGACCTTTGGTTTTCGCCCGTCGGCAGCGCGTGGGCATGACGCGGTGGCGGCGATGCAGGCGATCCGCGCGGGCAGCTCAAAGGCTTTGATCTGCGTGGGCGGCAATCTGGCGGTGGCGATGTCAGACCCGGAGCAATGCGCCGCGGCCATGCGCGGTCTGTCGCTGTCGGTGCATCTTGCCACCAAGCTCAACCGTTCGCATCTGCTGGTGGGAAAGACGAGCCTCCTTTTCCCGGTGCTGGGGCGCACGGAAAGCGATGTGCAGGCAAGCGGGCAGCAGGCGGTGACCGTCGAAGATTCGATGTCGATGGTGCATGCATCGCGGGGCAATTTGCCGCCGGCGTCGGAGCATCTGCGCTCGGAGCCCGCGATCGTCGCCGGCATGGCGAAAGCGACCTTGCCTGCAACCAGAGTCGACTGGGACGGGTTGGTTGCGGATTACGACCGCATTCGTGATGCGATCGAGAGCGTGTATCCGGAATTTGCCAATTATAATGCCGGCATCCGCGTACCCGGGGGCTTCGAGCTGCCGATTCCGCCGAACAGACTGGTGTGGAAAACCACGACCGGCAAAGCCATGTTCAAGCTGTTCAAAGGACTTAACGAGGATGGTCCAGGCTACGGCGCCGATGTTCTAAAACTCACTACGCTGCGCAGCCATGATCAGTACAACACGACCATTTACGGGCTGGACGATCGGTATCGCGGTATTTTCGGGCGCCGCGATGTGGTGTTTGTCAATGCTAAGGACCTGGCCGCACGCGGGCTGGAACATGGCAGCGTGATTGATGTGGAGGCGGCTTTTACCGATGGCAGGCGGCGTATCCTCAAGGGCTTTACCGCGGTTGCCTATAATCTTCCGCAAGGATCGGCGGCGGCCTATTACCCGGAAGCCAATTGCCTGGTGCCGCTGGATTATGCCGATGCGCAGAGCGGCACGCCCGGCTATAAATCCGTGCCGGTGAGAATAGCGGCGAGTTGAGGGGATCTTTCCGTGGGTTTTGATACCGTATTTGATTTTGAGCTGGATTTTGCCGGGACGTTGCAATGCATCCCAATGGCTGTGCGCTATAAGCTCGACCGCACCGGCGTGAAACTCTCACTGCCGCAATGGCGCCGATTTGACGCTGAAGATCGCCGTGATCTGGTGCTTCGGCCATGCGGGAGCGCGGCGGAGGTCAGGCAATACCGCGAGGCGCTGGCGGCGCTCATTACCGCGCGTGCGGATGAAGCGCCGAAGTTCCTGCCCATTGAACCCGCCGCTGCCTGGGAGAATATCAACGCCGTTCCCGAGCAGATTACCGCCTATGAAAAGAAACTGGGTATTGAGCCGATTACATTGGGCCAATGGCAATCACTCTCCGCATTGCAGCGATTCACGCTGTTGAAACTCTCGCGGGATAGCCACGACAATGCCAATTTCATTCCGGCGCTGAAAGAATTCAATCTTCTGTCTGCGTAAAGCTGGCGTCGCTATTCGAGGGGTTTCCAGTAATCTGAAAGATAGCCCCCAGCATCGACCGGCGCCGGTTTGCCGGTGATGGCCGGGGCGCCGTTATTGCAGCGCCACTGCTCGGCGCTGTCATGGCCGGTGATATAGGCCGGGATGAAATCCGAATTTGGGTTTTGTTTGCACCAGTCAACGCCGGCCGGCAGCATCAAGGCCGTGTTGGCTTTACCGCAGGGCAGGTTGGCGCCGGCGTTGCAAGCTAGAAGCTTGCCGTCCATGCAGCGCACCACGGTGCTGCGCTCGACCCAGGCGGGATCGGCGTTATGCAGGCCAAAGACTTGTTCCACCTCCGGCACCAGAGATCCGGGGAGGGGGCGCGGCGTGGCATCGTCACGCTGGCAGATCTGACCGGCATACGCGGGCGCGGCGGCCAGCGTGATCGTCAAAACACCAGCCACAAGCATCAAAACCCGCATCATCATGGACACGAGCGTATCGCGGCGCGGCGGCGATGGAAATGGGTTGGAGCGGCGGTTACCTACCCGTAGGCAGGGACCGGAATGGCGCACGCTTCGCCGTGCCGCGCGAAGATGAAAAAATCGGCGAAGCTGGTGTCGTCTGGCTGGGCCGGGTCGAAAGGATAGGGGTTGGGGCAATGGGCGGCGAGCCGCCAATCGGCAAAATTCCACTGTACGTAATCGGTAAAGCGGCGATGACGGACATGCGGGGAAGACCAGGCGGCATCGGTATTGCTGGCATAGATGACGACGAAACGCTTCGAAATATCGAATAAGGTGCTCATGTAATCGGCAAAGCCGGAATCCTCGGTCAGGTGGTAGATGACGTCCATCGACAAGCCCATCGTCGCACGGCGCTCGGGTGAAAGCTCGGAGCGCAGATAGAATTGCCGGGAGCAGTCGTTCAGCACCAGCGCCCGGCAATGCGCGAGCGCTTCCTCCGATACGTCCACCCCGACATAGCGGGGAATTTTCAGCTCCTGCATCACGCTGCCATCGCCGCAGCCGAAGTCCAGCAGGTCCATAATCCCGTTTTCGCGGGCGAAACCGTTGATGAAGTCCACCTTGAACCGGGCGAGCCGGCCATAGGAGCCGGCGCCGGAATTGCCGCCGCTTTGGTAGCGCTGCTTCCAATAGGCAATCGGGTTAAAATTGTTCATGCGGTAAGGATCGGTCCAAAAGGCTAATAAATCCTTAGTATTGGCGGGAAATCCGAGGTCGTCTTGACTCTCGCAGGGGCCAGGCGCAGAGGGTGCCCAGATATTCGGTTCCGCCGTGCTGCGAGGGTTCGCACCACGGCGTGTTTTCTGTTGTGGAGTACACCGGCCATGTTCGACTCGCTGTCGGGCAAGTTTTCCGAGGTTTTCGAGAAGCTCCGCCGCCGCGGTTCGCTGAACGAGGCGGACGTGACCGAGGCGCTGCGCGAAATCCGCCTGGCGCTGCTGGATGCCGACGTGGCGCTGCCGGTGGTGAAGGATTTCATCGCCCAGGTTCGGGAAAAAGCCGTCGGCGCCGAAGTGCTGCGCTCCGTCTCCCCCGGCCAGATGGTCGTCAAAATCGTTAATGACGCGCTGGTTGAGGCCCTGGGGGGCACCGCCGTCCCCCTCAACCTGCTGGCGCCGGCGCCACTGCCGATTTTGATGGTCGGCCTGCAGGGTTCCGGCAAAACCACCACCTCCGGCAAAATCGCGCTGCGGCTGAAAACCCGGGACCGTAAGAAAGTTCTGCTGGCGAGCCTGGATACCCAGCGCCCGGCCGCGCAATTGCAGCTGGAACAGCTGGCGCAGCGCGCCGAAGTCGCCAGCCTGCCGATCATCGCGGGGCAAACCCCGATGCAGATCGCCATCCGGGCCATGGACACCGCCCGGCGCGAAGTCTTCGACGTCGTGATCCTGGACACCGCCGGCCGCCTTTCCATCGACCTCGCCTTGATGGAAGAGGTCAAAGCCATCCGTAAGGCGGTCAACCCGGTGGAAACTCTGCTGGTCGTGGACGCCATGACCGGGCAGGACGCGGTTGCCACTGCCACCGCCTTCAACGAAGCGCTAGGCATCAGCGGCATCGTGATGACCCGGCTCGACGGCGATAGCCGCGGCGGTGCCGCCCTTTCCATGCGCGCCGTCACCGGCGCCCCGATCAAACTGGTCGGCACCGGCGAGAAACTCGACGCGCTGGATAATTTCGACCCCGAACGCGTCGCCGGCCGTATCCTCGGCATGGGCGATATCGTCGGACTCGTCGAACGCGCCTCCGAGACCATCGATCAGGCCGAAGCCGAAAAACTCGCCAAAAAGATGGCGAAAGGCAAATTCGACCTCGAAGACTACGCCTCGCAGCTCAAACAAATCGCCAAAATGGGTTCCCTCTCCGGCATCCTCGGGATGCTGCCCGGCGTCGGCAAAATCAAAAAACAGCTCGAGGACGCCAATCTCGAGACCACCATGTTCAAGCGCCAGGCCGCCATCATCGGCTCAATGACCGTCGCTGAACGCCGCAATCCGGATTTGATGAAAGCCAGCCGCAAAAAACGCGTCGCCGCCGGCTCCGGCACCTCGGTGCAGGAAGTCAACAAACTGCTCAAACAGTTCGACGAAATGTCCACCATGATGAAGCGCATGAATAAAATGGGCGGCCAGGCCGCCATGATGCGCCAAATGCAAGCAGCTATGGGCGGCCAAGGGCCAAAGGGAGGACGCAGGCCGTTTTAATCAAGCGGTTCTTTTTTGAAGTGGCTTGCGCGGCCCGATTTAGACTTCGCGGCTTCGCCGCTCAGTCATCGGGGCGCGGGCGTTACGGCGCCAATGCCCCAGGCCCAGAGTAAAAAAGTCTTTTTGCTTCTTTTTCTTCAGAAAAAGAAGTGCTTAATGTTTTGTTTTTTATAGGAGTCTACTTAATGTCTTTAAAAATTCGTCTAGCGCGTGCGGGGGCCAAGAAGCGGCCGTTTTATCATATTGTGGTGGCGGATGCGAACAGCCCGCGCGATGGCAAGTTCATCGAGCGCGTTGGCACGTATAACCCGATGCTGCCGGCGGATCATGTGGATCGCGTGACCTTGGTGACCGAGCGTTTGACGCATTGGATTTCCAATGGTGCGCAGGCAACCGATCGCGTTGCGCGTTTTCTTGGCAAAGCGGGCCTGATCAAGATGCCGGTTTATGTTGAGCAGCCGAAGCAGTCGGCGCCGAAGAAGAAGGCACAGGAGCGGGCAGCTGAGCGGGCGAAAGCCGAAGCGGCCTAATCGGAGCCAATGGACGATCGGTTGATATTGATGGGCGTGATCGGCAGGCCGCATGGTGTGCGGGGTTTGGTGCGGGTGAATGCCTACACCGAGGATTCTGCCGCGCTGGCCGATTACGCGCCGCTTATTGATAGGACCGGGCGGAAGTTTGATCTGGAGTGGGTGGCGGAGAATATCGCGCAGTTGAGCGAGATTACCGCCGCCGGACCGCGCCGGATTACCGATCGTAATGAGGCGGAACGGCTGACCAATACCGAACTGTTCGCGCCGCGATCTGCCTTGCCGGAAGCCGAGGAGGAAGAGTTCTACCTTGCGGATCTGGTGGGGCTGGCAGCGCGCAATGCCAATGGTGCGGCACTCGGCAAGGTAATCGCCGTGCACGACTACGGCGGCGGGGTCAGCCTGGAAATCGGCGGCAGCGGTGCGCCGCTGATCGTGCCGTTTACCCGGCAGGCCGTGCCGGTGGTGGATGTGCCCGGCGGGCATATCGTCGTCGACCCGCCGGCTGAAACGGAAGCGGAGGCAGCGCCATGACCTGGCATGCCGATATTCTGACGCTGTTTCCGGCGATGTTTCCGGGGCCGCTGGGCGAATCCCTGGCGGGCAAGGCGCTTGGCGCCGGGATATGGTCCCTTAAGGCGACCGATATCCGGGAATTCGGCCAAGGCGCGCATCGCGCCGTGGACGACACGCCGTTCGGCGGCGGTGCCGGCATGGTCATGCGCGCGGATGTGCTGGATGCAGCCATCGGCTCGGTTGCGGATGGGCAACGGCCGCTGGTCGTCCTCACCCCCCGCGGCGTGCCGCTCACCCAGAAGCGGGTCCAAAAGCTGGCCGCCGGCCCCGGCGTCATCCTCCTCTGCGGCCGTTTCGAAGGCATCGACCAGCGCGTCATCGAAGCCCGCAACGCCGAGGAAATCAGCATCGGCGACTACGTGCTATCCGGCGGTGAAATCGCCGCTTTGGCGCTGCTGGACGCCGCTATCCGCCTGCTCCCCGGCGTCATGGGCACCGCCGCCAGCGCCGATGAGGAAAGTTTTTCGACCTCCCTCCTCGAATACCCGCACTACACGCGCCCCGCCACCTGGCAGGACCGCGCCGTCCCGGAAACCCTCACCTCCGGCAACCATAAAGCCATCGCCGACTGGCGCCGCCAGGCCGCCGCCGACATCACCAAAATCCGAAGACCAGACCTCTACGCCCAATACATTGCATCTGGCGCAATCGCGCCCTAAACAGCCTCCCCAGAAGGACCTTTTTACCATGAACATCATCCAGACCATCGACGCCGAACAAATCGCCAAATTGACCGAGGGCAAACCCGTCCCCACTTTCGCGCCCGGCGATACGCTCCGCGTCAGCGTAAAAGTGGTCGAAGGTGAGCGCTCGCGTATCCAGGCCTTCGAAGGCGTCTGCATCGCCCGCTCCAACCGCGGCATCAATTCCAGCTTCACCGTCCGGAAAATCTCCTACGGCGAAGGCGTGGAACGTATCTTCCAGCTCTACGCGCCAACCATTGCCGAAATCCACGTGATGCGCCGCGGCGACGTCCGCCGCGCCAAACTCTACTACCTCCGCGGCCGCCGCGGTAAATCCGCCCGCATCGCGGAGAAAGCCCGTGAGGTCGATGCCCCGGCCGCTGAGTAAAGTAAGACAAGGGGGCTTTGCCCCCTTGACCCCCACTAAGGGCTCAGCCCTTAGAACCCGCGACTTGAGTTAGGGGCAGGCGGGGTGCGGGGGTTCCCAGTGGGAACCCCGCACCCCACCTGCCCCTAAGGCCTATTGGATTCCAAAGGCGCAGCCGTTGGCGGGGGGCCAGGGGGCC
>JAMFSE010000064.1 GCA_026225115.1 Rhodovastum atsumiense
GCACGGTTTCGATCCGCCCGTCGTCCGTCATGCCGGAAATCTTGCTGACCTCGACCCCGTCGCGCAGCTCGATGATGTCGTCGGGCACGCTGTCCGACAAGGTCCAGTCGATGGTGGGCGACGTCACGCAGGCATAGAACGGTACGTGGTTGTCGTGCGCCGCGAGTGCCTTCAGGTAGGTGCCGATCTTGTTGGCGACATCGCCGGCGCGCGTCACGCGGTCCGTGCCGACGATGACGAGGTCGACATCGCCGCGCTGCATGAGGTGGCCGCCGGCGTTGTCTGCAATGACGGTGTGCGGAACGCCATGTTTGCCGAGTTCCCAGGCGGTGAGGGATGCGCCCTGGTTGCGGGGTCGGGTTTCTTCGACCCAGACGTGGATGTCGATGCCTTTGTCGTGCGCCATATATATAGGTGCGAGTGCGGTGCCGTAATCGACGGTGGCGATCCATCCGGCGTTGCAATGGGTGAGGACGTTGACGCGGCGGTTCGGTTTGGCGAAGGCTTCGATGAGGCTGAGGCCGTGGGCGCCGATGGCTTTGTTGGTGGCGACGTCTTCATCGCAGATGGCGGCGGCTTCGGCGTAGGCAGCGTCGGCGCGGGCACCGGCGGCGAGGGGTTCGAGTTTTTGCTGCATGCGCGCGAGCGCCCAGCGCAGGTTGATGGCGGTGGGGCGGGTGGCGCCGAGGATGTTGACGGCGTTGGTGAGGTTGGACTCCGATGCTTCCGCGCGCATGGCCAAAGCGACGCCGTAGGCGGCGGTGGCGCCGATGAGCGGGGCGCCGCGCACCAGCATGGCGCGGATGGCGTGGGCGACGGCTTCCATGCTGGTGAGGCGTACGAGGTCGAGCGCCCAGGGGAGTTTGGTTTGGTCGATGATGCGCACCGACCAATTATCCGTCTCGTCTACCCAGATTGCGCGAAACGGCGTGCCGTCGATGTTCATTATCAGAGCCCTCAAAGAAGAAGGGCCATTTACAGCAGTTCTTTTTTGAAAAAAAGGCTGGCCGCCCGCGGACCAAAAAACTTTTGTTAATCTGGGGCGTGGGTTGTGGCCCAGACGTCGCCTTTCGGTGGGTTAAACCCACTCCATGGGACATGGTGCGCGGCGCTCCCGTAGCCGGTGTCCTAGATCAATAAAAGTCTTTTTGCTTCTTTTTCTTCAGAAAAAGAAGTGCTTGCCTCGCTGTTAAAGCGGCTGGTGGAGGGCGCAAACCAGCGTGAAGAGGCGGCGCGCGGTTGGGAAGTCGATGTTGATTTTGCCTGCCAGGCGTTCCTGCATCAACGCGGCGCCTTCGTTGTGGAGGCCGCGGCGACCCATGTCGATGGCCTGGATTTTTGCTTCGCGGCCCTCGGCGATGGCGCCTGCGTAGCTGTCGAGCAGCATCTGATAATCTTTCATCAGCATTTTGAAGGGGCCGAGTGCGAGCACGACGGCCGTTAGCGGCGCGTCGGTTGCGTCGCGGATGTCGAAGACCAGCCGGCCTTCCTGGATGGAGAGATGCAGGATGCTTTGCACATTCGGATGGGCGATGGCGGCGAATTCGTTTTCCGATTCGAGATCGGTCACGGCCTGAGTGCGATCGGCTTCCTGCAAACGCGAAAGGCGGTGCAGGGCAGCGCCTTCGAGAATGATGCGGGTGAGACGGCCGGTGGGTTCATCCATTCGGCTTCTCCCGGTTGTTGTCGAGCTTGAGGAGAATGCCGATGACAGCACCCTTCGCCATGCGCAGCACGGCCATGCAGAGCAGCACCAGCAAGGCGAGCAGGATGGCGATTGCGATGGGGCCCGGGTGCCAATGGAACTTGAACATCGCGACGATGAACAGCCCGACGAAATGCGCGACGACGACCATGGCGATGTAGGGCGGCGTATCGTCTGCCGGCATCTGGCCGAGCGGTGCGGCGCAGGCGGTGCAAACTTCGTGCACTGCAAGGTAGCCGTTGAAGATGGGCGCGTGGCCGCAATGCGGACATTTATTGACAATGCCGCGACCGATGGTTGTTCCCCAGCCCGGCATGATCCAATCGGAATCGACGGCGGCCGGTGGCCAATGCGCATCGTCCTTGTTGGATTGGGGCAATATCGTGGCCAACCGCGCAAACTCCTATCGTGATCTTTCTATTAGCCACCGCAATGCGGCGAAGTTCAAGCCAAGGCGGTGCGCAGTCATGCAATGGACATAGCGCTGTTCGGCGAGCGCCACCATTAAAATCGATTGGCTTTCCGAGATCGCAGCAGCTTGCGAGCGTGCGACAGACGCGGCCGTCTGGATGTTGGGCGCGCTTTGATAAGTGGTTCGCGCATGATCCGGCGTGGCTTGATTTGCGCTGAGGGGAAGAAGTCTGAACAAATATTTACAATTCATTCCGATTCATCTTCGCCGGTTTTTGTTGCGCGGATCGAACCGAAATTGGTGTCCAGATTTTTTGGTGCAGGCGTAGAATCGATTCATGGCGCGTCACGTGCGCGCAAAAATTCGCGTGAAAAATGATTCGCGCTATGAAAAATCCGTTATCAAAACGGCTGTGAAATCGCTTCAGCGACTCTGCGTATTGTGATTTTTTTGCAAATTATAAAAAAAATCACCAATTTGTCGTCAATCGTGACGCTTTTTGTTGACAGCACTGTATGAGAAGCGGAATAGCGATTCTTGCGTGCGATGCGCGATTCGCGCCGCAACCGACTCATTATTGTATCGGTCAAGAGGCCCCGCACGCGATTTTGGAAGGACGGTCATGGACCGTGACGGCAACCTACCCGGTTTTTTTCAGCTGCAAGGCGATGCCGGGTCAAGGCTTGGACAGAATAAAGCCGTATTAAAACCACGGGGTCGTTTTGAATTGACCCTCGTGCCGGCGGAAGATTTTCAAGCCTGGGTACCTGGCACCTGTGCAGTCAGCATTGCTGCAAAGGGATAAACCGTACGCCGCAACCGGCCTTCTCTAACACCAGCCGAAGGAGCATTCCTCGTGACCATTGAAGATACCACCGTAACACGTGCCCAACCGTTAGCCGCTAAAGCACCGGCGAAGAAAGTCGCCGCGAAGAAGCCGGCTGCGAAAAAACTTGCTGCCAAAAAACCCGTTGCCAAAAAAGCTGCGGTGAAGAAGCCGGCTGTTAAGAAAGCCGCCGTGAAGAAAGCTGCCGTCAAGAAACCGGTTGCCAAGAAGGCTGTCGCCAAGAAGCCGGCTGCCAAGAAGGCCGTCGCCAAGAAGCCGGTTGCCAAGAAGGCTGTCGCCAAGAAGCCGGTGGCAAAGAAGGCCGTCGCCAAGAAGCCGGTAGCTAAAAAGGCTGTTGCCAAGAAGCCGGTTGCCAAGAAGGCCGTCGCCAAGAAGCCGGTTGCCAAGAAAGCTGTCGCCAAGAAGCCGGTTGCTAAGAAGACTGTAGCCGCCAAGAAGCCGGCGGTTAAAAAGGCAGCCGTAAAAAAACCACGTAAGTCGGCCACGCCGCCCGTCGCTACCGCGCCTGCTCCCGAGACCATCAATTAATCTGGATCAGCGATGACGGACTGACCGTTCCTGCTAAAGGAGCGGACCCCAAAAGTGCAGGCATTAAAACGCCTGCACTTTTTTTGTGTTTTATTCGACGGAGTCCAGCCAGTCGTCGATGAGGCGCCGCGCGATGCTTTGCGGCGGCGGTACGCGGAAGCCCGTTGCCTCGCAATTGCGCACTTCCTCCGGGCTGAACCAGCGGGCGTCGCGCATCTCGGCCTGTTCGAGGACGATGTCGTCGTTCAGGCCCTCGCCGTAGAAGCCCAGCATCAGGGATGCAGGAAATGGCCAAGGCTGGCTGGAATGGTAATGGACGGCGCCGACTTTGACGCCGACTTCCTCAAAGACCTCGCGGCGCACCGCGTCTTCCAGGCTCTCGCCAGGTTCAACAAAACCGGCGAGCGTTGAGAAGAAATTGCTTTCAACAGGAAAATTATGCGACTGGCCGAGCAGCAGTCTGTTGTTGCGGGTGACCAGCATGATGACGGCAGGGTCGGTGCGCGGGAAATGCTCGGTGTTGCATTGGCTGCATTGCATGACGTAGCCGCCGCGGATGGGCCTGTTGGCGTGGCCGCAGGCGCTGCAGAATTTGGTCTGGTGGCGCCAGTGCAGCATGGCGCGCGCGGTGGCGAGCAGGGTGGCGTCGTCGGGCCCGAGCATGCCGGCGACGGCGCGCAGATCGGTGAAGGCGCCGTCGCCGATATGTACTGCCTCGTGCGGGGCTTCGAGATGGGAGAGGTTGGCTGCGAAATAGGGCGTGCCGTTCTGCAGGCCGAGAAACACCCAGGGGGCGTCGTCATTCAAGGGTTTTGCGGTGTAGAGGGCGCGGGGCTCGGCGCTGCCCACATCCGTGATCAGCATTTTGCCCTGCCAGAACAATACGAAGCGGCTGGCGGGATCGGCGAATGCCTCGCCGATCCATGCGTCGTCGGTGCGGCGATGGGCGGCGCGATCCAGCGTGCCGCCGGTGTAGAAATTCGGCCGGCTTGGGGTGATTGTGGGCATGGGTAAAAATTCGCACGGCGGGCGCCGCGGGGCAACCGCTGCCCACGGCGGGCCGCTGCCCACGGTGGGCCGTTCCCACGGTGGGCCGTTCCCACGGCGGCCTTGCGGAAAGGCGTGGAAGAGGGGATAAAAGGGCGGGAGGTCGGCGGCGGACATGTGCCTCGCCAACCCGGTCAGGGCCGGAAGGCAGCAGCCGCAACGAGTTTCCGCATGGGTTGTTGTCCGGCCTCCCACCCGCGATAGCGCAATGGCCGCTTGATGAGCGGCACGAACCGAAGGATTTTTTGCCCCGCATGGCCGGTTTGTTTGAAGATGAACCGGCGGTGGCACCCTTCTCCGGCCCTTCGCTGTTTGGAGATGAACCGCAAGCGGAGCCTGCCGCCGCAGCATACCGGGTGCTGGCCCGCAAATACCGTCCGACGATTTTCAGCGACCCGAATGATCCCGAAAGCCTGGAAGGGCTGATCGGCCAGGATGGGCTGGTGCGGACGCTGCGCAACGCCTTTGCAATGGGTCGGATTGCGCATGCCTTCATGCTCACCGGCGTGCGCGGGACCGGCAAAACCACTACCGCGCGGATCCTTGCGCGGGCACTGAATTGCACCGGGGCGGATGGCACCGGGGGGCCGACGCCGGATCCTTGCGGGGTCTGCGATAATTGCGTCGCCATTCTGGCGGACCGGCATCCGGATGTGGTGGAGATGGATGCGGCGTCGAATACCGGCGTCGATGACGTGCGGGAGATTATCGAAGCGACGCGGTTTCGGCCGCTCTCGGCGCGGGTGAAGGTTTTTATTATCGACGAAGTGCATATGCTTTCGCGCAACGCGTTCAACGCGCTGCTGAAGACGCTGGAAGAACCGCCGCCGCATGTGAAGTTTGTGTTCGCGACCACCGAAATCCGGAAAGTGCCGGTGACCGTGCTGTCGCGTTGCCAGCGGTTCGATCTGCGGCGGGTTTCGGTGGCGGAGTTGTCGCTGCGGTTTTCGCGGATTGCGCTGCGCGAGGGCGTGAAGATATCGGAATCGGCGATCGGCTATATCGCGCGGGCGGCGGATGGGTCGGTGCGCGATGGCTTGTCGCTGCTGGACCAGGCGATTGCGCGCGGGGCGGAGGATGGCGACGAGATCAGCGCCGGCATGGTCGCCGAAATGCTGGGCCTGGCGGATCGCAAATATGTGCACCGGTTGATGAAGGCGCTGGTGACCGGCGATGCGCGCGAGGTGCTGGCGATTACCGAGATTGCGCATGCGCAGGGGACCGATCCCGGTGTGCTGCTGGGGGATGTGCTGGATTTTGCGCATTTCGTCACCCGGCTGAAGGTAAACCCGGCGCTGGCCGAGAGCCGCGCCGTGCCGGAAACGGAACTCGAAGAGGGGCTGGCTTTGGCGAACAGCCTCGGGATTCCGTGGCTTGGCCGGTTGTGGCAGATGCTGCTCAAAGGTGTTGCCGAAGTGGAGCATGCGCCGGACCGGCGGGCGGCCGCCGAGATGGTGCTGATCCGGATCTGCCATGTGGCGGATATGCCGCCGCCGGGCGAGCTGCTTAAGAAACTTGAAGCCAGGATCAACGAAAATCCAAATCTTTCGAACGGCTACGGGCCAGGTGATGGTGGTAATGGCGGCGGCATGCTGGCGCAGGCGAGCAACGGTGCGCCGGCGTTCAGCGCCGCACCGCAAGCCGAACCGGCGCCCGCGCCGCGCGCGCTGAACTTTACCGATGTTGTCGCTTTGGCCGGCGCCAGACATGAGGTGATGCTGTACGCGCATCTTCGGCAATCGGTGCATCTGGTGCGCTTTGCGCCGCCGGTCATCGAACTGCGGCTGGAGCCGGAAGCGCCGCGGGATCTGGCGCCGCGGCTCGCAGCACTGCTCGAAGCGGAAACCAATCGCCGCTGGACGATTGCGCTGAGCCAGGCCGAAGGCGCGCCGACCATTGATGCAATGGAGCGCGAAGCCGAAGCCGGTATCCGGCAATCCGCCAATGACCACCCGCTGGTGCGCGCAATACTGGAGATTTTTCCGGGCGCGCGTATCGAAGCGCTGCACAGCGCGCCTGAGCCAGTTTCGGAAGAGCCGCCGCCCGATTGGGCGGAGTTCACGCCGCCCGACGAAGCCTATTTTGAAGAAGAGGAGTAAGCCATGAAAAATCTCACCGGGCTGATGAAACAGGCCTCGCAAATGCAGCAGAAAATGCAGGAAATGCAGGCCAAGCTCGACGCCACCATCATCGAAGGCGTCTCCGGCGCCGGGCTTGTGAAACTGTCCGTCAATGGCCAGGGCGAGCTGAAGGGGATTAAAATCGATCCCAAACTCGCCGATCCAAGCGATATCGAAATGCTGGAAGATTTGATCATCGCCGCGCATGCGGATGCCAAAGGGAAGCTGGATAATCTTAAAGAAACCGAAATGAAAAACGCCACCGGCGGGCTGCAGTTGCCGCCTGGTATGAAGCTACCGTTTTAGGAAGTTGATGGCAGGAATTGAGGAAAGCAGTTCTTTTTTGAAAAAAAGAACCAAAAAATTTTTGTTCATCTGGGTCATGGGCTTTGGCGGAAACAACGCCCATGCCCCAGAAACAAAAAATTTTTTTGCTTCTTTTTTTATAAAAAAAGAAGTGCTTCCTTCCTAACATGGGTGGGCCGGAGTTAGAGCATCTTATTGGGTTGTTTGCGAAGCTGCCGGGGTTGGGGCCGCGGAGTGCGCGGCGGATTGTTTTGAAGCTGCTGCGCGAGCGGGAGACGCGGTTGTTGCCGTTGGCTGATGCTATTCGGGCAGCGGCGAATACGGTGCGGACCTGTTCGGTTTGCGGGAATTTGGATAGCCGGGATCCGTGTACGATTTGTGCAGCACCTTCGCGCGAGGCGATTATTTGCGTGGTTGAGACGGTTGCGGATTTATGGGCGTTCGAGCGGGCGCAGATTTATCGCGGGCGGTATCATGTGCTGGGCGGGTCGCTATCAGCACTGTCGGGGCGGGGGCCGGAGGATATTGCCATTGCGTCGTTGCTGGCGCGGATTGCGGATGAGGCGCCGGCGGAGATTATTCTGGCCCTGTCCGCGACGGTGGATGGGGCGGCGACCGGGCATTATCTGGCTGAGAAGTTGAAGGGGTTTGATATTCCCATATCGCGTCTGGCGCAGGGCGTGCCGATGGGCGGTAGTCTAGAGGTTTTGGATGAGGGCACGCTTGCGACGGCGATGCGGGCTCGGCGGATCGCTTAGGTTAGACGCCTAGTTTGTCGCGGGTGCGGTAGTACCAGGATCCTAGAACTGTGAGCGGTACCCGTAAGGTTTTGCCGCCGGGGAAGGGGTAGTAGGGCAGGTTTGCCAGGATGTCGAAGCGGGTGGGCGCGCCGGCGATGGCTTCGGCGACCAGGCGGCCGAGGAGATGGGTCGTGGTGACGCCGTGGCCGCTGCAGCCATGTGAGTAGTAGACGTTCGGTGACAGGCGGCCGATTTGCGGGAAGCGGGTGAGGGTGAGTGCGAAGTTGCCGCTCCAGGCATAGTCGATCCGGGCGTCGCGGAGTTCCGGGAAGGTTTTCAGCATGTTCGGCAGGATTTTTGCGCGGATGCTGTCCGGGTCCTGGCCGCCGTAGACGATGCCGCCGCCGTAGATGATGCGGTGGTCGGCCGTGCGGCGGTAATAGTCGAGCACGTAGTTGGCATCTTCGACGCAGACGTTGGAGGGCAGCAGGCGCGTGGCTAGGTTGCCGAGCGGTTCGGTTGCCAGGACCTGGGTGGAGACCGGCATTATTTTATGGCCGATTTCCGGCAACAGCTCGCCGATATAGGCGTTGCAGCAAACCAGGACATGTTTGGCGCGGACTTCGCCGGCCGCGGTTTTGACGATGGGTGCGTCGCCGGGATTTACCGCGGTGACGCGGGAGTCCTCGAAGATGCGGCCACCCAGTTGTTCGACGGCGGCGGCTTCGCCTTGCACCAGGTTGAGCGGGTGCAAATGGCCGCCTTTGTGGTCGAGCAGGCCGCCGGCGTAGCGCTGGGTGGTGACATGTGGGGCGAGGCCGGGTTTGTCGAGCAGGTCGAAGGCGGTCTGGCCGTATTGCGCCCAGATTCTTTTGTCATGCGCGAGGCCGCGCATTTGTTTGGCGTTCATGGCCACGAACAGGCCGCCGTCTACCAGGCCGCAACTGATGTTATATTTTTTGACGCGGTCGCGGATGATGTCGCCGCCTTCCATGGCCATTGCGCCGATGGCGCGGCCGGGGGCCTGGCCGTAGCGTTTGGAGATGACGTCGAGGTCGCGGCTGTAGCCGTTGACAATCTGGCCGCCGTTGCGGCCCGAGGCGCCCCAGCCGACGCAAGCGGCTTCCAGCACGATGACCGAGAGGCCGCGTTCCAGCAGCTCGATTGCTGCCGACATGCCGGTGAAGCCGGCGCCGACGATGCAGACATCCGCGGTTTGCGTGCCTTGCAGCGGCGGCCGGGCGTCTTTGCGGTTGGCGGTGGCGGCGTAATAGGACGGGGCGTGTTCGATCATGATGGGTTCAAACCTTGTCGCGCGCGCCCAGCATGGCGACGCCGAAGATGGCACCCAGGATGGTCATGGTGATGACCATGGCGCGGACGTTATAAGCGGAGTTGCGGGCCTGCTGCACGACTTCCACCCACATGTTGTCGCGCGCGGCGGCGATGCGCGCGGGGAGCGGGCCGGTGCCGTTGGTGACGATGGCGGCGGTATCTTCATCCACCGCGTTCGGCAGGTTGGCGATGGCGGCGGCTTCTGCGGGGGTGTTCTGGGCGGCCAGGACGGCATCCAGCGCGGCCGATTGGTGCATGGCGTCAACGACCGGGGCGGGGATCGAGTAACCCGCGAAGGTGCCGATCAATCCGGGAAACAGAAAGGCCGTCAGCAAGAAGCCGATGCGGCCGAAAGAGACACCCCTGAGCATTGTTCCACCTGTGACCTATACGGCAGCAGATGCAAGCGGAGCGCGTGGCAGTCAATGGGACGTTATTTGGCCCATGCCCATGCCCCAGAGTAAAAAAGTCTTTTTGGGGCTTTGCGGGCGGCCAGCCTTCTTCAGAAAAAGAACTGCTTTCTATTCTCTGATATCCTGCCAAGCCTCGGTGAACGGCTTTTTGCGGAAGGTGGCCCAGAAGAAGTTCATGGAGTAGCGCAGGCCGATGGTGAAGACGCCCTCGCCGACCAGGCGGCGCCCGGAGGATTGGGCGGGCAGGCGGAAGGTGAATTTGACGCCGCCGACTTTGCTGAGGCGGCGCGCCATGTCGGTATCTTCGCCGTAGAAGCTGAAGCGGAGCGAGGGTTGGCCGAGTTTGAGCATGGCGTCGCGTTTGACGATGAAATTGCCGCCCTGGAGCATTGAGCCGACGTTGAGCACGAAACGGTTGAAGAGATAGGCGGAGAAGGCGAGGCGGTAATAGCCGGCGACGACCAGGTTCACGCGGTGCGGCACACCATAATATATATAGGGGCCGGAGAGGCCGACCAGTTTTTCGTTGCGGGCAAACTGGCGCAGGACTTCGGTCAGCCAGCCGGGGGGGATGATGGTATCGGCGTCGATATTGGCGATGAGGGCACCCTGGCTGGCCTCAAAGCCGCACCAGCGAGCTTGTACCAGGCCTTTGCGGGGCTCATCGACGACCTGCACGCCTTCGATGGCTTCGGCGACTTCGCGGGTACGGTCGGTGCTGGCGTTGTTGACGACGATGATTTCGGCATCTTGGCCCATGATTTGTCCGGCGCGGTGGATTTCGTCGCGGATCGCGGTCAGCGAGCGCGTGAGGAGCGCTTCTTCATTATAGGCAGGCACGACGAAACTGATTTTCATTTTTCCAGCGCTCCATCCGACTCGGCGCTCCGAGCCCTCTAAAGGGCGGTATGAACAATTGTCTGCGGCACAAAGCGAATGACCATTTGATGACAGGCAGAGCGGGGTTTCTGGGCTGCGGGTTGACAGCACCCCCTGTGGCAAAGCATACCGCGCCACCGAATAACATTTTGACCTTGTGAGCCTAATATGAAGATCCGTAACTCATTGAAATCAGCCAAGACCCGCGACAAGAATTGCCGCGTCGTGCGCCGTCATGGCCGGGTCTATGTGATCAACAAGAAAAACCCGCGGATGAAAGCTCGCCAGGGCTAAGCTCCGCGGCTGACTCCGCGATAGCGAGAGCGTTATTAAAACCCGGCCCTGCGCCGGGTTTTTTGTTGGTACAGAGGGCAAGATGGATTGCCACGGCTGCTTCGCAGCCTCGCAATGACGGCTTGGCGCTATTCTCCCATTGCTGTGAGCATGAAGCGGCGTTTTAGGCGGGGCATGCGGTTGACGGTGGTCAGCCCTAGGTCGCGCATCAGGCGGAGCGCCGGATTGTTGGTGGAGAACAGGCGGTCCAGCACATCGGTTGCGGCCAGCATGGCGAGGTTGGCGGGGCGGCGCTGAGCCTGGTATTTTGCGAGCAGCTTTGGGGCGCCGGGATCGTCTGAGCCGGCGATTAGGGCGCCGATGGCGAGTGCGTCGCGCAGGCCGAGGTTCAGGCCCTGGCCGGCGATCGGGTGGATGCCGTGGGCGGAATCGCCGACCAGCGCCAGGCGCGGGGCGGTGTAGCGGGCGGCGTGCATAGCCGATAGCGGGTAGGTCCAGCGCTTGCCGATCAGGCGGATGGCGCCGAGATGCGGGCCGAGGCGCTTGGCGACTTCCGGGGTGAAGCGGGCATCGTCCATCAAGGCAAGGCGCGCGACCAGGTCGCGCTGGTCGGTGAAGACGATTGCCGACATGTGGGGGTGGGCGTCCGAGCCGCTCATGGGCAGCTGGGCGAAGGGGCCGCCGGGGAGGAAATGCTCGAGTGCGACGCCGCCGTGCGGTTTTTCATGGGCGATGGCGCAGACCACGGCCGATTGCCGGTAGGGGATGCGGGTGACGGGAATCCCGGCCTGAGCCCGGATGCGGCTGTTGCGGCCGGAGGCGTCGATCAGCAGCCGGGCTTTGAAGATCCGGCCGGCGACGCTGACCGTGGCTGCGTCCCCGGTGAATGAGATTCTGGCTTCGGCCGGGGCCAGTAAGGTGATGTTGGGGGCGGATTGAATCTGCCGGTTGAGGGCGATGCGCAGGGCGCGGGCCTCGATGATCCAGCCGAAGGGCGCGTCGCCGACGGCGCGGTGGTCGAATTGCAGTTGCAAGGGCGATGCTGGGTAGCCTGGCTTACCGTCCGTCACCTTGATGTCGAGGATCGGGCAGGGCTGGTAGGGCAGGTTGTCCCAAAGGCCGGCTTCGTCGAGCAGGCGTTTTGAGCCGGCGGCGATGGCGTAGGCGCGGCCGTCGAAATCCGGGTGCTCCATTGGGGGAAGTGCGGCCTGGTCGACCAGTAGGATCTTTTTCCCCGACGCGGCGAGTTGGCAGGCAAGCGATCCGCCGACCGGTCCGGCGCCGATGATGGCGATATCTACGGCGTCGGCAGCGGGTTCTTTAAGGGTTTCAGCGGTATTCATGCCGCTCTTGTGCCAGAGTCAGCTGGTTGCGCAACCAGGACCGGACGACTGCCACATTCTAACAATGCTTAAATGCTGTTCAATTAATCGCCTGTGAAATGTGCAGTGTCGTTTCGATGAACAGTTCGTAACCCGCGCGACTCGCATATAACGATTGCGTGAAAATTTGGCATGGAAGCTGCAAGAGGACTGCCGGACGCAAAGCGTGGCCGTGAATCCGCGCTTGTGTTTTGTGCAACTTACACGGCTGGGACAGTGGAGACGATTTAAATGATAGTTCAAGCGTTACCGGGCAATTGGCTCGATACAGGCGATAATGCCTGGCAGCTTACCGCGGCAACTTTCGTCGGTATTATGAGCATTCCGGGCCTCGCTTTGCTTTATGGCGGCGCGGTCAAAAAGAAATGGGCAGTGAACTCGGCGTTCATGGTGTTCTACGCGTTTTCCGCGGTGCTGATTGTCTGGGTGCTATGGGCGTATAATATGTCCTTCGGCAAACCCTGGTTTAACATGCCGGGCGGCCTTGGGCCCTTCCTCGGGCATCCGAGCCCGACGACTTCCGCTGATTTCATGGAAAAAGAAGCGGTTATTCCGTCCGCAGCCGCCTTTATGCCGGCGCTTGGCTACGGCATGGCGACGATGGTCTACTTCCAGTTCGTGTTCGCCGCGATTACCCCGATCATTTTGCTGGGCGCCATTCTTGGCCGCATCAGCTTCAAGGCCTGGGTGATTTTCGTGCCGCTCTGGACGACCTTCATTTACTCGGTCGGCGCCTACTCACTGTGGGGAGGCGGTTGGCTCAGCTCCTTGGGCGTTATCGACTACTCCGGCGGTTACGTCATTCATTTGGCCTCCGCGGTTTCCGGCTTCGTTGCTGCAGCTGTAATCGGCCCGCGTCTGCCGCGTGACCGTGAGAGCTTCCATCCGAACTCCCTGCTGATCACGCTGGCAGGTGCCGGTCTGCTCTGGCTGGGCTGGTCGGGCTTCAACGGCGGCGATCCGTTCACGGCCAATGCCGATGCCGGCGTCGGCGTGATGAACACCCATACCGCTACCGCCGCGGCGCTGCTGACCTGGGTCGTGCTCGACGTGTTTGCCTATGGCAAGCCTTCGGTGCTCGGCGCTGTTAACGGCATGATCACTGGCCTCGTCGCCATTACCCCGGCGGCTGGTTATGTGAACGGTACCGGCGCGATCATCATCGGCGTCGTCGCTGCGACGCTGCCGTGGATGACCTGGAACTGGCTCGGCCAAGGCAAGACCGCCTTGTTCCGCAAGGTCGATGACACGCTGGGCGTGATTCATACCCATGGTGTGGCGGCTATTGTCGGCGGGCTTGGCACCGGTATCCTCGCGGATCCGAAAATGGTGGAGTGGTATGGCACCAAGAGTGACCAGATCGCCGTCACCGGCTGGTGGTATGGCAACTTCCACCAGCTTATCTGCCAGCTTGAAGGCGCCGGCGCGATCATCGTCTACAACGCGATCGGTACCTTTATCCTGCTGAAGATCATCGGCCTGTTCGTGAACCTGCGGTTTGACGATGAGACGCTGCTCATCGGCGATGACGCGGTCCATGGTGAAGAGGCCTACGCGATCTACTCTGACGGCCAGAAAATCCCCATCATGGGCGATTGAGGGCGGAATTCTACTCCGCTGGCCATCTGAGGCGTGTTTCTCCGCTTCCGGTGCTCACGTACTGAAGTACGCTGCGCTCCGGTTCTCGAAACCCGCCACAGCTGACTCAGCGGAGCGAATTTGATAGGACTAAAGAGACCCAGGGTGGAAACCACCCTGGGTTTTTTGTTGGATTGGATTCTGCCGCGATCTGCACCATGTATGGGGTGGTTCTGGAGCGGAGTTTCCGATGAGACGGTTTTTCTTGGTTTTGGGGTTGGTTTTTGGCGTCGCGGCGGCGGGGGCAGTGCCGGCTCTGGCGCAGAGCGATACGCCGCAGCAGTTGCAGACGATGATCGCCAATGGCCAGGCGCAGACGGCGCTGGGCGAGCTTCAAAATATTACGCAGGCGCATCCGACCAGCGGGGTTGCCTGGTATCTGACGGCTGAGGCGCAGGATAGCCTGGGCAACGAGGCGGCGGCGCGGTCGGCGCTGGCCAACGCGCAGCGGTTTGCGCCGGGGCTGCCTTTTGCCAATCCCAGCGCCGTTGCACAGTTGCAGGCGCATTTGAGCGCCAGCCCTGCGCCGGTTCAGCCGGTGCATTCGGGCATCAGCCCGGGTCTGATCGGCATTATTTTGCTGGTTATCGTGTTCATCGGGGTTAGGATGTTTTTCCGGCGGCGCCGTTTTGTGCAGCCTTATGGCAATCAGGGCGGGTTTGGGCCGGGGGGGTATGGCCCGGGCGGCCCTGGACCGTATCCGTATAATCAGGGGCCCGGCATGGGGTCTGGCATTGGCGGGTCGTTGCTGGGCGGGCTTGCGGCCGGCGCCGGGTTTGCGGCGGGTGAACGCGTGCTGGGCGACATGTTTGGCGGGAATAACAATAATACCGGTAGCAATCCGGTGGACCCGGCCTGGGGCGCGCAGCCGGAGCCGAACCGCGATGATGGCCTGCAGGGCTCGCCGGGGTGGGATTCGGGCTCCACCCCGGATGATAATAATTTCGATCCAGGGAATGGCTGGTAATCGCGCCAGGATAGGGAGGACGCGATGCCTATCATACTGATTATCCTGAGCTTTCTCGGCGGGGCGCTGATCTGCAATTCGATACCGCATCTGTCGGCCGGGACCCGGGGCGAGGCGTTTCCCTCACCCTTTGCAAAACCGCCGGGCGTTGGGTTGTCGCCGCCGGTGGTGAATTTTCTGTGGGGCTTTATCAATCTGTTCATTGGGCTGGCGATCCTGCCGCATATTGTTCTGTTGTCGCCGGTGATGCCGCTGTTCAATAGCGCTTGGCTGGCGTTTGCGATTGGATTTTTGATCGCCGGGTTGTTTGTGGCCTGGCATTTTGGCCGGGTACGCGGAAACAGGATTTGAGCGAGGGCCAACGGGCCTGATCGCCTGTGGATGACATTTTGTTTGGGAATCAGCCGGTTGTGAGGTATATCGCCTGATTATGGCGATATCTTTTGGCTCCAGGCAGTTTATCTCACCCGGGCTTCGGGCACAGTTTCACAGGCGGGTGGCGGAGCTAGGGGCGGTCGCGGTGGCGGTTGTCGGGCTGGCGCTGCTGCTGGCGGTAGTATCCTACCATGCCGGGGATCCGTCTTTTGATACGGCCAGCGCCGGGCGGACGCTTAATCTGGCGGGGCCGGCTGGGGCGCGGATCGCCGATGTTTTGCTGCAAAGCTTTGGGATTGCCGGGTTTGCGCCGGGGCTGATCCTGCTGGCCTGGGCTTACCGGCTGGGGTCGCGCGGGAAGCTTGGGCATTTGAAGATGCGGATTTTCCTGGGCGCGCTGGCGATGCCGTTGCTGGCAGCGTGTCTGGGCGTGGCAGTTGCGGTTATTCCCGGGCCGGCGGTGCCATGGCCGGTGCCGGCCGGGCTCGGCGGGGCGGCGGGGATGCTGTTCGCCGGCGGGTTTGAGGGCGTGCATTCGATGCCGGGGGCGGCGGCTGCGGGTGCGGTGATGTTTGTTACTTTTGTCGCCGGGCTGGGGGCGCTGGCGTTTTCGCTTGGGTTCACGCCGAGCGAGTGGCGGAGCGGCGGGAGCCGGGCGGCGCGGGTGGCGGTGGCCTCGGTTGCAGGCGGCAAGCGCGGTGCCGAGGCGGTTTCATCCTGGCTGACGCCGTTGCTGCAGAGTGCGACCGCCGAGGTTGCGGCGCGCAGCTGGGAGGTGCCGCTTGGCACCGAAAACCGCAGCAAGCTGATCGGTGCCGAGCCGGCGCCAATGCCAAATCTGCCGGAGCCGAAATTCAAGGTGCCGGCGGTGAAACAGGCGCTGTTGACGAAGAAAGCGCCGCCGAAGCAGGAGCGGCTGCCGCTGCTGGATACCGGGTGGAATTTCCCGTCGCTGGATTTGTTGCAGGCAGCACCTGTTAGAACGTCCTCCGGCCCGTCGGCGGATTCGCTGCAGAGCAATGCCAGGCTGCTGGAGACCGTGCTGCAGGATTACGGCGTGCAGGGGAAAATTGTGGAGATCCGGCCGGGGCCGGTGGTCACACTTTATGAGCTGGAGCCGGCGCCGGGGATAAGGTCGGCGCGGGTGGTGGGGCTGGCGGATGATATCGCGCGCAGCCTGTCCGTGGTGGCGGTGCGGATTGCGACGGTGACCGGGCGCAATGTGATCGGCATCGAGGTGCCGAATGCGAAGCGGGAGACGGTTTATTTATCCGAGTTGTTGGGCGCCGAGATGTGGGACCAGCAGACCGGCAAGCTTTCGATCGCGCTGGGCAAGGATATTTCCGGCGCGCCGATTGTGGCTGACCTGGCGCGGATGCCGCATTTGCTGGTGGCCGGGACCACCGGGTCCGGCAAGTCGGTTGGCATCAATGCGATGATCATGAGCCTGCTGTTCCGGCTTTCGCCTGAGCAGTGCAGGCTGATTTTGATCGATCCGAAAATGCTGGAGCTGTCGGTTTACGACGGAATTCCGCATTTGATGGCACCGGTGGTGACGGAGCCGGCGAAGGCGGTGGCGGCGCTGAAATGGGTGGTGCGCGAGATGGAACGCCGCTACCGCTCGATGAGCCAGCTCTCGGTGCGGAATATCGCCGGGTATAATGACCGGGTGAATGAGGCGCGGGCCAAAGGCGAGGTGGTGACAAGGCGCGTGCAGACCGGGTTTGATGCGGAGACCGGCAAGCCGGTGTTCGAGGATCAGCCGCTGGCGCTGGAGGCGCTGCCGTTTATCGTCGTGTTTATCGATGAGATGGCGGATTTGATGATGGTGGCCGGCAAGGAGATCGAGATTGCCGTGCAGCGCCTGGCGCAGATGGCGCGGGCGGCGGGGATTCATGTGATCATGGCGACGCAACGGCCGTCGGTGGATGTGATTACCGGGACGATCAAGGCGAATTTCCCGACGCGGATCAGCTTTCAGGTGATCTCGAAATTCGATAGCCGTACCATTCTGGGCGAGCAGGGGGCGGAGCAGCTGCTGGGGCAGGGCGATCTTTTGTACATGGCCGGCGGCGGGCGGATTACGCGCGTGCATGGGCCGTTCGTGTCGGACCGGGAAGTGGAAGACGTGGTGGCGTTTCTGCGGGAGCAGGGTGAGCCGGCTTATCTCGATGAGGTTACCGAGCCGGTGGAGGATGATACGCCTTCGATTGCCGGGATGATTGGCGGGAATACCACGGCCGAGGGTAATTTATATGACCAGGCGGTGTCGCTGGTGGCGCGCGAGGGGAAGGCCAGTACCTCGTTTATCCAGCGGCATTTGCAGATCGGATATAACCGGGCGGCGAAGCTGATTGAGCAGATGGAAAAAGAGGGCGTGGTGAGTAGTGCGAACCATGTTGGGAAACGCGAAGTACTCGTCAGGCGTGAGCGAGATGATGATGACTAGGCTGGGTGGCTGAGTCTGATTCCCTTGAGCGTTTAAAAAGAAAAATGGATTGCCGCGCTTCGCTCGCAATGACGGCGGTGGGCGGGCATGCCTCATGGCCCAGATTAATAAAAGTTTTTTGCGCCGCTTTTTTTCAAAAAAGCGGCTGCTTGGCTGATCTGCTTTGGCTGGCCTTGTTGCTGTGCAAGGTGGTTTGTATTTCGGGGGATGCCTAGTCCGATAGTCACGCGCCGGTTGCCGGTTTTGCTCGGGTTTTTGATCGCGGTGGGGCCGGTTTCGACCGATATGTATTTGCCGGCATTTCCGGCGATTGCGCGGCAATTTCATGATCTGGGGGCGCCGCAGATTTCGCTGGCGGCGTATTTTATCGGGCTGGCAATTGGGCAGATGACGATGGGGGCGCTGTCTGACCGGGTAGGGCGGCGGCGGCCGTTGTTGACCGGGTTGGCGATTTATACGGTGGCGTCGCTTGGCTGCGCGGTTTGCTGGAGTGCCAGTTCGTTTGCGGTGTTCCGGTTTCTCGCGGCTTTGGGCGCTTCGGCCGGGGTGGTTATTCCGCGGGCGATGGTGCGGGATCTGGCGGATGGGCCGGCGGCGGCGAAATTGTTTTCCAAACTGATGCTGGTGATGGGGGTGGCGCCGATTGTGGCGCCGATGCTGGGATCGCTCTCGATGACGCTGGCGAGCTGGCGGTTCATTTTTGTGATCGCTTCGGTTTACGGCGCGTTGGCGGTGGTGCTGATCTGGCATTATCTGCCGGAGACTTTGCCGCTGGAACGCCGCACGGAGCTGGGGCCGGGCGCGGTTGCCATGCGGTATGTCGAGATTTTCCTGGAGCGGCATTTTATTACCCATGCGCTGGTGCTGACCAGCAGTGCTGCGGCGTTGTTCGCGTTTCTGGCGGGCAGTCCACAGATATTTGTCGGGCTGTATGGCTGGAGCACGGCGGAATATGCGGCGTTGTTCGCGTTTACCGCGAGCGCGTATATCGGGTTTAATCAGCTGAATCCGATTTTGGTGTCGCGCTACGGGATTGCGCCGGTGATTACGGTAGCGAGCAATGTGTTGTTGGGAAGTACGATGTTGCTGGTTTTGCTGGCCTGGCATCCATTTGGGCCGTTTGCCATTATCGCGGTGTTGCTGGTGGCCGAGTTCGGGTTTGGGCTGGCGATGCCGAGTTCCATGGTGGGCGCGCTTTCGCGCCATCAGGCGCATGCCGGGAGTGCCTCGGCGCTGATGGGGACGCTGCAGTATGGCGGCGGGGCTCTGGCGGCGCTGGCGATTGGGGCTTGGGCTGAGAATAGTGAAACGCCGATGGCGGTGGTGATGCTGGGTTGCGCAACGCTCGCGGTGCTTGCGGCGAGCCTGCGGCCGCGGGTAATCTTGGTGCGAGCGGAGACGAAAAATGCCTGATGTGAGCGTTGTTGGGATTCCAGCCTGTACGAAACTGATATCCGGGCATGTTCAGCATGCGACGCCGGCGCGGTATGGGGCGTCGCTGATTGCGGCTTCGAATGCGATACCGGTGTTGTTGCCGCCGGAGGGCGAGCAGATGCTGGCGGTGCTGGATCGGCTGGATGGGATGCTGTTCAACGGTAGCCCGTCGAACGTGGCGCCGATGCGCTATGGCGCGGATTTTGATGCGACGCCGGATTTTCATGACCCTGAGCGCGATGCGAAGACGTTGCCGATGATACGGTCGGTGCTGGAGCGCGGGATGCCGATGCTGTGCATTTGCCGGGGGTTTCAGGAATTGAACGTGGCCCTAGGCGGGACGTTGTTTCAGGAAGTGCATAAGGTTGCGGGGCGGCTGGATCACCGGGCGGGGGATGGTACCCGCGAAGAGATGTTCCGGCTGAAGCATCGTGTGAAATTGTCCGGAGCGCTGGCACGGATTTCCGGGGCGGATGAGATAGAGGTGAATTCGCTGCATGGGCAGGGGATTGATCAGCTGGCGCCGGGGCTGGTGGTGGAGGCGGTGGCGCCGGACGGGACGATCGAGGCGGTGCGGGTTGAGGGGGCACGGGGTTTTGCCTTCGCCGTGCAATGGCATCCGGAGTGGGAGGTGCTGCATTTTCCGGACCGGAAGCGGTTGTTTGAGGCGTTTGGGAAGGCGTGTGCGGCGTATCGGCAGGGCGTGAGACAAGCCGCTTGATGCCGATTTGATTTTGGATTTTCTGTCAGGCCGCCGTCGATTCAGTAAAGATGGATTGCTTCGCTTCGTGCGAACGCATGCGCGTGACGCTCGCAATGACGTGGTTGGGGATGTGATCGGGGTTGGGCGTGCCTATGTTGATCGCGGCTACTCAAATCTAGGAGAATGACCATGGATGTGCAGAGCATTGATGCGGCTTATGGGCAGTTGCAGACCCAGGCGGAGACGACGGTTCAGGAGTTGAAGGCGCTGGCGGGCAAGCTGCAAGCGGCGAGCCAGGCGGGGAACCCGGATGCGCGGGAGTGGCTGCTGGATTTGCGGGAGATTGCGCTGGCGATTCAGGCTGAGCAGAATCAGGTTTCCAATTTGTTGCAGCAATTGCATGGGTATGTTGAGAATCAGGCGCGAGCAGTGAGCCAGTTGCCCGCTTCGGTGCCGCAGAGCCTGCCGCAGGCCGCTTGGCAACCGCAGCCGCAATCGCCGGCTTATCCGCCGCAAGGATATCCGCAGCAGGGGTATCCGCCGCAGGGCTATCCGCAACTGGGTTACCCTCAGGGGGGCGGGATGCTGGGCGGTTTGTTCAATTCCGGGTTTGGCCGGGCGATTTTGACCGGGGCCGGATTCGGGATTGGGGATGATTTGATTAACAAGATTTTCTAGCCGGATACCCGTATTGGGTGATGGCGGCGCCTGATTTACCCATAGTTGCGGCCGGCCGCCTGTCTTGCCGATTAAATGTAGGCCATCTGGTGGAATTGCAACGGGCGATCTCTATGTTTTCACGATGCTCAGAGCGCCAGCGATCATTTTAGTCGGCATTTCCGTCGCGTTTCTCATCCTAGCGTTGCGTCGATTATCCGTTAGGGATTTTTTTGATTGCAACAAGGATTTGCGTCGCAAATCCTTGATTCTGCGCGGTATGGTTGCGCTTATCATGCTGTGTTTTTGCGTCATGGCGGTGCAGTTCATTCGGGAGGGAAACCGATCGGACGGCTTCAGGGAAGATCTGTTCGGCGCGGCCATTTCGATTTTTATCTCTGCCTTCGTATATGTTGCGGCTGGCATTACCAGGCAGACTGCGCATTTGTTCAACGAACTTGGGTCAATGCGCACGCTCGCGCACCGGGATGCGCTGACAGGACTTTTCAACCGCAGGTATTTTGATACCGCGCTCGCCAAAGCAATTGAATTCTCGAAATTTGCAGGAGAGCCGCTGGCATTGATCGCCATCGACATTGATAGTTTAAAGCAGGTTAACGACCAGCACGGGCACGCTTTCGGCGATGAGGTGATTCGTCGTGTTTGCGTTACGATTTCCGGCGCGAGCCGAGCCCGGGATGCGGTTGTGCGGCTGGGCGGCGATGAGCTCATGATTATCTCTCAAGGGACTGACCATGCGGCGGCTGTGTTGTTTGCCGATCGGGTACGGCATCTAGTCGAGCGGATTGAATTCTGCCCGCAGCGGGGCGGGGTCTTCAATGTTTCCATTAGCGCCGGCACCGCGAATCACCGCCGGAACGAAGAAGCCGCGGATTTGATCTCGCGGGCTGACGCAGCGATGTATCGCTCGAAGATCGGCGGCAGAAATCGTGTCCATCACGATCGTGGTGAAAATACGTTGCCAATGCAAGATGAAGGTTTCGCCGGGCCGCGCCTGCGCGAAGCTTGATCGGCAATCGGCTCGCTCGCGTGGTTCCATTCTTGCCGGCGGGTGAATTAGAGATCAGGACAGCGCCCCGGCATTGGCCAGGGTATCGGGCTGCCTATGTTTTGGTCGGATTATTGGAATAGGACCGTCGGCATGTCTGAGAACGATTTGAGGGCAAAGCAGCGCGCGATTAAAGCGCAGGTCGCGGCAGCCGATAAGGCGCGGCCGGTAATTGAGATGAAGGGGGCGATGCAGGCGGGGGCGCGGGCCTATCCGGAGCCGCCGTTTGATCAGAGCAATGCGCAGGTTGATCGGATTGAGGGGGAGCTTTCGCTGGCGCCGCTTTACGATGCGCCGTTCTGGCGTGGGTCGGGAAAGCTCGAGGGCAGGACTGCCATTATTACCGGCGGTGATTCCGGGATTGGTAGAGCGGTTGCCGTATTGTTTGCCCGTGAAGGCGCGGATGTGGCGATACTGCATCAGCCGGATGAGGAGGCGGATGCGGCTGTCGTACTAAAAGCGGTAGAGGCCGAGGGCCGCGCGGGGATGGCAATCGGCGGGGATGTTACGGATCGGGCCTTCTGCTTTGCTGCGGTGGCTGAGGTGGTTGAGCGGTTCGGGAAGGTCGATGTGCTCGTCAATAACGCGGCGTTTCAGATGCATGTCAGCCGGTTTGAGGATCTGACCGAGGACCATTTTGATCTTACGGTGAAGACCAATCTGTATGGATATTTTCATATGGCGCAGGCTTGTTTGCCGCATATGAAGCCGGGCTCGGCGATTGTGAACTCCGGCTCGGTGACGGCGCTTTTTGGAAACTCCGATATTATTGACTACACGATGACCAAGGGCGGCATTCATAGTTTTACGCAGGCGCTGTCCGGCAGTCTGGCATCGCGCGGTATTCGGGTGAATGCGGTGGCGCCGGGGCCGGTTTGGACGCCGCTCAATCCATCGGATCATCCGGAGAAGCTTAAAAGCTTCGGAATGGAAACGCGGATGAAGCGGCCGGCGCAGCCGGAAGAAATTGCGCCGGCTTATGTGTTTCTGGCATCGCCGCAGATGTCGAGTTATATCACCGGGGAAATTTTGCCGGTGATCGGCGGATATACGGACCGGTAGGTTGATGCCATCGTTCAGCTCCAGAATGTCTTGATTTAGCGAAGCTAACCCACCCTACGGGACCTTTTGGTTAAACGTAGTCGAGTGCCGTGGTTTCGTCCTGGGCTCGGTCCGAGAGGATTGCGTTGAAGATCGGGCTCAGGATCGCGGCGACGACGGCGTTCAGGATGACGGTGGCAAACGCGATGTAGCTGGGGATGGTCCAGCCCAGGATGTGGAAGAAGTATAGGGAACCGAGGAAGTGATTGAGGGTGACCAGATAGGTGGCGGTGAAAATCCCGACGGCCAAGCAGATGAGCAGAGCCCAGCCGTTGAAGAATCGGGTGAAAAACGAGAAGGCGATGGCAGGGAAGGTCTGGATGATCCACATGCCGCCGACCAGCTGCAGCTGCACGGCGTAGGTGTTGGGAATGACGAGGATGAAGACCAGGGCGCCGATGATCATGAAGATTGAAAAGAATTTGGCGATTTTGGTCTCGGAGCCGGCGGAAGCGTTGGTGACGAACTGGCTGTAGATGTCGCGGGTGAAGATATTGGCCGAAGCGATGGCCATGATGGCGGCGGGCACCAGGGCACCGATGGCGATGGCGCCGAAGGCGACGCCGACGAACCAGCCTGGGAAGGCGTTGAGGATTAGCGCCGGCACGGAAAAACTGGTGCCGAAACGTTTAAATCCGTCGGCGAATTGCGGCATGGTGGAGACGCCGGAGGCAACGGCCATGAAGCCGAGCAAGGCGAGCAGCCCAAGCATGATGGTGTAGGCGGGAAGCAGGGCGGCGTTGCGGCGGATCACGCGCGGGCCGCTGGAGCTTAGGATGCCGGTAGTGGTGTGCGGGTAGAGGAACAGCGCCATGGCGGAGCCGAAGGCCAGGGTCGCGTACCCGGTATAGGCGCCGGTGCTGTGCGCCGGCGGGGTTGGCAGCAGCAGTTTCGCCGGCGGGATTTTGGCGAAGATCGCGCCAAAGCCCCCGAGTTCGGCCGGGATAACGATAATGGCGACGATGACGGTGAGGTAGATCAGCAGATCCTTCACGACCGAGATCATGGCCGGCGCGCGCAGACCGGAGGTGTAGGTGAAGGCGGCGAGCACCAGGAAGGCGATGGCCAGCGGGATGTGCCCCGGGATGCCGAGCGCGCCGATAACGGTGTGCATGCCGATGAGCTGCAAGGCGATATAGGGCATGGTCGCGAAGATGCCGGTGACGCCGATGGCGAGGCCGAGCCAGCGATTGCCGTAGCGGCCGCGGACGAATTCAGGGCCGGTGATGTAGCCGTGTTTCTGCGCGACTTTCCAGAGCTTAGGGAACACCAGATAGAGAATGGGATAGCAGACGACCGTGTAGGGGACGGCGAAAAAGCCGACCGCGCCGGCGCCGTAGATGAGCGCCGGAATGGCGATGAAGGTATAGGCGGTGTAGGCGTCGCCACCGATCAGGAACCAGGAAATCCAGGTGCCGAAGCGGCGGCCGCCGAGGCCCCATTCCTCGATGCTGTGCAGATCGGCTGATTTCCAGCGGCCGGCGGTGAAGCCGAGGATGATGACGAAGGCGATCAGCGCCAGGAAGACCGCGGTTGCGATGGGATAAGGGAGGTGCATTATTCGGCTCCGTTATCTTCGGCGCGGAACACCAGGAAGATGAGGATGGAGGCGACCGGCACGCAGGCGATCTGGTACCAATAGAAGAAGGGGAAGCCGAAAAGCGTTGGGGTGACGCGGTTGAAGAACGGCACCGCCAGGGTAGCGACGAAGATGACCAGGAAAAGGATGCGTAACGGGCTGGCGCGGCGGCGTGGCGCACCGGGGGTGGAGGCGTCGGTTTTCATGGCGATTCCTCTTTTATTTGGCAGATTCGGTAATCCTTTGCATTGAGTTGGGCAAGTCCGTCCTATTATGCAAGCGGGACAGGTTCGAATGGCGCGATGTCCGGCGGGCCGGCTGCGAAAAGCCAGACGGGGGGTGCGCTTGCCGAGAGCGTGATGACGGCGGCGCTGACGGTGGCGAAGCCGTCATCGGCGGGGATGTTCAGGGCGCTGGATTCCGGCGGGGAATTGTCGGCGAGCAATTCGGGCCAGGTTGCGGCTGGGGCGGCGTCAAATTTCGGCATATGGCGGGCGATGCGGGGGAGAATGAGGTCGTTGGGCTCGCCGGAGGTGATCATCCAGGTGCCTTGGGTGAGGATCTGTTTGGCCGGTGCGCCGGATTCCAGGCCGCGGCAGAGGATGGCGGAGGTAGCGTCGGCGATGACGAAGTTGAAGCTGCGGTAGGCGCCGGCATCGAGGGATTGGATTTTGGCGGCGGCGGCTTCGAGGTTTGATTCCGCGAGGGCGAGCAGCGGGAGTTCGCCGCGGCTGCGTTTGCCGGGGGCGGGGCCGAGCGTGCCGTGGCGGTTGAGGATGGCGGCCATCATGCCATGCTGGTTTAGCGCGAGCCAGGTGCCGCCCGCGGTGCGGTCGCGGCCGGCGGTGACGCCTGGGTATTCAGGCCAGTATTGGGCGGGCGGGTCCCAGGCGCGGTCGATGCGCTCGTCGCGGTTGGCGCCGATCAGGATGCCGCCCGGGGATATACGGAGAATGATGCTGCACATTAAGCGTAAGATGGATTGCCGCGCTGCGCTCGCAATGACGGTTTCATGGGAAGACTCGGGCAAAGAGCGTGTCTATTTCCGCGAGGTGGAGGTTGGGGTCCATGGCGGCGTCGATCTGGGCGGGGGTGATGCGGCCGGCGACTTCGGGGTCGGCCAGGAGGTTTTCACGGAAGTCGGCGGCGTCGGCATGGCCGAGCTTGGTCCAGGTGGCCATGGCGTTGCGTTGGACGATTGCGTAGGAATCCTCGCGCGAGATGCCGGCGCGGGTGAGCGCCAGCAGGACCTCGCCGGAATGCACGACGCCGCCGAGGCTTTCCAGATTGGCCAGCATTTGTTGCGGGTAGATCGTGAGTTTTTCCATCATGCCGGCAAGGCGGGCGAGGGCGAAGTCCAAGGTAACGGTGGCGTCCGGGGCGATGCCGCGCTCGACCGAGGAATGGCTGATGTCGCGTTCGTGCCAGAGGGTGACGTTTTCCAAGGCGGGAATGACGGCGGCGCGGACCAGCCGGGCGAGGCCGGTCAGGTTTTCCGAGAGGACCGGGTTGCGCTTATGGGGCATCGCGGATGAGCCCTTTTGGCCGGCGTGGAAGAATTCCTCGGCTTCGCGGACCTCCGAGCGCTGCAGGTGCCGCACCTCCGTTGCGAGGCGCTCGATGCCGGACGCGATGACGGCGAGTGCGGCGAAGAAAGCGGCGTGGCGGTCGCGCGGGATGATCTGGGTGGAGATGGGTTCCGGGGCCAGGCCGAGTTTGGCTGCGACATAGTCCTCAACGCGGGGGTCGACATGGGCGAAGGTGCCGACGGCGCCGGAGATGGCGCAGGTGGCGATCTCGGCGCGGGCGGTGAGCAGGCGGGTGCGGTTGCGGGAGAATTCGGCGTAATGGCCGGCAAGTTTGAGGCCGAAGGAGGTGGGTTCGGCATGGATGCCGTGGCTGCGGCCGATGGTGATGGTGTGTTTGTGTTCGATGGCGCGGGTTTTAAGGGCGGCGAGGAGCGCATCGATATCGGTGAGGAGCAGGTCGGCGGCCTGGGTTAGCTGGACGGCGAGGCAGGTGTCGAGGACATCCGATGAGGTCAGGCCCTGGTGGACGAAGCGGCTGTCCTCGCCGATGTGGTCGGCGAGCCAGGTGAGGAAGGCGATGACGTCGTGGCGGGTGACGGATTCGATCTCATCGATGCGGGCGGTGTCAGCGGGGCTGAATTTTGCCATGGCGGCGTCGCCGCGGGTGCGGATGTTCTGGGCGGCTTCGGCCGGGATGGCGCCGAATTGGGCCATGGCTTCGCAGGCCAGCGCCTCGATTTCGAACCAGATGCGGTAGCGGTTTTCCGGCGACCAGATGGCGGCGGCCTGGGGCCTTGAGTAGCGGGGAATCATGAGGGCAAGGGCTCCGTGGGTATTACGTCGGTGTTACGGGACGGATTAGTCTTTGTCGGCGCGAGTTGCAAAGAAGATGGATTGCCGCGCTTCGCTCGCAATGACGACTGTTGGGCGGGCAGGGGCTGTGACGGTGCCAACGCCCAACGCCCATATTAATAAAAGTTTTTTGCTTCTTTTTTTCAAAAAAGAAGTTCTTGCTTACGTTGACATGGCGTGCGGGCCGGGGCCACCAAGCGGTATGGATTTTTCGCATGTCGCCGAGCTTTTTCCGGTTTTGCTGCAGGTATTGCTGATCGATCTGGTGTTGGCGGGCGATAATGCGGTGGTGATCGGGCTGGCGGTGAACGGGCTGCCGGCGTCGCAGCGGCGGATTGCGATCTGGGTCGGGATTGCCGGGGCCACCGCGGTGCGGATTGGCTTCGCGCTGGTGGCGCTGAAAATGCTGGCCATTATCGGCTTGACGCTGGCTGGCGGGATATTGCTGCTCTGGGTGGTCTGGAAGTCGGCGCGGGAGTTGCGCGGTTCGGCGAATGAAGCGGCGGTGCCGAAGCCGAAGAGTCTGGCAAGCGCCATTTTTCGGATCATCGTGGCGGATATTTCGATGAGTCTGGATAATGTGCTGGCGGTCGCGGGCGCCGCGCGCAATCATCCGGCGGTGCTGGCGCTGGGGCTGCTGGTGTCGGTAGCGCTGATGGGGATTGCCGCCAACCTGGTGGCGAAGCTGCTGACGCGGTTTCGCTGGCTGGCCTGGGTTGGGTTGGCGATTGTGCTATATGTGTCGTTGATGATGATTTATCAGGGCTCGTTCGAAGTTATCCATCATGTTGGCGCCCATTCATGAGCGTGGCGGCCGTGGACATGCGGGTGGAGGACGGGCGGGTTATCTTCTCCGGGCCGCTGGAGGTGAAGAGCATTGCCGCGGTCTGGCAACAGGCGATGGTTGCGGCAAAGCGGGGGCCGGGGCAGGCGCTGAATATCGATATTTCGGAATGCCCGCATGTGGATACCGCGGGTGCGACCTTGCTGCTGGCGATGGAACGGCTGCATGAGAGTGAAGTGAATCTGACCGGCGCCGATGCGAAGGCGAGCGCGCTGATTGAACAGATGCGGCATATTATTCCGGCGGAGATGACTGAGAAGCAGGTGGTGGCGGCGCAGCGCGAGGCGGACAAGGCGCAGGCGGGGCCGGATTTGATGTCGATGCTGGAGACGCGGATCGCGTTTTTTGGCGAGACGGTGGTGGCGCTGATCGCGCTGCCGGCGAAGATGCGGTTTCTGCGCGGGTCGGATTTTGCGCATATCGCCGATAATGCCGGGCTGAAGGCGGCGCCGCTGGTGCTGATGCTCGGGTTTTTGATTGGGATGATTCTGGCGTTTCAATCGGCGATTCCGATGCGGCAGTTTGGCGCGGATTTATACGTTGCGAATCTGGTGGCTATTTCGCTGTTCCGGGAATTGGGGCCGCTGCTGGTGTCGGTGATCCTCGCCGGGCGCACGGGTTCCGCCTTTGCCGCCGAGCTTGGGACGATGAAGGTGAATGAGGAGGTGGCGGCGCTGACCACCATGGGGATCGATCCTGAAACGATGCTGGTGCTGCCGCGGATTGCGGCGGCGGTGGCCGTGATGCCGGGACTTGTGATCTTGATGGACGTATCGGGCCTGATCGGCATGGGGGTGGTGCTGATGATTCTGGGCTTCCCGCCCAATGCGATCATCGCGCAGATTCTTTCCACAACCGGGCCGGCGGATTTTCTGCTGGGTCTATCAAAAGGGTTGGTGTTTGCGGCGGCGGTGGCGATGATCGGCTGCCGGGCGGGGCTGACCGCGGGGAACGGGCCGCGGGCGGTGGGCGAGGCGGCGACCTCTGCCGTGGTGGGCGGCATTGTGGCGACGGTTCTGCTGGACGGATTGTTCGCCGTGCTGACGTACAGGCTGGGTCTCTGAGGGTGGAGACTGCGCTGCCGCACGACGCCAAGGACGACGGTGTTGCCAGTGAGATTGTGGTGGCGGTGGATAATGTCGCGCAGGAATTCGGCAGCCGCACCATATTCAAGGATGTCAGTTTCAATATTCATGCCGGCGAAGTGTTCGTGGTGCTGGGCGGCTCGGGTTGCGGGAAGTCGACACTGCTGAAGCAGATGATCGGGCTGCTGCCGCCGACCAGAGGGCGGATCAGCGTTTACGGGCATGACGTGGTGAATGAAACCGATGCGGTAAGATCGCAGATCGGGGTGATGTTTCAGTCCGGGGCGCTGTTTGGGTCGATGAACCTGCTAGAGAATATCATGCTTTCGCTGGCGGTGTTTACCGATTTGCCGCTGGCGGCGCGGGCGGAGATTGCGCGCGGCAAGCTGGCGATGGTTGGGCTGGCGGATGCGGCGCTGCGGCTGCCGGCAGAGATTTCCGGCGGCATGGCCAAGCGCGCGGCGATTGCGCGGGCGCTGGTGCTGGACCCGCCGATATTGTTTTTGGACGAGCCTTCGGCCGGCCTGGACCCGATAACCTCGGCCGGGTTGGATAAATTGATCCTGGATTTGCGGGATACGCTGGGGGCGACGTTTGTGGTGGTGACGCATGAGCTGCAATCGATTCTGGCGATTTCCGATCGTTGCATCATGCTGGACCGGGAGGCGCAGGGAATGATCGCGTTGGGACAGCCGAAAGACTTGAAGGCGCAAAGCACCGAGCCGGTGGTGCGCGCCTTCTTCAACCGGGAGACGATGTAATGGCTTCAAGAAATGCGGCGTTTCGCGTCGGCATGTTCGTGGTTGCCGGTATTATTGGGCTGCTGGCGCTGGTTTTTTTTCTCTCAGGGTCGGCGCTGCATCCGGGAATTAAATTCGAGACCTATTTTCAGGAGTCCGTACAGGGGCTGGACGTTGGGACGGCGGTGAAATTCCGCGGCGTGACCATTGGCGCGATTACCGAAATCGGCTTGGTGACTGCTGAATATCCGCCGCCTGATGGAACGAAAAACGAGAAGGTCTATCGGCAGGTGGTGGTCCGGTTTCAGGTCGATCCGCGCAAAATCGGCACCGCAGTCAATATCAAATCTGCCATTGCGCATGGTTTGCGCGTGCAGATTGCGCCGCAAGGCATTACCGGTCTGGCCTATATGGAGCTGACGTTTGTTCCGACTTCGCAATATCCGATCCCGACCGAGCCCTGGACGCCGGATTCGCCGGTGCTGCCTTCGATACCGAGCACGCTGACCCAGGTGCAGGATGCGGCGACGCAGATACTGTCTTCGTTCAGCAAGGTGGATTTCGGCAAGGTGATCAATGAGGTTTCACAGTTGACCGCGTCGCTGGATCAGGAGGTGACGGCCGGGGATGCGCATCAGGCCTTGGCAAATGCCAATGCGCTGCTCGGCAATTTGCGAACGCAGATGCAGGCGGCGGATTTGGCGGGGACGACGGCGGCGGTGCGCAATCTGGCGGATGGGGCGCAGACGAAGCAGATTATCAGCCAGCTGAACCAGACGACGCAGCAGCTGAGCAAGATGAGCGCGCAATTACCGGCGCTGGTTGCGTCGTCGCAGGCGACGATCAACCAGGCCAGTGAAACGACCGCGGATCTGCAGGCGGAAATGATACCGGTGTTGCAGAATTTACAGGCGGCAACGGCAAGCTTGAACGAATTGACGCAGCGGCTGAAAGGGAACCCCGCCCAGGTTCTGCTGGGTGCGCAGCCGCCGCCGGAGGATAAGCCATGAAACGCCGTATGATTGTTGCAGCGCCGGTATTGCTGGCGGGATGTTCGTCGCTTTTGCCGAAGCAGAAATATATCGCGCAGGTGAGCTGGCCGTTGAACCCGCAGCCGCCGGCGAGTTCGGCCGCGAATACGGCTGGCAAGGTGGTGCTGTTGCGTGGGCTGGGTGCGGGGCCGGGTATGAACAGCCAGGGGATTCAGATCCTGCAGGCGGACGGCAGTGTTTCCAGCAGTTACTATAATACCTGGGCGGTGGCGCCGGCGGATGCGGCAACCGAGGTGCTGGCGGCCTGGCTGACGGCGAGCGGGGCATTCAGCGCTGTGGTCTCGCCCGGCAGCCGGCTGACGGCGAATTTAATTGTTGAAGGCGAGTTGTCGGAGTTGTTGAGCGACCAAAGCGCGGGGGAGGCGAAGGCGGCGCTGACGCTGGTGGTAATTCAGAATTTGAACGGGAATACGCGACCGCTGGCGCAGCAGCGAATTGTTGGGATCGCGAAGTTGGGCGGGACGGATTACGCGGCGCAGGTGGCGGCGCAGAATGCGGCGTTGGCGGATGCGATGCGGCAGGCTGTGAGTTTGATAAGTAGATTCAGTTGAGGTGAAGCAATTCTTTTTGTGAACAAAAAGAAGCGGGCCGCCGGTGCGGCAAAACAACTTTTTTAATCTGGGGCGGGGGCGTTGGTGGCATCGCGTCTCTGACATTAAGAAAGAGGGTGGGGTAGCGGAGCTACCCCCACCCTACGAGCTTGGGCGTTGGTGGCGACACAGCCCATGGCCCGGAATAACAAAAGTTTTTTGCGCCGCTTTTTTCAAAAAAGCGGCTGCTTTCCTAGGCTGGTTTTCTTTTCACGTTATTGAAGATCGACTTCGGCATCAGGTTGCCGATGCGGGCACCGATGCTGAACCAGTAAGGGAAGGTGATGTGGGTTTTGTTGGCGGCGAGGCCGGCGCGGATTTTTGCGGCGGCTTCGCCGGCGTCGATGATGCCGGGCATTTTGTAGGGGTTGGCGGCGGTCATGGGCGTGTGGATGAAGCCGGGGCGGACCAGGGTGAGGGCAATGCCGTCTTTGGCGAGGTTGGGGGCGGAGGCGGAGACCCAGAAATCCAGCGCGGCTTTGGCGGCGGAGTAGCTGGGAGTTGTGGGAAGCGCGATGAGGCCGGCGATGGAGCCGATGAAGGCGATGCGGCCGCGATTGCCGTTGGGGCCGACGGGTTGTTGGGACATGGCGGCGATGGCGGGCAAAGCGGTGTTCAGGGCGCCGTCGATATTGGTGGCGAAAATGGAACGGATGTTTGCGGGGGCTTCGGCATTGGCGTGGCCGGGGCCGGCGGAGATGCCGGCGTTGGCGATGACGAGGTCGAGCGGGCCGGCGTTGGTGATCCAGTTTTGCATGGCTTCGGGGTCGGTGACGTCGGCCTTGGTGGTGTGGGCGGTGGCGCCGAGATTGCGGCAGGTGGTGGCGGCCTCGGCGAGGCGGGCGGCGTCGCGGCCGGTGAGGTGGAGGGTAACGTCAGGGTGGGCGTAGGCGATGGCCAGCGCGCGGCCGAGACCGCTGGAGGCGCCGGTGATGGCGATATGGGTATATTGGCTGGGGCGTGCGGGCATATGGGCAGGGTATCATCTGGCTGCTATGACGCCACCCCATGGGAAATAACGCAGAAAACAAAATTAAACCGGGTCTGGCATCGATGACGGGGTTTGCGCGGTCGCAGGGCGAGGTGATCGGCGACGGCGGCGCCATCGCCTGGATCTGGGAATTGCGCAGCGTGAACGGCCGGGGGCTGGATTTGAAGCTGCGACTGCCCTCCGGGTTGGACGGGCTGGAGCCGGGGATGCGGGATGCGGCGACGAAGCTGCTGAAGCGGGGGAATGTTTCCGGGACGTTGAGCATCAAGCGCGAGGCGGTGAGCGGGTTGACCGCGGATATGGCGGCGCTGGAGCGGGTGAAAGCGCTTGCAATTGAGCTGGCGGATAGCATCCCCGGCGCCTTGCCGCCGAGGGCCGAGGCGCTGCTGGCGCTGCCCGGGGTGATGCGGAACCTGGGCGCGCAGGATGACAGCGCGGCGCTGCAGGCGGCGCTGCAAACGGCGGTGCGGACCGGCTATGCCGAGGCACTGGATGGGCTGGTGGCGGCCCGCGCCGGCGAAGGCGCCAGGCTGCAGGAGATTGTGGACGCGCAGCTGGATGAGATTGCGGCTTTGCATGCGGAGGCGCTGGCCGAGGCGGCCGGGCAGCCGGCTTTACACAGGGCGCGGCTGATGGGGCAGCTTGCGGAGATTATGGGATCGGCGCCGGGCCTGCCGGAAGAGCGGATTGCGCAGGAGGTGGCGTTGCTGGCGACCAAGAGCGATGTGCGCGAAGAGCTGGACCGGCTGACATCGCATATCGCGGCGGCAAGGGTGCTGGTGGCAGAGGCCTCCGGGGTTGGGCGAAAACTCGATTTTCTGGTGCAGGAATTCAATCGGGAAGTGAATACGCTTTGCAGCAAGTCGGTTTCATTGCCGTTGACGGCGATTGGGCTGCGGCTGAAGGCGGTGGTGGAGCAGCTGCGCGAACAGGTGGCGAATATTGAATAATCCGGCAAACCGGCGCGGGCTTTGCCTGGTGCTGGCGGCACCCTCGGGGGCGGGGAAGACCTCGCTGTCGCGGGCGCTGCTGGCGGAGGATTCGGGGCTGGCGCTTTCCGTGAGTGTGACGACGCGGGCGCCACGGATGGGCGAGGTTGAAGGCAAGCATTACTATTTTGTCGATCAGGACACATTCGACGGCATGGTCGCGAATGATGCGCTGCTGGAACATGCGCATGTGTTCGGGCGGTCTTATGGGACGCCGCGGGTGCCGGTGGAGACGATGCTGGGGCAGGGCAGGGACGTGTTGTTCGACATCGATTGGCAGGGTTTCCGGCAATTACGCGAGGCAATGCCGGGGGATGTGGTCGGGGTGTTTATCCGGCCGCCATCGCTGCAGGCGCTGGAGATGCGGCTGCTCGGGCGGGGTGATACGCCCGAACAGATCGAGCGGCGGATGTCGCATGCCGAGGCAGAAATGAGTCACGGGAAAGAATTCGACTTTCTGGTGGAGAATAACGATTTCGCAACGGCGCTGGAGGATTTAAGGGCGATCTTGCGGGCGAGCCGGCTGGCGAGTTTTCGGCAGGCGTAAGGTTTTCCGCCGTATCGAAATTTTTGTCATCACGGAAATGTCATTGCCTTGCCATGAATAAAAGTGAGCGGAGCCTGTCTTACCTGCATCGATAGAATGGAGCAGGTCATGACGGATGAAAACGCGGCGGTTTTTGCCGGGCGGCGGCGGACGATTGGTTGCCTGGGGTGGTTTGGCCTCGGCCTGGTTTGGACGGTTGCCGGCGGCGTGCCGCGGACGGTTGGGATGATCGGCTCCGCGCAGGCCGCGGAGGATCCGGCCGGCTTTACCTTCCTGCAAATGAGCGACAGTCATATCGGCTTCAAGGCGGGGCCGTATCAGGACGTGGAAGGAACGTTGGCGCAGGCGATCGCCAAGGCGAAGGCGCTGCCGGTGCAGCCCAGACTGATGCTGCATACCGGCGATATTTCGCATCTGGCGAAGCCGGCGCAGTTCGACACGGCCGATCAGATTTACGCAACGCTTGGACTGACCGTTCACCATGTTCCCGGCGAGCATGATTTTCTCGATCCCGGAAAGAAGCTTTATCTCGCGCGCTACGGGAAAAATACCGCCGGCGATGGCTGGTATAGTTTCGACGATCATGGCGTGCATTTCATCGGTCTTGTAAATGTGCTGCACAACGCGCCGGACGGGCAATGGCTGCTGGGCGACGAACAGATCGCCTGGCTCGGCAAGGATTTGCAGGGTGTCAGCGCGTCAACGCCGATTGTCGTGTTCGCGCATGTACCGCTGTGGAGCGTCTATGCAAAATGGGGCTGGGGTACGGCGGATGCGCCCGTCGCGATGCCGCTGTTCCGCCGCTTTGGATCGGTGACGTTTTTGAACGGGCATATTCATCAGATTACTCAGAAAGTCGAGGGTAATTTGAAGTTTCATACTGCGCGCTCCACCGCATTTCCGCAGCCGGCGCCCGGCACCGCGCCGCATCCCGGACCGATGCTTGCGTTGCCGGCGGGAGAGATCGGCGCCTCCCTTGGCATTACCACCGCCCGGGTGGTGCAGAGCGATACGCCGCTTGCCGTCACCGACCAGCAGCTTGCTACCTGATAGGCGGCGGCATGCGGAACGTAGTTGGCGGCGTTTTGAGGGGCGCCCAAAACCGTTGCTTTTCCGGGCTGAAATTGCGTGCTAGGAAAGCGTGGAAATAGTCGCGTTGACGGCGGACAGGCACGCAATGACCGGGGAAAATCGAACCGAACGATTCCGCGCTCTGGCGCTGCCGGAACTCGGCTATTTGCATCGCATGGCGCGCGCCTTGACGCGCAATCGCCAGGAAGCGGAGGATCTCGCGCAGGAGACCATGCTGCGGGGCCTGCGCTATTTCGACAGCTATCGGGGCGAGAATTTCCGCGCCTGGATGGCGGCGATCATGCGCAATCTGCATCGCGATCGTCCGGCGGGTGCTACGATGGCGATGGATGATCATGATATGGTACAACTGCACGACAATGACCCCGACCCGGAGCACTATTTGGCCGCGAGCGATACTGCCGTGAGATTACGCGGACTTGTGGCGGCCCTGCCGGAACGGCTTCAGCAAGTACTGGTTCTGCGGGAGTTCGGCGATCTTTCCTATGCGCAGATCGCAACCACGCTGGCCGTGCCGATCGGGACCGTGATGTCCCGGCTGGCGCATGCGCGCGATGCATTGCGTGCGGCCTGGCTTGAGGCCGAACCCGCCGCACCGAGGAACAAACCATGAGCTGCGATGAACGGCTGGTGCAGCTGAGTGCGTTGCTCGACGGCGAGCTGAGGGCGGCCGAAGTTGCCGAACTGACCACGCATCTTGCGGTTTGCCCGGATTGCGCGCGCCGGTTGGCGGAACTGGGCAGGCTTCGCGCCGCATTGGCCGATGCGGTACCGGAAGAAGAGATCTCCGCGGCATTTCTGGCGCGCATTGAAGCCGCTTTGAATGCTGCGACCCCGGCGCCGGCAAGTGCCCAGGTGCTGCCGTTCGTGCCGCGCCGCCGGCCCGATTTGCGCGCTTTCGTTTTGGGTGCGGTGGCGGCGGCAGCGGCGGCGATGCTGCTGTTCACGTCGATGAAGCCGCCGAAAAATATCATTGATCTTGCCGCGGTCCATGACGCGTCGCTGCGCGGGGGTGCTATCGGGCTGGGTAAATCCGCGGGGCCCACCGACATGCCTGGCATTCCGGGTTTCGAACTCGCAAGCGCGCATCGCGATATTGTCGCTGGACATGCGGCTGAGGTGCTGGCCTATACGGCGCCGCAGGGGTCCATTACGCTTTGCATCTGGAAGGCCAATGGCGAACCCGCGCATACGCCGCGCGAGGGCAATTATCGCGGCACGAACATCATGTATTGGAATAATGGCCGGGAGGAATACTGGGTGGCCGGCAGCCTGCCGATGCAGACGATCGAGGCTTTTGGGCAGTTGGTGAGAAGCGGGCAAAGCTGAGCGCCGCTGTCCGGGCGCATCACGCACGCTTATTTTTGAGTCGAAGTTAATTGGAAAATGGGATACGCGCACCGGTGCGCGTATCCCATTTTCAGTCTTCATTGAAATAGCTGCGTTGTTTCCAGGAGAAATATTAACCGCCGGTCGCGATATCGAATTGCGCGCCGAGCGGCAGATTGGAAGCCGGCTGGACGACGACAGTTTGCTGCGGCGAGGTTTCGGACTGGCTCTGCAAGGCTTCGACCTGCGTGGTCAGCGTTCGCACCTGGCTCTCAAGGGTTGCGATATGCGCCCGCTGAACGGCGGGGGTGCAGTTGATTGTTGCTGCCTGCGCCGAGGCGGCGGCGAAGAGAATGCCAGCGGACAGCGTTAGATTTTGCAGAATTTTCATTTCAGGGTTCCTTTGGGACGCCGCGTCACGATGATGCGGACTGAACAAATAACTAGACCGGAGGCGGGCCGGTTTATTCCGGCGTTGCGGGTTTTTAATTCAGCCTGGGTCCGCAACGGAAAATAACGATGTTGTGATGGAATATTCCGCGCGGATGCGAGTCTTTGGTGGTTTGGACTTAGAGATTGGGGAGACTCGCGATGCGGTTGGAATGGCGAATTGGTTTGGCTGCTACGGCAGGTTTCGGGGTCATGATGCGGGTGGCGCTGGCGGCGCCGGCGCTATATACGGCGGATCAGGCGAAAGCCGGCCAGGACGTTTTCGCAGGAAATTGCGCTGCCTGCCATGGGCCAAATCTTGGCGGCGATGAGGGGCCGGCGCTGGCGGGTCCAAGTTTTGCACCGGCCGCGAATCACCTGACGGTCGGCGGCATTTTCAATTTCATCACATCGCAAATGCCGCAGAGCGCGCCGGGCAGCCTCAGCCATGTTCAGTACGAACAGGTGATGGCGTTTTTGTTGAGTAAGAACGGCTATCCGGCGGGGACCTCCGCATTGGATTATGCGGCGGCGTTAAAATCGGCGGCGCCGCTGGTGTCGACAGTGCCTTAGGATTTCAGTTAGCCGCTCCGTGGCTGTTCAGACGATACAGTTGACGCCGCCGCCGTCGCACAGGATCGTCTCGCCGGTGGTGTAGGCGGCCTGCACCGAGTAGAGATAGGCGGCCAGGCTGGAGATCTCCTCGACCGTGCCCTGGCGTTTCATCGGCAGGTTGTTGTTGCTGCGGGCGCGCAACTCCTGCGGGGTTGACCCGATCTCGGCGGCGCGGGCGGCGACCCAGGCGGCGGAGGCTTCGGTTGCGATGGTGCCGGTGCCGATGGTGTTGACCGTGATGCCGAATGGCGCGACTTCGAAGGCCATCGCCTTGCAGACCGAGGAAGCCGCGAGGCGGACCGTGTTTGGCAGGACATAGGCGTAGCCCTGGGTGCCGCGCTGCGGCGCCTTGGAGGTGCCGCGTTTCCAAGCTTTGTTGCGTTGGTCACGGTGTGACGCCGTACGGTGAGCCGGCGGTGCCGATAGTCAAGAGGATTGGGCGGCGTTCGAAAGATGTTACATGCTTCGAATATTCCGGCCGGTTTTTGGAACGACTATTGATTGCGGTTATCATGCAAGTTAATGACGAGACGGATTTTTCGGAGAGACGAGAAAATGAAAGCAGTTAACCGGTCGCGCTTTGGTTTCGCGATGCTTTTTATACTCGGTTCTCTCGCCGGTTGCTGTTCAAGCCTTGGCACCGGCGGCGGAAAGCCCAGCACCACCTATATCGTCGTGCCGGCCGGGCAGCCGATACCGGGGCAGAACGGGCAGCCGTTACCCGGTGCGGTGCAGACCAGCCACTAACGCCCTTACGGATTTCCCTTGATGGAACATGTTCTGCTGGCGATATGTTCCGCCGCGGACATGGTCTGCCATGAGAAGATGTCGCCGGCAGGGTTGATGTTCAGACCCGCCGCCTGCAAAGCGTCAGCGGTCCAGGTGTTGCAGGTGCGCGAGCCGGCGTATCGCGTTTCGGTGCGGTAGAAGATGCTTCCGGCGTAGAAGCCGGGGCGAAGTTCTATTGGTGTGCCGTGATCGGTTTTCAGGGTTTTCCAGAGGAAGTTTGAGAGATTTTTGGGCCCGTCTGGCGGCAGATTCAGGGTCGCCAGGATACCATTCGGATAGGCCACATCCGGCGGTGCGCGCAACGCGGTGACCAGCAGAAGTCCTTCGCCGGGAAAGGGTCCGATCAGCAGTTCGCCGCTGGTGTGAACGGGCGCGGTCATGAAGGTGCGCTTGCCGAAGCCAAAGACGAGGATTTTTACGCCGGGAAATATCCGTTGGAAGATCGTCATGTTGCCGCGCAGTTCAGCGCTCGGGATGGCGAGATCGGTGTGCCAGCCATGTTTCATCAGATAGACCACGTTGGCTGGTGGCGTCGTGGCTGAAACGCAGGGCGGCGGCGTGGCGGCGCAGGCGCTGAGAGCGGCGGTTGCCAGTAGCATCGCGAACCATCGCATCGCTCGCCCGGACCGGCTTCGCCCGGCATCGAAATTCACTCTCAAGGATTTTTGCTCAGGCGGCGCCGGAGCGGGGATGGGCGTTGCGCCAGACGGTCATGAGCTGCTCGGTGTCGATTTCGGTGTAGCGCTGGGTGGTGGAGAGGCTGGCATGGCCGAGCAGTTCCTGGATCGAGCGGAGGTCGGCGCCGTTGGACAGCAGATGGGTGGCGAAGGAGTGGCGCAAGGCGTGGGGCGTGGTGTGTTCGGGGAGGTTGTTGAGGCGGCGGAAGTCGCGCAGCGTTTTCTGTACGACGCCGGCGTTCAGGCGAGCACCGCGGGCGCCGAGGAAGATGGGCGATTCCGGAACGGGGTTGGGGTGGAGTTTCAGCCAGGTGGCCAGCGCGGTGCGGATGGCAGGGAGCAAGGGCACGATGCGTTGTTTGTTGCCTTTGCCGGTGACGAGCAAGGCATTGTCGGCGGCGGGGATGTTGTGGATGTTCAAGGATAAAGCTTCGTTGATGCGAAGGCCGGCGCCGTAGAGCAGGCACATCAGGGCGGTGTCGCGGGCCTGGATGGCGGCGGTGTCCGTTGCGTCGCCGATGTCGTGGGCGATCATCAACGCATCGGCGGCGGAGAGCGCGCGGGGGATGGGAAGGGCCGCGCGCGGGCGGTGGATGAGGGTGAAGGCGGTGTTTTCGACGCCGTGGTTTTTGCGGAGGTAGCGGTAGAAGCTGCTCAGCGCCGAGAGTTTTTTGGCGCGGGTGGCGTTGCCGCTGCCGTTTGCGGCCGCATAGGCGAGCCAGGAGCGGATTTCGGTTACGCGCAGGCCTGCCAGGGTGGTGAGGGTGGGTTCCTCGGCGTTGTGGCTGGTGAGGAAGCCGAGGAAGGCCGCGAGGTCGCGGCTGTAGGTCTCGACGGTTAGTTTTGCGGCGCGGCGTTCGCCGGACATGTAGGCGAGGAAGGCGAGGCGGAGGGATTCGGCGGATTCAGACATAGGCGTGGATGGCCCAAATTCCCCAGGCCCGGAGTAATAAAAGTTTTTTGGTTCTTTTTTTCAAAAAAGAACTTTCCTTTTAAATTGTCTGGCCTGTTTTTGCCCAGTCCACGAGGAAGGCGGCGAGGCCTTTGTCGGTCAGGGGGTGGCTGTAGAGCTGCTTGATGACGCTGGGGGGGATTGTCGCGACGTCGGCGCCCATTTTGGCGGCTTCGATCAAATGGATCGGGTTGCGGATGGAGGCGACCAGGACCTCGGTTTTGATGGCGGGATAGTTGTTATAGATCTGGGTGATGTCGGCGATGAGGTCCATGCCGTTCATGCCGATGTCGTCGAGCCGGCCGACGAAGGGGGAGATGAAGCTGGCGCCGGCTTTGGCGGCGAGGAGGGCCTGGGCGGCGGAGAAGCAGAGGGTGACGTTGACCATGGTGCCTTCGGAGGAGAGGGCGTGGCAGGCGCGCAAGCCGTCCGGCGTCAGCGGCACTTTGATGGTGACGTTTTTGGCGATGGCTTTGAGCACGGCGGCTTCGCGCAGCATTTCCTTATAGTCGGTGGCGGCGACTTCGGCGCTGACGGGGCCTGGCACCACGTCGCAGATTTCGGCGATGACCTCGGTGATTTTGCGGCCGGATTTGGCGATCAGCGAGGGGTTGGTGGTGACGCCGTCGAGCAGGCCGGTGGCGGCAAGTTCGCGGATTTCGGAGATTTCGGCGGTATCGACAAAGAATTTCATGTTGGGTTCCGGCGGTGCTGTGGTCGTGGCAAGCATATAGCATGTGCCTTGCGAGTCCTATCCGCGTTTCCGTGTTGCTGCCCTTACCGTTTGAGGCGGCTTTTACCTATGCGGCCGAGGAGGCGCTGGCGCCTGGGACGCTGGTGAGGGTGCCGCTGGGGCCGCGGATGGTGGTGGGGGCGGTGTGGGATGATGCGCCGGACGAAACGGTGCCGGAGCGGCGGCTGAAGGCGGTGGCGGAGGTGCTGGATTTTCCGCCGCTGCCGGAGAGTTTGCGGGAGTTCGTGGCGTGGGTCGCGCAATATACGCTGGCGAAGCGGGGCGAGGTGCTGGCGCTGGGGGTGAAGGCGAATTTGCTGGTGGCGGCGAAGGGCCGGCGCAAGGTTTTTGAATTTGGCGGCGCGGATGCGGGGCTGGCGGGGCCGGCGCTATCGGAAGATCAGGCGGTGGCCGGGGCGGCGCTGCGGGCGGCGGTTAAGGCCGAAAAATTCGGGGTGACGTTGCTGGACGGCGTTACCGGGTCCGGCAAGACCGAGGTTTATCTGGAGGCGGTGGCGCAGGCGCTGGCGGTGGGCAAGCAGTCGCTCGTGCTGCTGCCGGAGATAGCACTTTCGGTGCAGTTTCTGCAGCGGTTTTTCAGCCGGTTCGGGGCGATGCCGGCGGTCTGGCATTCCGAGCTGACGCCGGCGGTGCGGCGGGCGACATATAAGGCGGTGGCGACGGGGGCGGCGAAGGTGGTGGTGGGGGCACGGTCGGCTTTGTTTTTGCCGTTTCCGGATCTCGGGCTGATTGTGGTGGATGAGGAGCATGAGAGCGCGTTCAAACAGGAGGATGGGGTGACCTATCATGCGCGCGACATGGCGGTGGTGCGGGCGCGGATAAGCCGTGCGCCCTGCGTGCTGGTTTCGGCGACGCCGAGCCTGGAGAGCGTGGAGAATGCGAATTCAGGAAGATATCAGCGGCTGGATTTGATGGCGCGGCATGGCGGCGCAAAAATGCCGGCGGTGGCGGCGCTGGATTTGCGCGAGGATCCGCCGGAGCGGGGAAAATTTCTGGCGCCGGCTCTGATTGCGGCGGTGCGCGAGACGCTGGCGCGCGGTGAGCAGGCGATGCTGTTTTTGAACCGGCGGGGGTACGCGCCGCTGACCTTATGCCGGCATTGCGGGCATCGGATGGCGTGCCCGAACTGCACGGCCTGGCTGGTGGAGCATAAGAGTCATAAGCGGCTTATTTGTCATCACTGCGGGCATAATGAGGCGTTGCCGGAAAGCTGTCCGGCCTGCGGGGCGGAAGAGAGTTTTGCCGCCATCGGACCGGGGGTGGAGCGGATTGCGGAAGAGGTTGCGTTGGTTTTTCCCGAGGTGCCAGCGCTGGTTATGGCGAGCGATGTGATTACGGGGCCGAAAGAGGCGGCCGCGGCAGCGGCGGCGATTGCGGCGCGGGAAGTGGATATCATCATCGGCACGCAGATGGTGGCGAAGGGCTGGCATTTTCCGCATCTGACACTGGTGGGCGTGGTGGATGCCGATCTGGGGCTGGGCGGCGGCGATTTGCGGGCCGGCGAGCGGACCGTGCAGATGCTGTACCAGGTGGCGGGGCGGGCCGGGCGCGAGGAGGCGCCGGGGCGGGTGTTGCTGCAGACCTACTCGCCGGAGCATCCGGTGATGCTGGCGCTGCTGTCGGGCGATCTGCCGGCGTTCATGGCGCAGGAGGCGGCCGAGCGCAGGCCGGGGCATTGGCCGCCGTTCGGGCGGCTGGTGGCGCTGATTGTGAGCGCGCTGGATGAGGGGCTGGCGGACCGGACGGCGCGGGCGCTGTCGCGCAGTGCGCCGCATGGGGCCGGGATTGAAATTCTGGGCCCGGCGCCAGCACCTTTTGCGTTGTTGCGGGGCAGGTTTCGGCGGCGGCTGCTGATGAAAACCCGGCGGGATTTGCCGGTGCAGGGGCTGGTGCGCGAGTGGCTGGCGCGGACCGAGATCGACCGGGCGGCGCGGGTGGATGTGGATGTGGACCCGGTTTCGTTTATGTGAAGGATGCTGTGGATCGCTTGACTTGGCGTAGGGCGTGAAACACTGTCGAGGGGTCGAAATGGAGATTCCGAAGGGATCGATCGCGGCCTGACCCTTCCAAAATTATGCAGATCGGCATGGGGTTTTTCGCCTCCAAAACCTTGTTGAGCGCGGTTGAACTTGGGCTGTTCGATACGGTTGCCGATGGTCCGCCGGGCCTGAGGAATTAAGCCGGCGACTTCAGCTGCATGAACGCAGTGCCGCGGACTGCGATCGAGAATGTCATCGATGATGCGCGGCGGGTGAATGCCAACGGCCTTCTCATGTCGCTCAACATGTTGATCGAAACGAATGACGGGTTCGATTATACATTTGTCCAGTTCGATGGCTGGTGCCGCGCCGCGGGGTTTAAATCGACGGAGATTATTCCGCTTACAGGTGGGACGAGCGCCGCGGTGGCCTGGAAGTAAGTAGGGCGTTCAACGAAGATAAGGTGGGTTACGCGCTGCGCGCTTACCCACCCTACGGGTTCCGGGAGTTATTCCGTGTAGCGCTTTACTTCCGGTTGGATGTAGGCGGCGATGCCGGCCATGCCGGCGGCGTTAGGGTGCAGGGCCGGTTCCGGGGGGACCATTTTCGGGTCGACGTATAAAGCCGGGTCGGGTTTGCCGTCGCGCAGCAGGACGTGGCCGGCGTTGACGAAAGTGACGACCGGGCTGCCGGCGTAGTGCTCGGCCAGTGCAGCGTTGATGATGGCGGTTTGCTGGTCGACCCAGGCGGAGCGGATCGAGGGTAGGACGCCGAGCAGCAGGATGTGGGAATCGGGCAGGCGGGTGTGGGCGTTCTCGACCACGGCTTCGATGCCGGGGATGGTCATGGCGGCGCCCCAATGGACGCGGCCGAGGTTGTTGGCGCCGATCAGGATGATGGTGAGCTGCGGGTGCAGGCCGGCGACCTGGCCGTGGTCGAGGCGCCAGATCAGGCTGGAGGTGGTGTCGCCCACGAAGCCGAAATCCAGCGCGTCGTAGGGGGCGTAATATTCGTTCCAGATGGGCAGGATGTTGTCGTAGCCGAGCGTGCCCATGCGCTGCCAGTATTGGGTGATGGAATCGCCGAGCCAGACGATGCGGGCACCCGGATGCTGCTTGCCTTGCTGCAGCGAGTCGACCCAGCGGGTGTGCCACCAGGAGAGATTGTTGCGGCCGATGGGTGCGGTGGCGAGGTTGGTGGCGTGCGCGGTGGCGGTAAGGACGAAGGGGCTGAGCAGCAGCAGGGTTTGCAGGAATTTACGCATCTAGATCCCGACGATGATGGCAACAAATGCGAGCGCGCCGCCGATGGCACAGTACCAGGCGAAAGGTAGCAGCGCCCAGGAGTCGTGGTTATGAAAATAGCGCATCAGGAAGGCGGTGCTGAGCCAGGCGACGATGCCGGAGACGACCGCGGCGATCAACGAGATGCCGAACAATGCGTGGATTTCATGCTGGTGCATGAGCTCCGGGATTTCCGGCACGGCGGCGGCGAGAATGATCGGGGTGCCCATGAGGAAGGTGAATTTGGCGGCGGCTTCATGCGGGATGCCGCGGCGCAGGCCGCCGACGATGGCAGCACCCGAGCGCGAAATGCCAGGCAGGAAGGCGAGGCATTGGAAGAAGCCGATGACGAGGGCGTCCGCATAGGATAGGCTGCTGGAGGATTTGCCGCCGCGGGCGCGCAGGCGCTCACCCAGCCAGAGCAAGCCGCCATTGGCGATGAGGAACAGGCAGGCGGCGAGCGGGTTGGCGAAAAGATGGGCGACCGGCTTTTTGACGATTATGCCGATGAAGACGGCGGGCAGCGTGGCGACGATCAGGCGGAGCAGCAGGCCGCGTTGGGTAGTGACTTCCGCTTCGTAGCCGCGGCCGAGCAGGCCTTCCAGCATGGCGAACCAGTCGCGCCAGAAATAGACCAGCAGGCCGACGGCGGTGCCGAGATGCAGCATTACCAGGAAGGGCAGGAAAGCAGGGGAGGCCTGGTTGATATTCCAGTGCAGGAGTTTTGGGACGATGACCGCATGGCCGAGGCTGCTGACGGGGAAAAGCTCGGTTGCCCCCTGCAAAACGGCGAATAGAAGAGCGTGCAGAAGGTCCATTGTGACTCCAGGATGGCTTTGGTGCTTCGTGACGGATGTGCCGTGGAAAGGCAATACGCTGCGCTGCACAAGAGAATCTTAGGCGCCGAATATAATTATAATTTGTTGGATTCGGGTTTAATTCGCGGCGTTTTGGGTGGTTTGGCGGCGTCGGCGGCGCGCCAGAGATAGAGGGCGGCGGTGGTGCGGTAAGGGGCGTAGGCCTCGGCGAGGACGGCCAGGGCCTTGGGTTTGGGTTGGGCCTCCAGTTGGTGGATGCGGCGATAGCCCTCGCGGATGCCGAAATCATCGACCGGGAAGACATCCGGGCGGCGCAGGTTGGAGATGAGGAGCATTTCCACTGTCCATTGGCCGACGCCGCGAAGGCTGGTCAGGCGCTCGATCAGGGCGGCGTCGCTGAGGTGGCGGGCGCGGGCGCGGGTGGGGATGGTGCCGTCCAAAGCGCGGCCGGCGATGTCGCGCAGCGCCAGGGTTTTGGCGCCGGAGAAGCCGCAGGCGCGCAAGGCGATGTCCGGCATGGCGAGCAGGGTGGCGGGGGCGGGCCAGTTGCCGTCGCAATGATCTTTCAGGCGGCCGAGGATGGAGAGGGCGGCTTTGGCGTGGAGTTGCTGGTGGGCGACGGCGGAGAGCAGGGCCTCGTAGGGCTCGGTGAAGTCGGGTTTGCTGCGTTTGAGCGGGCCGTAGGATTTGATGAATTTTCCGAGCGCCGGGTCGGCATTGGCAAGGTGCTCAAGGGCGGTCATGGGGCTGGCGTAACATGGAAAAGGCGCTTGCGCATCACGGCGGAGCTAGTGTGGCTCCGCCGTGCGTTTGCCAGGTTAGCCCGGGTGTTTTGGCTGTTCCGGATGCGGGGGTTCCGCATGCGGGGCTGGGGCCGGATGCGGCGCCTGCACGGGGTGCACCTGCACCATGGCGGGCGGACGGGCGGCCTGGGCGGCCGGGTGGAAAACCGGCGGAGGGGCGGGGTGCGGGGCTTCAACCGGCGGGTGGAAAACCGGGGCGGCAGGATGCGCTGCCTCAGCCGGCGGGTGGAATGCCTGGGTTACCGGCATAGGGTGCGCCTGTGGTTGCGGGTGGAAGGCTGGGGCGGGAGGATGCGCGGCCTCGGCCGGCGCGTGATAGGCCTGGGCGGCCGGCATCGGGTGAGCCTGCGGTTGCGGCTGGACTCCGGGCGCGGGTGGATGCGCCGGCTGGGGCGGATGGAATATTTGGGTGGCCGGCATGGGGTGTGCCTGGTTTTGTGGTTGCGGCGTTTGCGGGTGGACGAATTGCTCGGGGGCGTGGTTCATCGCGTCCGGGCGGATATTTTGCGGATGCGCGCCGGGCGGCGGCGGCGGCGCGTGGTAGCCGGGCGCGGTGGCAAAGTTTGGACGGTTGGCAGCCTGCATCGGCATTGCGCCGTGCGGCGCGGGGGCACCCGGGACGCCCGGTGCGCCTGGGCGGGCGTTGAACGGTTCGTGCGACAGGGTGGCCGGCGGCGGGCTACGGCGCGCCGCGAATTGCGTCGGCCGCGGTGCCGTGCCGGGGCGGAGTTGGGCCATGGGTTTGGCTGCTTCGGGCAGGCGGAACGCGGCGGGCTGGCCGGCCGGGTGCCCGGGTTGCTGGGTACCGGTCATTTCGACGGAGCGCGCCGAGGCCAGCATGGCCTGGGGGGCCGGATGGGCATAGCCGCCGACATGTTCGCCGTTGCGCATGACGTCGGCCGGGACATAGGTGGCGCCGCGGCGGTTGGCGAGCCGGTCTGGCGTGAAGTTTCCGGCGTTGTAATTGTTGTTGAAATTGCGGACGTTCACCTCGTTGATCTGGCGGATATAGGCGGGCGAGGCGTGGTAATGCGGGTAGTAGGGCTCATTGGGGCCAAGCGGCACCCAGCCGACGGAGCCTGAGGAGAGCGCTGCTGCGGTGATGCCGGCGGCAACCGCGACGCCGAAGAAGGTTACCACGGCCGGGGCATAGACGGGCTGGTAGGATGGGCCATAGCCGCCCTCGGCCGAATAGGCTGGGGCAGGGGCCCAGCCCCAGCGATTACCGTCATCGACCCAGCGGCCGTAATGGAAGGGAGCAAAACCCCAGGGTTCGTTTTCCACCCAGGTCCATCCCCAGGGCGCCACGTTCGCCCAGTAGCCGTTGCGATAGGGCGCCCAGCCGGAAGCGACGTTTGGATACCATACGGCGCCGTATTGCTGGCTCTGGTTCCAGCTGCCGTATTGGCCGAGCTCGGACGTGCCGGTCATTTGCTGGACGACGGGGGGTGCGTAGGACGGTGGTGGCGGGGCGTTTTGCGCCAGCACGGTGCTGGTGAAACTGTCCTGCTGGGCCTGGCCGAGCTGCAGGGTTGTCTGGTCGGCGCCGGAGAGATAAGCGGCCTGGCCGGCGGCGAGCTGCTGGGTGGCGCCGGGGGCGGTTACCGTGGCGGCGCCTTGAAAGACATTGACGGTGGTTGGATTGTTGGTGTCGCCGGCGACGACATCGTATTCGCCGTTCTGGGCGATGGCGACGGTGCCGCGCGGGGTGGTGACGGCAAAACTCTGGCCGGGTTGCAGGTCGTTGATGGCGTAGACGGCTTCACCCTGGCTTTGGGTGGCGGCGAAATTATTCTGGTCGAGGCCGGTGACCTGCAGCTCGGTATCGGCGGCAAGGCTGATTTTGCTGGAGTCCAGCGCGATGGCGGCGTTTGCGTTATCCTGGGTGTAGAGCGTGTCGCCCGAGCTCACCGGATAGTTCAGCGCGGCTTGCGCCCAGCCGCCGGAGCCGGAGCCGTCGAAGGAGACGTTGCCGTTCAGCGCTGCGATCTGGCCGACGCGGGACGGCGGCGTTGCATCCTGCGCGAAGGCCGGCAGTGCCGGGAGCGCCAGAGTGAGGGCGGTCGTGAGGCTGAGCACATGGCGCAGTGTGAAATTCGATGGGGTCACCGGAGGCTCCTGATTATTGTGTTGCTGTCTTGTTGTCGGGCGCGTGTCGTTACGTATGTGGTGCGCCGCCGTTGAAGTTACTATGGCGATGATGATGGCATTGCCGAGGCATGTTTGCGGCGATGGATTGGCGGCGCGGTGTGTTGCGCGCTGCAACAATGCTTTACATTCCGATGCTCTCGGCGCCGCAAACTTGCCGCAAATTATTGGCAGTTTTTAAAATTGACATGAAGACAAGCGGGTGACCGCAAGGAGTTTGAGATGCGTGGAGCGAGGATGAATTTTGTGAAAGCTTCGAGGACGGCGATGGTGCTGTGCGGGCTGGGCTTGGCGCTTTCGGGTTGCGTGGTCTATCCATCGAGCTATGGCTACGGTTATGGCGGCGGCGGGTATTATTCGGCGCCAGCCTATTACGCGCCGCCGGTGGTGGTTGGCGTCGGTGGCGGCTGGGGATGGGGCGGCGGATGGGGACATGGCTGGGGTGGCGGCGGGCATTGGCATTAAACTCCGCATTGCGCCGTTTAAGAATTACCAAGAAGCCATTTAGGTTTTAGCAGCTTCCGGCGTCATCATCCCTATGTCCCGTTCATGCGATCGCGATGATGCGGCGTGGTGAAGGAGATGAATGATGTCGAGTCCGGAAAGTCTGAAAGATATTTATGCCGATGAGATCAAGGATCTTTGGTCCGCGAATGACCAGATGGCGAAATCCGTGAAAGCCATGGCAGGGCGTGTGCATGATGCCAAGCTGAAGCAGACGCTGGAGTCGTCCTACGAAGGCATCAACAAACATGCCGATACGTTGAAGGGACTGCTCGAGAAGAACGACGAAGAGGCGAAGCCGGAGAAATGCATGGGCATGGCGGGGCTGACCTCGGAAGCGGAAAAACATACCGCCAAGGAAGCGCCGGAAGATGGCGAGCTGCTCGATATTATCGTGCTCTCACAATATCAGAGAATGTGTCATTACGGGATTTCGGGTTTCGGCACCGCCGCGACTTACGCCAAGGCGCTGGGTAAGAAAGATGATGAGAAGATTCTGAAGTCCATCGTCGCCGATATTTATCAAGCCGATGAATATGCAACGAAACTTGCCGAAAAGACCGAACGGGTTGTCGCCAAGGCAGCTTAGGCGTTTGGTTTTGAAGCGGGGTGAGAAATCACCCCGCTTTTGCGCGTTCGAGTACCGCGGCCGCGAAAGCGTCGATATCGGCTTGCGTGGTACGGTGATTGACGATTGCTGCGCGGATGGCCAGGCGGCCATCGATGATGGTGGTGGACGGGGCGAATTCCCCGGATTCCTGCAGGTCGGCGACCAAAGATTCTATTTGCGCGTCGGACAGATTATGCGGCCTAAAGCAGACAATGTTCAAGCCGACCGGGGCTGCGAGTTCCAGGCTGTTGCTGTTGTTGATGATATATTCGAGATGTCTGGCGAGTGCGCAGGTTTGGTCAACGATCGTGCTTAGCGCATCGGACCCATAGGCCGATAGGGTCATCCATATTTTCAGGGCGCGGAAACCTCGCGAAAGGTCCGGGCCAAGATCGCAGGGCCAGGGTTCACCGCCGGCGAGGCCGCGTTTGGCGCCCGCCAGGTAACTGGTTTTTTGCGCGAAGGTGGCGAGCGCGATGCCGGGGTCGCGGATCAGGACGCAGCCGGCATCGTAAGTTACTTGCGCCCATTTGTGAAAGTCGAAGGCGATGGAATCGGCGCGTTCCAGGCCGGCCAGGCGCGGTTTGATTCTGGGCGAGAGGGCGGCGAGGGCGCCGAAAGCGCCGTCCACATGGAACCAGGTTTTTGTCGTGGCAGCGATATCGGCGAGTGCTGTCAGGTCGTCGATGGCGCCGACGTCTACCGAGCCCGCGGTGCCGATGATGAGGAAGGGTTGCTTTCCCGCCACGATATCTTCGCTGATGGCGGCTTGCAGTTTGGCGATATCGATGCGGTGGTCGGCGCCGGTGGGGATCAGGCGCAGGGCATTGGACCCGATGCCGGCCATGTCCATGGCGCCGGGAATGCAGCGGTGGGCAGAGGCGGCGGCGTAGGCGGTTAGCTGCGCCGTGGCGATGCCGTGCTGGCGGACGTCAGCACCCAGCGCTTGGCGGCGGGCGCAAAGGAGTGCCACGAAATTGGCCATGGAGGAGCCGGTGAGCAGGACACCGCCGGTACTGGGCGGCATGCCCAGCATTTCCGCCGCCCAGGCAATGACCTGGCGTTCCACGGCGATGCCGGAATGGTCGCGGCCGCCGCAATTGGCGTTCATCGCTCCGGCGAGCAATTCGGCTAGCATTGAGATCGGATTGCCGCCGCCATGGACCCAGCCCATGAACCGCGGGTGGGTGTTGCCGGTGACGTAGGGTTGGATGGTCTCGGTGAAGCTCTGGTAGAGGGTGGTTGGATCGGTGGGCGTTGTGGGCAAGGGTTTTTTGAAGCTGTCGCGGATCGGGTCGGGCATTTTTTGCCAGACGGGGATGTGGCGCAGGTTGGCCAGATGGTCGATCATGTCGTCCATCATCTGGTGGCCGAGGGTGCGCAGGTTGGACCAGTCGGTCGGGTCTAGGGTGGGCATGGTTGGGTCCTGGGGTGGTGGGGTAGCGGAGCTACCCCACCCTACGGTGTGGGGCGTTTAAACAGAAAAGCCCCGAATTGCTTCGGGGCTTTTTAGTTTGGCATCGAAACCTTTTACGGCTTCAGCGCGAAGACGGTGTAGTTGCCGTCGTGGAATTTGTAGATGGCGTAAGCGGCGTTGACGACGTCGCCTTTGGCATCGAAGCTGATCGGGCCGAGGACCGAGGGCCACGGGCCGCCGGCTTTCAGCTCTTTGGTGACGATGGCGGGTTTGGTGCTGCCGGCTTTGGTGGCGGCTTCGGCCCAGACCTGGAGGGTGGCGTAAGAGTAGAGGACGTAGCCGGTCGGGTCGAGTTTGGCTGCGGTCAGCTCGGCGACGACGGCGGCGGCGGCGGGGTCTTTTTCAGCCGGCGGCGGGAAGGTCAGCAACACGCCCTCGCCGGCCGGGCCGGAGACTTGCCAGAAGGCTTGGGTCGCTGCTGCGTCTTCCGAGAAATATTGCGGGGTAAAGCCCTGGGCCGCACCCTGACGGACGATCAACCCGGTATCGGAATAATAGCCGCCGAGATAGACGAAGGTGATGCCCTGTTGTTTCAGGCGGCTGACCAATGCCGAATAGTCTTTGTCGCCGGCGGTGAAGGAGGTGTTATAGACGACGGGAATGCCAAGCGTTTTGAGGTTCATGCGAACCTGGTCGGCGATGCCTTTGCCGTAGGTTGAGTTGTCATCGAGCACGGCAATTTTGGCTGTGGGAAAATGATCCTTGATATATTCCGCGGCGACCTTGCCTTGCTGATCATCTCGGCCGCAGACGCGGTAGGTGAAGGGCGTGCCGTCATCGGTATATTGCGGATTGGTGGAGGCCGGCGAAATTTCGATGATACCGCTATCGGAATAGACTTTGCTCGCAGGGATTGAGGAGGACGAGCAGAAATGACCGTCCACCACGACGACGCCATCGGAGACCAGCTGGTTGGCGGCGGTGACCGCCTGTTTCGGGTCGCAGGCGTCATCGACGGCTTCTTCCACGAGCGGCTTGCCGAGGACGCCGCCTTTGGCGTTGATGTCGGTGACAGCCTGGTCAAAGCCGGTTTTCAGCTGGGTGCCGAAGGCGGCGTTGGAGCCGGTGAGTGGGCCGGCGACGCCGACCTTGGTTTGGGCCTGGGCCGGCGATGCCGCCATGGCAACGCCGAGGGCGAGCGTGGCTGCTGCGCCTAAGAGGATGTTTCGCAATATAATTCTCCTTGTTGGTAGGCTTGGTTATAAAGGGCAAATGCGATGTCGGGAGTATGCGCCCAAATTCTGGGCAGCATCAATGGCCGCCCTCGAGATAAGCGGCGCGAATTTCCGGGCGGGCGAGTAATTCCGCGCCAGTTCCGGCCATGGTGATGGCGCCGTTGACCAGAACATAGCCACGGTGGGCGAGGCGCAGCGCCTGGTTGGCATTTTGTTCGACCAGCAGGACGGTGAGGCCGGTCTCCTTGTTGAGCTGGCGGATGGCGCCGAAAATCTGTTTGATGACCAGCGGGGCGAGGCCCAGCGAGGGTTCGTCCAGCAACAATAGTTTCGGCTTGGACATCAGCGCGCGGGCGATGGCGAGCATTTGCTGCTCGCCGCCGGACAGCGTGCCGCCGCGCTGGCCGAAGCGTTCTTTCAGCCGCGGGAAGAGGTCGAACATTAGGCCGAGCTGCTTGTCGTAATCGGCGAATTTTACGACCTGAGAACCCATGAGTAGATTTTCCTCGACACTCATGCGGGCGAAGATGCGGCGGCCTTCCGGCGATTGGGCGATGGCACGCCTGGCGATCTCATGCATCGGCAGTTTGGTGATGTTCTCGCCGCGGTAGACGATGCTGCCGGAGCGGGCCTGCGGACTGCCGCAGATGGTCATCATCAAGGTGGATTTGCCGGCGCCGTTGGCGCCGATGAGGGTGACGATTTCGCCTTCGTTTACCTCCATGCTGACATCGCGGAGCGCCTGGATGGGACCGTAGAAGGTGTCGACGTTTTTTAAGGTAAGCACGGCGCTCATGCGTGATTCTCTTCGCCGATCTCGGCGCGGGTCTCGTGCAAGGTCTCAGCAATTGGGGCGTCGGGGTCGTCTTCGTCGCCTTCGCCGAGATAGGCGGAGATGACCGCGGGGTCGTTGCGGATCTCCAACGGCGTGCCGTCGGCGATTTTTTTGCCGTGGTCTAGGACGATGATGTGGTCGGAGATTTTCATGACCACGCCCATGTCGTGCTCGATCAGCAGGAGCGAGCAGCCTTCGGCGCGGATTTTCAGGAGCAGGTCGTTCAGCGCCGCACTTTCGCGCGGGTTGAGGCCGGCGGCGGGCTCGTCGAGGCAGAGCAGGACCGGGTTGGTGCACATGGCGCGGGCGATTTCCAGCCGGCGCTGGGCGCCGTAGGGCAGCGAGCCGGCGGGCTCATCGGCGCGGGCGAGGAGGTCGGTGGCGACGAGCCAGTGCTTGGCGCGCTCGATGGCGGCTTTCTCGGCGGCGCGGTAGCGGCCGAGGCCGAGGATGGCGAGCACGCCGAAGCCGGTGGCGGCTTGCAGTTCATTGTGCTGGGCGACCAGCAGGTTTTCCAGCACGGTCATGCCGCTGAACATGCGGATGTTCTGGAAGGTGCGGGCGACGCGGCCCTTACGGGCGATGGAATGGCCGGGGAGTTTGTTCAGCAGCATCGAGGCGCCGGGTTGGTGGTGGATGCTGACGCTGCCGGAGCTTGGTTTGTAGAAGCCGGTGATGCAGTTGAAGACGGTGGTTTTGCCGGCGCCGTTGGGGTCGATGACGGCGGTGATGTCGCCGGATTTGGCCTCGAAGCTGAGCGCGTTGACGGCGGTGAGGCCGCCGAAGCGCATGGTGAGCTGGCTGACGGTAAGGAGGGTTTGTTTCATAGGCAAGCGGCTCGCCAGGAAGATGGATTGCCACGCTTCGCTCGCAATGACGGGCGTAGGAGATGCCAACGCCCAAGGCCCAGAGTAACAAAGTTTTTTTGCTTCTTTTTGTTCACAAAAAGAAGTTTCTTCCTTGCTGGCATTTATCCGTGACCTTCCGATATCATTTCGGCGCCTATTATTTTTGCCTTGCCGAGCGAGACGGAGGGTTTGCGGGTGGAGATGAAGCCGCGGGGGCGGAGCACCATGATGGTGACCAGAGCGATGCCGAAGATCAGCATGCGGTA
>JAMFSE010000065.1 GCA_026225115.1 Rhodovastum atsumiense
AAGTTCGGGACGCCGGGGATCGTTCGTCCCTCCGCGCTGAGGGCGACCAGCTCGGGGATCGGCAGCGAGGCGCCCGAGGCCCCAGACCCCGATTAATTTAGCAGGTGCATGCAGCGCCGCCTGCCTAGGCCGGTCCGCATCGCCGGCAGCGGGGCCTTGACGGCCGCCGTGTGGTTGGGGTTGCCATTGTCCATGCAGGCGTTGATCTGGTTGTTGCGGGCGTTCAGCGTGCCCATGCGCTGGCCGTTGAACACCTGGTCGGGCATGGGGGCAAAGAGCAGGCCGTTCTGGCTGGTGCGGCCGAGGGCGTTCAAATTGTCCTGCTGGTAGACGGCATCCGCCTGGGCGGTGCAGCTGGCCAGGTTGGCCTGCGAGGCCTGCGAGGCTTGCGAGGCTTGCGAAGGCGCGGGCTGCGCGGCGCAGCCGGATAATGCGCCGGCTATCAGGAGCGATGCTGCCCAAAACCTTATGTCTGTATTGGACATTTGCCGCTCCATTTGCTCCGGGCTACCGGGTCGCAGGCAATAGCGCCTGCAGGGTGGTTTCGGCGAAACCACCGGTCGGCGTCAATGGCGAGACGGCGGCGGCTTGCAGTAAAGCCGGATGAAATTCCAGGCCGCCGCGGTTCAGGTTGAACCAGGGGCGGGCCCAGGCGGCGGTTGCCATCAGCTGAAACAGCGCCATCAGCCGCAGGCAGATGGAGATGCCGTAGGCGGTGGAGAGGTTGGCGATGCTGTCGATGGCGCCGGCCCAGCTGGCGGCGTCGGTATCGGTGATGACGAGGTCGAGCGGCGGGGCGGCCTCGGCATGGAAGCGGAAGCCGTGGATTTTGGCGCTTGCGGTCCGCGCCGCCAGGGCGCCGGCGCGGGCGGCTTCCCAGGCTTGTTCGAGGTCGCGTTTGGTGACCGGGGGGAGCTGCGCCGGCGGGTAGGGGACCAGGTGCAGGATTTCGCCATGCGGGCCGGTTTGCGTGCGGATGGCTTCGCTCAAGCGATCTGCAGCATGATTTTGCCGATATGGGCGCTGGATTCCATCAGTTCATGGGCCCGCGCGGCTTCGGCGAGCGGGAAGATTTTATGGATGATGGGGTGGCACTTGCCGGCGTCCAGCAGCGGCCAGGCGTTTTCGCGGAGCGCGGATGCGATCGCGGCTTTCTCGGCGGTGCTGCGGGGGCGCAAAGTGGAGCCGGTGATGGTGAGGCGTTTGACCATGACGGTGCCGATGTTGAAGCCGTCGACCAGATGGCCTTCCATGATGGCGATCTGCACCAGCCGGCCGCCGGGGGCGAGCGAGGCCATGTTGCGAACGGTGTAGGGCGCGCCGACCATGTCGAGGATGACGTTGACGCCTTTTTTGCCGGTGATGCCGGCAAGCTCGGCGGCGAAGTCGGCTTCCTTGTAGTTGATGGCGATGCCGCCGAGGCGGGTGATGACGGCGCATTTTTCCGCCGAACCGGCGGTGGCGTAGACGGTGGCGCCGTTGGCCACGGCAAGCTGGATGGCGGTGATGCCGATGCCCGACGTGCCGCCGTGCACCAGGAGGGATTCGCCGGATTGCAGCCGGCCGAGCTGGAAGACATTGGCCCAGACGGTGAAGAAAGTCTCCGGTAGGGCGGCGGCCTGGATGGCGTCGAGCCCGGCGGGCCAGGGCAGGCATTGGCTGGCGGGGGCGGTGACGAATTCGGCGTAGGCGCCGCCGTTGCATAAAGCCGTGACTCGGTCGCCGATTTTATATTGGGTGACCTCGGTGCCCAAGGCTGCGATCTCGCCGGCGGCTTCCAGGCCGAGTAGCGGGCTCGCACCCGGCGGCGGCGGGTACAGGCCTTTGCGCTGCTGGACGTCCGGACGGTTGATGCCGGCGGCCAGGGCGCGGATGAGAACTTCGTCCGGTTTCGGCTCCGGCGTGGGGGTTTGCGCGATTTGCATCGCCTCCGGGCCGCCGGGGGCGGTGATCAGGATGGCGCGCATGGTCGGGGGAATGTTTTCTGGCATAAGGGATAGCTCGGCAATCGGCGCTGCCGCGTCAAGATGGGGGCGGCGGATGCATTGAGTTGCATACGCCATTGGGGTCGGGCAGTTACGGCGGCTATGGAATTTTCGCGCCGGATATTTATCGCATCGGGAATGGCGGCGCTGCCATTGGCGGCGCGGAGCGCGATGGCGGAGGGTGTGGCGAAGAAACAGCCGGCGGAACCGAAGATCGGGGCGCTGCTGCCGCTGTCCGGGCCGGACTCGCTGCTGGGCGATGAGTGTTTGCGCGGGGTGCAGCTGGCGGTGGATGCGGTGAACGCGGCCGGGGGATCGGGGACGCAGGATATCCTTCTGGTCGAGGGTGATGCGCTTGCCCCGGCGCAGGTGGAGCAGGTCGCGAAGTCGCTGATTACCGGCGATATGGTGACTGTGATGCTGGGAACCGGCGCTTCCATTCTGGCGTATCCGGGGTCGGCCGCGGCCGAGCTGGCGCAGATTCCGTATATTGAACTGAATGCGCCGGCGGATGGAATTACCGGGCGGAACTTCAAGTTTCTGGTCCGCACGACGCTGACGACCAGTATGCAGGCAGCGCTCGCGCTCGATACGATATCGAAGCGGTTTGCCGGCAGGCAGATCGGGTTGTTGTTCAATACCGGCGCCAGTGCCGGTGCGCTTGCGGCCGCGGCGCTGGCGCAATTTCAGGCGGTGAAGATCGCGCCGGTGCTGAGTATTGGGTATCCGGCCGATGTTGCGGATTTGCATGATCCGGTCAGCCGGATGCGGCGGGCGGGCGTGCAGGTGATTCTGCATGCCGGCGGCACCGATGACGTGCTGGTGCTGTTCCAGGCGCTGCAGGATAGCGGCTGGCGGCCGAGCGGGATTATCGGCTGTGGCGAGGGCTATGGGTTTCGGGAAACCGCTTTTGCACTCGGCGGCATTTTTGATGGGACGTATGTGAGCGGGGCGCCGAATTATCCGCCTTCTGCCGCGGCGATTGCCGGCGCCTATCAGGAACGGTTCGGAATGGCGCCGCGCTCGGCCGATAGCCTGACCAGCTATGTGGGCGCCAGATTGGTGCTGGATACGCTGGGCAGCGTGAACTTTGACGCCACAAAACTGCTGGACGCGTTGCATAAGACCGCGCTGCCGGCTGGATCGCTTGCCAATGGCTGGGGTGTTGCATTTGATAAGACGGGGCAGAATACGGGCGCATTTGCGACTTTGCAACAATGGCGGAGCGGCGCTTTGGTGCGCGTTAGCTGAAGTGCTGCAGCTTGCGTTAAAGGCCGATTAATCTGTTCGGTTTTAATTTCACCGAATGGAGAAAAAAGTTTTTCCGGCAAAAGGCCGGGACGCAGCGGCCGGTCCGGCGGCGCTGCTAAGCGCGGGCAATGCCGCCTATCGGCTTGGAAATTATGCCGGGGCGGTCCGGTGTTTTTCAAAAATATTGGCCATTGCACCTGGTCGTCAGGCGGCGCGGATTAATCTTGCGAATGCGTTTTGGGCGCTCGGCGATTTGCCGGCGGCGGCGCTGCATGCGCAGACGGCGCTGCGGGCGGACGGCGGGTCGGTGCAGGCCTGGATGATTACCGGCGCGATCCGGTTGGATGGTGGTGATGCGGGTGGGGCGGTGGATGCCTATAGTGAGGTGGTGGCCTTACGTCCGGCGCTGTCGGGCGCGCATGCCGGGTTGGCTGCGGCATTGCTGGCGAAGGGGGATGCGGCCGGTGCGGAGGCGCGGGCCGGGCAGGCCTTGGCGCTGGCGCCGGGTGATGCGCATGCGGCGTTCACCTTGGCTTGCGCCAGATTGGCGCTGGGTGATTTGCCCGCGGCTCTGGCGGGGTTCGAGGCGCTGATTGCAGCCGATCCCGGTCATGCGCGGGCGCGGCATAATCGCGCCAATGCGTTGATCGATCTGAACCGGCTGGCGGAGGCGCAGCGTGAGTTGCGGGCCTGCCTGGGGCTGGCGCCTGGGTTGAAGGAAGCCTGGGCGACGCTGGGGTATCTGCTGACCGTTCAGGGCGAGCTGCCGGGGGCGATTGCTGCCTGCGAACAGGCGATCGCGATTGATCCTGATTTCGCCGTTGGCCAGTGGAATCGCGGCGTGGCGTTGTTGTTGAACGGAGATTTTGCCGGCGGGTTCGCGGCCTATGAATGGCGCAAGCGGCACCCGGTGCTGCGGCATTATTTTGCCCCGCTGCCGGGGCCGGAATGGCGCGGTGAGCGCCTGGAGGGGCGGCATCTGCTGATCCGCGCCGAGCAGGGGTTTGGCGATACCATTATGCTGTCGCGGTTGTTCCCGCGGCTGGCGGCGGCGGCGGCGCGGGTAACGATCTGCTGCAAGCCGAGCCTGTTTCCGCTTTTCCGGGAAATGAATGTCGCGTTGCTGCCACTGGACGCTGCGCCGCCACGGGTGGATTTTGCGGTGGACCAGATGAGCCTGCCGCATATTTTGCAGCTGACGGAAACAAATATTCCGGATGCCGCGGGGTATTTGCGCGCCGATGCGGAGCGGCGCCGGACTTTGGGTGCGATGTTGCCCGGGCGGCCGCGGATTGGTCTGGTCTGGGCCGGGAATGTTGGCCATGACAATGACCGCCGGCGATCGCTGCCGCCGGGGGCGCTGGCGCCGTTGCTGGAAGTTCCGGGGCTGAATTTTGTCAGCCTGCAAATCGGCGTCCGGGAGGATGAATATTGTTTGCCGGCCGCGGGCTTGATCCGGGATTATGGCGATACCGCCGCCATTGTCAGCCAGCTTGATGCGGTGGTGAGTGTGGATACGTCGGTCGCGCATCTTGCGGGCGCGCTTGGCATTGATTGCCATGTGCTGCTGTCTTCCGCTTGCGATTGGCGCTGGCGGCTTGGGCAGGCGCGTACGGCTTGGTATGACAGTTTGACGCTGCACCGGCAGGAGCGGCTGGATGACTGGGCGGGGCCGGTGGCCTCGGTTATCGCATCGCTGCGGGAGCGGTTTTTGCGCCGGCTTTTATGTTAGAAGACGTGCATGCAAACGGGGATCATCGTGGCGCTGCTGTCGGCGTTGCTGTTTGGGGCCAGCACGCCCTTGGCAAAGCTGCTGCTGGGGACGGTGGATCCTCAGCTGCTGGCGGGATTGCTTTATCTTGGCGCCGGGATTGGGTTGGGGGTCGTTTATTACGCGCGCAATGCATTGCGGCTGCCGGCGGAGGCGCCGCTGGTGCGGGCGGACATGCCCTGGCTGGCGGCGGTGATTGTCACCGGCGGCGTACTGGGGCCGCTGTTTCTGATGCTGGGGCTGCGCCGGACCGACGCGAGCAGTGCGGCGCTGCTCTTGAATGTCGAAGGCCTGGCCACGATGGCGATTGCCTGGCTGGTGTTCAGGGAGAATGCGGACCGGCGGTTGCTGCTCGGCGCGTTCGCGATTCTGGGCGGCGCGGTTGTGCTTTCCTGGGAAGGCGGGGCGGCGCTGAACGGCGGGGCGGTGCTGATTATTGCCGCCTGTTTCTGCTGGGGCGTGGATAATAATCTGACGCGGAAATTATCTTCGGCCGACCCGGTGCGGATTGTGATGCTGAAGGGGTTGGTGGCCGGGGGTATTAATTTGTTGCTGGCGCTGGCGCAGGGGGCGGCGTTGCCGGGCGTTGGGGTTTTGCTCGGCGCCGGGCTGCTGGGGTTTTTTGGCTACGGGCTCAGCCTGATGCTGTTCGTGCTGGCGCTCCGCCACTTGGGCGCGGCGCGCACCGGGGCCTATTTTTCAATGGCGCCGTTTATCGGTGCCGCTTTGGCGGTGGCGCTGCTGCATGAGCCGCCGACCGCCCGGCTGTGCATCGCCGCAGGGCTGATGGGGCTGGGGTTATGGCTGCATCTCAGCGAGCACCATGAGCATGATCACGCCCATGGCGCATTGGAACATGCGCATCGGCATGTGCATGACCGGCACCACCGGCACAGCCATGCTTTGGGCGATCCGGCCGGCGCGCCGCATAGCCATTTGCACACGCATGCGCCGATGCGGCACCGGCATCCGCATTATCCGGATCTGCATCACCGGCATGGGCATTCGGATTAGAGCGCGATGACATTAAGATGAACCGCTCGCGGTTCATCTTAATGTCTGAATCGCCCTCTAGGAATATATTAGAGGCAAATGTCATCCTGCTCTAGTGTCTGGGGAGGTTCGTTCGAAGCGGCGCCGAGCGCCGCCTGGTTATTAGAAATGCCGGTGCGCGGTCAGGGTTTCCCAGAACAGGCGAAAGTCGCCCATCAGGGACCACAGCGGATAGGTGAAGGTTGCGGGACGGTTCTTTTCAAAGAAGAAATGGCCGATCCAGGCGAAGCCGTAACCGCAGATCACCGCCGCCGCGACCAGCCACCAGCGGTGCAGCGCGATGGCGGCGGCGAGCAGGGCGATAGAGAGACCGGTGCCGGTAACGTGGATGCGGGTGCAAATGCGGTTGGAATGTTCCGCGAGGTAATAGGGATAGAATTCGGCGAAGCTGCTGTAGCGGCGGCCTTGGGGCGGCAGTGGCGCGCTCATCCTGGTTGCTGTTATTCCGGCGCCAGGCCCAGGTTCCAACGCACCTCGCCGATGGGGCGCGCGACCAGCGGCCAAAAATCCCAGTTGTCGGAGAGGTCGGTGTTCATGCCGCCGCCACGTTCGATAGCGCGGAAAAAACGCGCCGCGTATCCGGGCTCGGCCAGGACGCTTTTTGTCGTCGGCTGCGGAATTGGCGTCATGTTCATGCCGGCGCCGAAGGTTAGTTGCACGAACAGGATGACATAGAACGGGTTCTGTTTGCGGAAGCCCGCGGTGAGGCCGCCGATCAGCATTTCTTCGCCGGGGGTGGTGCGATAGCCGCTGAGAACATGGGCGAAATCATGATAAATGCCGGCGGTCGGGAAGCCGAGTTTCTCGCCGGGGAAAGAGAAACCGTTTTCGCGGTAATGGCGGAAGAAATGCGCGCCCAGACTGTCTGGCGGGAGGTCGCCGAAGGCGATGAAGCGGGCGGCGAGGGCAGGTTCTTCAACCAGCCCCTTCATGCCCAGAACGCCTTTGGCCAGGCCGAGCAGGCCGCCCTGATGGAGGACCTGGTCCCGCAGCATGGCGCTGATATGCGAATGGCGCAGGAAGTCCAGTTTGAAGAGCGTCATGTGCTGCTCGATCATGCGCTGCAGCGTGTGCAGCGCTGGGAAATCGACATGCATGGCGGCTGCGAATTCGGAGATTTTTGTGAAGGCGGCGGCGGATAGCGGGCCGTCGGCAAAGCCGACCACGATCATGCCCTGGCATAATTGTTCGGCCAGCGGTCCGGAAATGCCGGCTGCGAGTTCGGCGGGCAGGATGGGGGAGAGATCATCGATCGGCGTATCGAGGTTGAGGAGGAAATGCTTGGCCGCTTCCAACATGGCCCGCGCTGCCGGGCCGGACTGGCCATCCACTTCTGCCACCATGCGCATTGCGCGAAGCCCGAGGAGGCCCTGTTCCGGGGCTGGGTGGATAAGCTGCATTGGCTCAACCCTGTGCTTGTGGTTGGGAAAGCGTTATATTTGGGTGGTATTTGAGTCAATGTTCCTGGCGCGGATAGCTTGGTTAGGGCGCCGTTGGTGGCGTTAGAGCGGTGGGGTGCGGAAGATCACCCCACCCGACGCGGTAATGGACGATGAACCCTCAGCCGAAGCCGGAGCTTGTCGGCATTACGACGATGTCGCGCATGCAGACGCGCTGCGGTAGGTTCCAGCAGAACAGGATGATGCTTGCGAGTTCCTCCGCCGTGATGAATTCGGGATTGCCGAGCATTTCGCAGTATGCTTCGAAGCTGATTCCCATGTCGGCATGAATGTTGGTTTTGATCAGGCCGGGCGCGATGTTCATGACGCGGATGTTGTTGGCCGCTTGGCTTTTTTGTAGCGATGCCGAAAGTGAGCGCACCGCCGCTTTGCTGGCGTGGTAGATTTCGCCATCGGGGCCTGGCACCCGGTCGCCGATTGAGCTCACGTTGATGATGGTGCCGCTGCGGCGGGCCACCATGCCTGGCAGGACGGCGCGTATGCCGTGGACCACGCCCTTGAAGAGAACATCGATCTCGTAGGAAATTTCCGGTACGCCGCGGGTTTCCAGTTTTCCAATCTTTATGGAACCGGCATTGTTTATGATGCATTCGGTGCCACCGTACAGCGCCTCCGCCTCCTGGATTGCGGTTTGCATCGCGCGGAAGTCGGCGACGTCCACGGCGGCCTGCCGGATGTTTTCGGCTGTGAGGCCGTCCAGCGGTTCGGGGTGGCGCGCGATGAGCAACAAGGGGTGACCAAGGGCTGCAAACGCAGTTGCCAACGCCCGGCCGATGCCGTGCGTTGCACCCGTTATGACGATCAGCGGCTTTGACATGGAAACCTCCGCAGGTTGTACCTTAATAGAACTTGAGCGTGATCGATCCGGTGATGTTGTTTTCCTGCGCGCCGGGCGCCAGCTGCCCGGCGTAATAGATGCCAAGCGCCAAGCCTGGCTTTGGATGATAGCCAATACCGATATCGACTGCCGCCGCATCGCGGCTGACCGGCACGCCCGATAGGATATACGGCGCGCCGCCGGCAAGCGAGAGCGTGCTCACCGGGGTGAGATCGCCGAACGCATGCTGCCAGCCCAGCCGGCTCGATGCCTGCAGCGTGCCCCGGCCGAGTTCGAAATTTTTTGATATCCGCGCGCCCAGTGTCGAATAGGTTGCGCCGAAATTCGCGGATTGCGCGGTCAGCGCCGCGGCGCCGCCGGTTTCGGTGAAACCGCCATCCGCGACATTGACGTAGGCCAGATCCGCCAGGGGTTCGATGGCCACGGGGTGGAACGGCAATTGCTCACTTGCCTCACCATAGAGCTGCGCGGTATGGGCGGTGGTTTTGCCGCTCACATGATCATAAAAGCCTGGAAAAGCCACATTGCGGCCGGTGGAGATATTATCCCAATCATAGCCGCCACCCAGACGGAGACGCAGGCCGCCGTAGCGCGCGCCGGCGTAGATTGCGGCCTCATAGCTGGAAATCGAGCCGCTGGAGGCGAGGCTGCCGGAATCGAATCCATAGCTGCCGTAGCCGCCTGCGATGCCGACCCGCCAGGCCGGACCGATGGGGCTGTCGAGGCCCATCAGGAAGCCGCCGCCGGAGCTGGATAATGCGGCCGCATTCGCATTGGCGCCGAAATGATCGCCGCGGCCGAACGCCTCGGTCCAGAACGTCGCTCTATCCGGGGTTTTTGGCGACAGCGCCGCTGCGTTGATCTGGGCGTCTTCCGGGTTGCCGCCGGTTGCGGCCTGGGCCTGGTTGAGCCGTCCTGTCGTGGCACGACGCAGATCGGCCGAGCGCTGCTGCAACAGCGATTGCACCGAAGCATAGACCTGTCCGGATGCGGCATCGAGCGCCGGCGGCAGGCTGCTGTAATTGAGACCGGCCAGCGCATCCACCAGCCCGTTCGCCAGGGGAGTGGCATCGGCGCCGGCGGCGGTGGCGCCCTCGTTGGGGGTTGCGGCGGCGCTGGTGAAGGGGACAAGGCTGCGCGCCAATGTGAGGGTGACCGCATTGGCGGAGGTGTTCAGTTCCGGCAGCAGGAAGGGGTAGCTTGCCGCCGCGGTGCCGAACAGGTCGCCGGTCTCGACCGTTGGATCGAAATTGCCGGTTACGCTGCCGGCGGTGACGATGGTGTAGGTGGCGCCGCCGCGCGGGATGAATCCTGGACCGGGCGACGCCGCAACGGTGCCGCCAAGCATGGCCTGACCGCCGACGGATATCCGGGTGCTGGATCCGGGCGCGCCGAGCTGCACATTGTATTGCGAACCCGGCGCCATCGCCAGGCCGTTCACCACCTGCAAGGTGGTGGTGGCGTTGCCCGGGGCGACGATGCTGCCGGAAGCAGCAGCCAGGTTGGCGATCATGCCGTTGCCGCCGAGCGTCGTTCCGCCATCCAGCAGAATCGTGGCCGGCAGGACGCCGTTGACCAGCAGGGTCGCGTCACCCTTCACATGCGCGACGCCCGAATATAGGCTGGAGCCGGTCAGATCCAGCGTGCCCCGACCCCGGATCGTCAGCCTGTCGCTGCCGGTGATGGTGCCGCCCAGCACCGCGTTGCCATCTGCTTTCAGCTCCGCGTCGGATATCAGATAGATCGCCCGCCCGCTTGTGAATCCGTTGCGCATTTCCAGCGTGCCACCCAGCGCGATCGCAGCGCCCGGCGCCCCGAGTGCCGCGTCATTGGCGGGTTTATAGGTTCCAAAGATCCAGTTCACGATGGGTGAAAAACCGATCTGGCCGGTCTGCGCATCAAACAGCACGGCGTAGTAGCGAAACACCTCGCCGCCGGAATTATAGCCCGGGGTGCCGCCATGCGCAGGGTCGTAGAAAAACTGGTTGGTCCATGCCTGTCCCTGTGCTGCCACCGAAAGCGACATCACATCCGGCACCGAGACCGTGACCGTCGCGCCATTGTTGACCGCGCCATATTCCGGTGAATCGGGGGTCTCGAAGCTACCGGCGGAAGCGCCGGAGTCGAAGACGGTGTCATAACATCCCGCCCCGCCGCTGTTCACGGAAAAACAGGTGTAGATGCTCTTGGTATTCCAGACATTGAGGCCGGCCGGCTGGCTGCCGCCCGGCGTGCTTGCCATCTGCGAGAATACGAAGCCCTGCATGTTGGCCTGGGTTAGCCCGACCACCAGTTCCGGCGAGACGCCGGGATTGCCGAGATCATTCGAGACGACGATAAAACCGGACCCCAAAGTTCCGGCCAGTTGCGCCAGCGGATTGAAAATCTGGTCGTTGTCATATGCAACGCCCATGACGCCGGACTGCCCGGCCTGCCAGCCCGGACAGTCCGTACCGGGTTTGCAGACGATTTGGTTGACCACCTGGATCGCGATCGGTCCGGGTGTTGACAGCGGTGAACTCGCACCGGGGAAACTGACCGGCGCGAAGCCGAGCACACCGTCCAGCTCATTGCCGCTGGAATAGCCATAGGTGACGGGAATGTCCGTGATGGTCACATCGGTCCCGCCGATCTGGCTGGCCAGGAACCGCAAGCCTGTGGAGCCGGTATCGACCAGGACCTGGCTGGCCGGGCCGCCGCCGACGGAGACCGTGGTAAAATTGGAAAACCCCGAACCATCCGGATTCTGGCTGAGGGGAATCGTTACCGAGTCCTGCGCCCTCGCCTGAGGCGCCAGACAAATCCCCAAAGCCGCGATGCGCGCGGCAAGTTTCCAATTCCGCAATCGCATTTCCGGTCCCCGAACCAAACGGCAGATGTTGCTCGTTAGTATGATGTTAGCGTGAAACATAACGATTGCCAAATGGTATTTACCATTCGTGATGAGGCTGATCGCGCGATGGATATCGCTATTTTACCGGGGACTGAACGGCGGGAGCAGCGAACCATGCGCTTGCCTGGGGAGAGGGCCCTGGCTTTCCGCCCCGGTTGGGAGGGGTGCATAGCACCACTATGATGTAGGCCAGGGAACCTATGATAATCAGAATGAGGCCGAATTCATGAAGCGCAAGGCCGCCGGGCGCGGGGGCGTTTTTAGGTTTGGAAGAAATATCCCGCGATGGCTTCAAACGCAGTTGAGCGAGGACCTGCCCGCTGCCTGATTTCGGTCTGGTCCTCGAGGTTAAGATTGCCTGAGCGCTTGCTATCAGGGAAGAAAACAGGGGCAAGAGACGGATCTCGGACCGCGTGGTCATGTTAGTGCTGGGGGATGATAATGGCGTCTGCCAGCGCTTCACGCATATTCTGCTTGGCTTCTTCGGTCTGATCCATTGTTGGATAGCTGACCGTTAGAACGGGCCGGCCGTCGACCACCAGGTTGAATGCGCAGCAGCTTTTACCACGCATCGGCCGGGCTGGTGCGGTTTCCGAGAAGCGCAAGGTAGCCGATGCCATTTCCATAGGGTTTCTCCTGTGGCGCTTTCGCGCGCCTCCGGGCGTTGTTCACCTTTTGGCATAAATCCAAAATACGAATTGGATGGGTGCAGGATAAAGCGGACATAAATATTTAAGGTGACTCGGCAGATCGCTGCATTTCCATCGCAAGCGAGCAGGATGGTTTTGTGGGAACGAACATAGCAATATCCGATACGCGCCAACTAAAGCCGGAGCGTCTCCGATTGATCGGAAAACGCTCTAGTTGCGGTCTCTCGAGGTGTAGAGCGTTACCACCCGGGCGAGGATGATGGCGGGGTAGAGCTGGCCTACCAAAGCTTCCAAATTCGCGACGCTGCGGGCGATGGGATTAAGCGGCACGATATCGCCATAGCCGACGGTGGTGAGCGTCGACATGCTGAAATACATCAATTCGCCGGCGGCCCGGAAGTGATGCGATGCGTCGGGCAGGTTGGAGAACGCGCCGGGTGCGCGCGCCTCGATCAGGCGGTAGATATTGGCGAAGACGATAGCGAAATTGAGATACAGCACGATCGCGCCGCGAACCCGATGCTCGTTCATCCGGCCGGGGGAAAAGACGATGCGGGCGACGAGCCATCCGAGGGTTGCCGCGACCAGTATGGCGGCAAGGGCCGCCAGCCAGTCGGTCTGCACGGTCTCATTGATTTGCCGGGCAATGGAGACCGCGGCGCTCAGGCAAAGGGCCAGTACGATGACGAGGGTTGGCCAGATGCTGGGCGATGTGACGAAGACGAAGAGCAGAAAGCCGATGAAGGCCGCCAGGTACCAGTTGCTGGAAATCCCGACATCGGCCGAGATGATCGGCGGCAGGACGAAGATGATCAGGATCTGGACGCATAAAAGCACCGTCAAGCTCGGATCCTGGAGCCTGATTCGCAGTTTTTTTATGGCATCGCGCATGCCGGAACTTTAGCGATGTTGAACAGAAACCGAAAGCGCCCGGTTTTGCTGCCGGACCATGGGCCGCAATTTGCTCGCGATTTGCTCGCGATTTGCTCGCGATTGCTATTGCAGAAGATAAAGCCAGGCCAGCAGGGTTGCGACCGATAAGAGCGTTGTCATCGAAACGGTGGCGGCGATGAGATCGTGCTCCACATCGTATTCGCTTGCCAGCACATAGGCGGTTTTTGCCGTGGGCACCGCCGCGCAGATGACGGCGGCGAGGGTTTGGAATTTGTTCAGGCCGCAGAGGCCGGCGATGAGCCAGACCACGGCCGGCACGGCGACTAGCTTGACGGCGCTCAGCGCGAGCGACATCCGCCAGCTTTTGCGGAGTGTTCCGACCGACAGGCCGAGCCCGAGCGAGAACAGCGCGCAGCCGGTCAGCGTATCGCCAAAGATATGCAACAGACCGGCGAGCGGTGCGGGGAGCGGCAGGTTCAGTAACGCCCAGATCAGACCGAGCACGGTGGAGATGATCAGCGGATTCGACAGGATTATGCGGAGCGATTTGCCGGCGCCGGACCGGCCGCCGGCCGCAGTTTCGCGCTCCAGCAGGATGATGAGCGGCGGAAACATCAGCACCGCGACCAGCACGGTTGCGACCGCGGCTGCCAGGATACCGCGGCCGCCATAGAGCGCTTTCAGGATGGGAAGGGCTACGAAGCCGGTATTGGTCATGGCGGCGGCAGCGCCGATCAGCACGCTGGAGGCCGGGGAGCGGCGCCAGAAGATGCGGGCCGCCGCTGAGATGAGTGCGAGGCTTAGCATGGAACCGCCGCCGAAAGCCGCGATAAACCCCCAGTCGAGCAAGGCGCCTCGCTGTTCGCCGGCAATGGTAAGAAAAACCAAGGCCGGCATTGCAACGTTATAGGCGAACTGGATGAGCGGCCCGGCGAGGGAACGCGGCAGGTAACCGCTGGCGCCGGCAATCCAGCCGAGAACGATCGCCGCGAAGACCGGGAGAACGAGGGCGGTGATGGTCATATGGGCGGAACTCGGCCGGGGTTCATGGATGAGAGTTTAGCGCGATGCTGAGGGAGTTAGAAACGATGCAACGGGAGTAGAGGGATTTGCCGGGGCCTTGGTGCAGGGAACCGACCGGGGTGGCCAGCGGGTCTACTCCGATCTGGCGATCGAGACGGGGCTGGCGCTGCGTTTGGTCTTGCATCTGGGGTTGCGCCAGACCGAGGGGGCGTTGCGCTCAACCCCACGCAGCGCGATCAGCATCTCCAA
>JAMFSE010000066.1 GCA_026225115.1 Rhodovastum atsumiense
AAAAACTTTTGCTTTCCTGGAGCCGGGAGTTTCAAACGCCAATGGCCCAGAGTAAAAAAAGCTTTTGCGGATGCGCGGGCGGCCAGCCTTTTCAAAAAGCGACCTCTTAAACCAGCCTTGGTTCGCCCTCAGCTTCGGCCGCCAGCAGCCGCGACTCCGGCGTCTCGACGCGCAAGCGCCGCGCCGCCGCAAGCAGCAATATCGCCGCCAGGGGAACGAAGGCGATCAAGCACAACAAGCCGGTCGCAAGCGACCCCGTCATCTCGCTGATTTTGCCGACCCAGTAAGGTCCGAGCCCGGACGCCATCAGGATGATACACAGCGTGTAAACGCCCGCAGCCGTGCCGCGCATCCGCGGCAGCACCAGATCCTGCATCAGCGCGCCATTAAGGCCGGTCCAGGCCAGCGTGAAAAAATTGAAGACCAGAAAGGCGAGGGTGAAGCTGGTAAGATTATGCGCATGGATCATCGCCAGCAGCGGCACGATCGCAATCACGGTGCAGATCAGGATCATCCAGACCGGCGCCCGCGAATCGTGGCGTTTCCACCGATCCGCGATCACGCCGCCCAAAATATTGCTGACCGTGGCTGAAAAAATCAGGCTGCCGCCAATGTCGATGCCAACCGCCTGTGGCGGCGCGTGCAGTGCGCGCATGGCATAGGCGGCGCCCCACACCCCCACGCTGGTTGCCAGGATCGATGCCACCCCGGCGCCGGTCATGGCGAACAGGAAGGTCGGCGAACCGAATGATAGCCGGTACAGCGGCCGGTCGCGCAGTTTCAGCACCGAAGACCAGGCGGCGATCGAGTATCCGCCAACCGCCAGCGCGATCCATTGCAGCCAATCGCCGGTGGCGTAGCCGATCCCGCCGCCCACCGCCGCCAGCATGACGGCGATGACCGCATTGCGCCGCACCGCCGGCCAGCCGCCCGCCATGTAAAGATTGATGAAGGTGAGCGGCAGCACCGCTGCGGAAAGTTCGCGCACGATAATCCGGATCAGCGGCACCGATTTTGCCGCCCGCCACCGCCGCGGCTCCGGCAGCAGCCAGATCAGTGGCGCCAGGATTAGACCCGGTAGCCCGACAATCACGAATGACGCCTTCCAGCTGGCGATGCCGCAGGCATTACCCGGAAGGTGCCGGCACATCACCGGCCAATGGCTCAACAGCACGCCGCCGAACACGAAGGCGCAGGCGCCGCCAAGCGGTATGCCGATCAAATAAATGGCAAGCACGACCGACCGGTTACGCGCCGGAAAATAATCCGACAGCAGCGAATAGGCGCAGGGCGTCGCCATCGCCTCGCCGATCCCAACACCGACGCGCGCTGGCGCCAATGTCGCGAAGTTGAATGCAGCGCCCGAAATCGTGGTCATCGCCGACCAGAAGGTCAAGCCCGCCGCGATCATATGTGTGCGGTTCACTGCATCGGAAATGCGCCCCATGGCGATGCCGAAAATTCCGTAAAGTGTTGCAAAGGCGGTGCCGAGCAGAAAGCCGAGCTGCGCGTCGGACAGCCCCAGATCCTTCTGCATGCTGCTGGCGAGAATCGCGATGATCTGGCGATCCACGTAACTGAAGAAGTTGACGAAAAACAGCAGGAGCAACGCCAGATAAGCAAAAATCGGCACCGGCCGCGACGCGCCGAGATCATATTCCGTAATCGCAACATCATCGCGATCCGCCGGCGCAGATTTATCTGCCATCGGTTTTCCGTCCCCACGGCCAAATGCGCCGGATGTGATCGGCCCATTTTGGACGTTTGTATTGTTATTAATTAAATTCGTGCCAAGCATGGCCGCGCGGTCCTTGAATGTCAATTAAACTGCGCTGACAATAAGCCAGCCGATTTTACAAAACGGGAAGGAAACCAGCCAATGCGCGAACCCGACCCGGCGATCGCCGCAACCTGTCCAATGCGCGGTTCCGACGACCGGCGCACCGCCGTTATTTCCGGCCTCGGCGCCGGTCCGGAGATCACCCGCGACGCGCAGGGCGCGTGGATCATCCGCAGCCTTTCGCTCGCGCGCCAGGTGCTCAAATCCACGGCAACGCGGCAGGCCGGTTTCGCGGCGGAATCGATGGACCCGCTGCCGGCTTCGATCAAACGCCCCGTGATCTTCCTTGAGGGTCATGTTCACAACGAAATGCGCCGCGGCACCGCGCGCTATTTCACCCCGAGGGCAGTGGCGGAAAACTACCATCTCCCGATGTCCGCGCTGGCGGACCGGCTGGTCGCGGAGCTCATCGCCAGGGGCTCGGCCAACATGGATGACCTCGGTCTGGAACTGGCGATGACGATGACCGCCCAGATCGTCGGCCTGACCGAAACCGGCATTACCGGCATGGCCAAAATCCTCGACCGCATGGTGCAGCCCATCCGCATGCAGCCGCGCCATCCGCTCTATCCGCTGGTGCAGATGATCCACGGCCGCGTCACCTTCCTGCGCTTTTATGTCGCCCATGTCCGCCCGTCGATCCGCGCCCGCCGCAAGCAGCCGCGTGACGACGTCATCTCGCATCTCATCTCCATCGGCTATGACAATCCCTCGATCGCCATCGAGACCGCGACCTATGCGCCGGCCGGCATGTCGACGACCCGTGAATTCATGTCGCTCACGGTCTGGCATTTTCTTGACAGACCGGCGCTCAAAGCGCGGTTTCTTGCATCGACGGATGAAGAAAAACGTTCGATCCTGGAGGAAATCCTGCGCCTGGAGCCGGTCGTCAGCCAGCTCATGCGCCGCACCCTGGAGGACATCGAATTGCAGGCGGAGGCCGAGACCGTGACCGTACCGAAAGGCGCACTGATCCGCATCGACACGCGCGCCGCCAACCACGACCCCGCGGTCACCGAATGTCCCTTCGCCCTCAACCCTGACCGCACGCTCGACACCAACATGACGCGCGCGGTCCTGACATTCGGCGACGGCATTCATCGCTGCCCCGGCATCTATGTGGCGCTGCAGGAATCCGCGATTTTCCTATCCAAATTATTGGCCGTCCCGAACCTGCGCGCCGCGGCCGCCCCGCAACTGCGCCACAATCCGCAGGTCGGCTATGAACTCCGCAATTTCACCCTCATCACGCGGCCGGCCTGACGCCATGCCGGCAAAGCGTGACCAGGATTTTTTCTGGGAAGCCGTAGACCGCAGCGAGCTGACAGCCCAGCAATGCAGCGATTGCGAAAAGCGCCGCCACCCGCCGGCGCCCGCCTGTCCGCATTGCGGCAGCCAGCATTTCACAATCTCCCGCCTCTCCGGTAGCGGCACCATCCATAGCTGGATCATCTCCTGCCACCCGACGCTCCCGGACCCCAATCCAAAAACCGTAATCCTCGTGGATCTGGCAGAGGGTTTACGTTTCATTTCCAACCTGATCGACGCCGAAAACATCCGCATCGGCGCCCCCGTCACCGTCGAATTCGGCGAAGTGAACGGCCGCCGCTTGCCCTTGTTCCGCACGGTGAAAAACCCATGACCGGGCAGGCCGCCATCACCGGCATCGGCCAGACCGAATTCACCAAGGCCTCGGGCCGCACGGTGCTCTCGCAATGCGTCGAAGCCAGCACCAAAGCCATAAGGGACGCCGGCCTCGAACCCGCCGATATCGACGGCATCATCACCTACACCTTCGATACCAACGACGAGATCGCCGTGCAGCGCAGCCTGCGCATCCCCGAACTGCGCTGGACCTCCCGCACCCCGTTCGGCGGCGAGCTCTCCTACGCAACCTTCCAGTTGGCCGCCGCCGCGGTCGCTTCGGGTGCTGCCAACCACGTCCTCATCTACCGCGCCTTCAACGAACGCTCGGAGGCCCGCTTCGGCCAGCCCAACGCCAACGCGCAAGCCGCCGACCTCGAGCAGCGCGAATTCTACCGCGGCTTTGGCCTCAACACGCCGGCGCAGGTCTACGGCCTATGGTACCGGCCCTATCTCGACCGTTACGGCGTCACCAGCGCGGATCTGGGCGCTTACGTGGTGCAGGCCAGGGACTATGCCGCCACCAACCCGCTCGCCTGGTTTCACAACCGCCCCTTGACCCTGGAAGAGCACCAGGCATCGCGCTGGATCGTCGAGCCGGTGCTCCGCAAGCTCGATTGCTGCATGGAAACCGACGGCGGCATCGCCTTCATCGTCAGTTTCCTCAGCCACGCCCGCGCCTCTACCCGCCCGGTGGTGCGCATCCTCGCGGCCGAGCAGCTTTGGCTGCACGGCAGCGAGGTCATGTATAATTATTACCAACCCGATCTGACCGCGCAGGCATCCACCGAACGCCTGGCGGCAAATCTCTGGCGCGCCAGCGGCCTTTCGCCCGCGGAAATCGATGTCATGACCATCTATGAAAATTTCTCGCCGATCGTGCCGATGTCGCTTGAGGCCTACGGATTTTGCAAACCCGGTGAGGGCAGAGAGCTGATCAATTCCGGCGGCATCGGCCGCGGCGGCGTCATCCCCGTCAACACCAACGGCGGCCTGCTCGGCGAAGCCTATATCCATGGCCTGAACAACGTTACGGAAGCGGTGCGACAGCTGCGCGGCTCGGCCGCCAACCAGGTGGCCGGCGCGCGCACCGCACTGGTCACCGGCCGTCATTGCGCGATGCTGCTGGCCCGCGAATAATGGCCTGCCGGCTTGGCTGCCAAAATGATCGTTTTGTTGCAGTCAACCGGGAAACGCCGGGGGATATTGATGCGTTTAACTAACTGGCCGTTGGGCCCAGCCTCGCGGTAGAACCGGTTGAAATCCCCCTGGCGGTGGCGCGCATACCATGGTATTCTAACCTTAAGCGAGGATGCGCTGCTTCCCCGGTTACCGGTGGACGCAATCGTTATGGGGGTCGAAAACAGAAAAACGACCACCGTGTATGATTACGGCCGCGAAGAAAATTGTCTGAATTAATTAGCCGGATCCAAAAATCTGGCATGGAAACGTTTTTTTTAGTCTTTTATACACGAATGAACCTCTGGGAGATAACTGTGAAACACAGACTTGCACTTCTTGCGGCAACTTGCCTTGCCGCGCCATTGGCCGCGCCAACGCTCGCGCATGCCCAGCCTGTCACCGGCATGTATGTCAGCGGCGGTGTCGGTTACAACATCGAACTAAAGCAGGAGCTGAAGGATGCCGTGGTCGGCAACCAGGCGCTTTCCGGCAACACCCATGTTGGCGCACAAGACGGCATCATGGGCCAGGCCAGCTTCGGCTACGGTTTCGGCAACGGGTTCCGCGTTGAACTCGAAGGCGATTACTACAACAACATCTTCTCCAAAAACCCCAACAGCAGCGACACCGTCCCTGTCGCCGGCGGCCGCGATGAGAAATACGGCGGCATGGTCAATGGCCTGTACGACTTCAATATCGGCTCGACCCTGCTGTTCCCCTATGTCGGCGCCGGTGTCGGCTACCAGGAAGACGATTTCAACAAGCTGCTGAGCCCGGGCGGTCTCTACGCCAACCAAAGCAAGGGCTCATTCGCGACCCAGGGCATCATCGGCCTTGCCGTTCCCTTCGCGCCGGTTCCGGGCCTCTCCTTCACCGGCGAATATCGCTTCCTGGCGCTCCTCGGTAACCGCAAATACGATGGCGACTACAACGGCATCGCCAGCACCTTCAAGGCGAATAACAGCTTGAACAACTCCTTCCTGCTCGGCGTGCGTTACCAGCTGTATACGCCGCCGCCGCCGCCGCCGCCGATGGCAGAGCCCGTCGCCGCCCCGGCGCCAGCCCCGGCCAAAACCTATCTGGTGTTCTTCGACTGGGATAAATACAGCCTGACGCCGCGGGCGCTGGACATCATCGCGCAGGCGGCATCCGACAGCAAATCCCAGCAAACCACGACGATCGCCGTCAACGGCTATACCGATACCTCCGGTACCGCCGCCTATAACCAGGGTCTGTCGGTCCGCCGCGCCAAGGCGGTTCAGGCGCAATTGGTCACCGACGGTGTTCCGGCGTCCGAGATCACCGCCCAGGGTTTTGGCGACACCAATCTGCTGGTGCCGACCGGCCCCGGCGTACGTGAACCGCAAAACCGCCGCGTGCAGATCGTTCTGCAATAGAACGCTCAAAAGCTCTTTATTTCATTTTCACGGCAATGCCTAAAAAGGCTTCGGTGGGAAACCACCGAGGCTTTTTTATGCGCGCCAACCTGTGCCGGCCCCAGTACCAGCCACGAGAATTGTAGAATCAATAAAAAATTACTAAACAGGATGGCTTATGAGCCAATCGCTTTGAACAGCTTCGTCCCGATCAAATCGTTCTTTTCAAGTCGCGGCCGCGGTCTCGCCACTATTGTACTGATCATGCTGGTGGTCTCCCTGGCGCAGGCGCAAATTTCCGGCTCGCTATCCTACGGCACGCTCATCGGCATATTGGAAAGCATGATGTCGGCGGTCGTGACCAAAGAGGTCCTGTTCAGGATCGCCGTTCCCGCAATGGAAGTCGTCCGTATCGGACTTGTCGTAGCCGCCGCCGCGCTCTACCTCACCCGGCGCAAAACCGCGATGTTCCGCCTTGTTATAATTACCAACGTTCTGTTTACAATTGGATTGCTCGCGCAGACCGCGGGACTGATGGAAGAGCTGTTCGGCGCCGGCACCGTTAACGCCGCCGAGCTGATGCGCAACGTCGTGCTCATGATCATATCGAATATTCTGATCTTTTCCCTCTGGTACTGGATCATCGACCCGCCGGGCGTCGAGGGCACGCGCCATGAAGACAGATGGGACTTCCTGTTTCCCCAGCGCAGCGGCCCGCTGCCGCATTTCGAGTTATGGGAACCGCATTACGTCGACTATCTGTTCCTCGCCTTCATGACGAGCTTCGCCTTCAGCCCCACCGACACGTTGCCGCTGACGTCACGCGCCAAAATGCTGATGCTCCTGCAGGCCTCCATCTCGGTCATCACACTCGTCGTCATCGCCAGCGGCGGCATCAACATCCTGTCCGGCAGCAAGTAATCGCGGCCTTAAGGCGCGGGCAGGCCCACCCGGATTTGGCTAGAGAAATCCGTAGCGTCACCGGCCCGCCGCGCCTTGTCATCGATCTTCGCCAGTGTGCGAAGCTGGTCGAACGGAATGCGAGTATCCAACGCGCCCAGGCTATAAACATAATTCGGCAGATAGCCGGAGATCAGAATGCGCGGATCCCAATGCAGTCCTGGATGGATCTTTGCCACCAGCCCGTATACCAGCGTCGTGCAATTCGCTGTCGCCGTATTATAGAACCGCGGCCGGACGGCCAGGTCATTCGCTGCGCCGATATAGCCCCGCAGTAAGTTCTGCGCGTCGGCCGGCTGCATCCGCACCCGATAAATCCGAACATCCTCACCCCGGATATTGCTCCGCACCCGCACCACATCGCGCTCATCGGCGGCAATGATGATCAGCGTATATTCCTTGAAAAATCCGGCAACCGTCGAATAGCTCTGGCCCTGCGCCTTGCGGGTTTCAATCGAAAAATCCAGCCGCTGTCCGTCCTTGAATCCGAAGCTTACGATGGTATGCGCAATCGCCTCGCCGGACCAGTATGACATGATCAGATCGACATTGCTGACATCGGAGAGACGATAGGATCGTTGCTCCCATTTCTGGTCGAAATCCGTATCACTGCGCCAGTCGAAATTCCGCACATTCTGCACAGATAGTTGATCGCCATCGATTTCGCCGGTGACATTGCGGGCGACATCGGCCATCCAGTTGCGATTGCCGGACGGGGTAATCGTCGACCACCAGAGACAGACAAGCCCGAATAATATGGCGTAGCCGGCAATCGCCGGCCATCGAAGCCGTGTCCATATCAGAATATTCGCAAGAACGATCAAAGCGATCACGACCCCGGTGGTCACGTCGCGCAGCGTTTGGCGGGCGGGAAGGCGATACCAAAGCGCCAAAGCGCACCACAAACCCACAAGCACGATCACCAGCGCCAGCAGCGCCAAACCGATCCACCGAATAACGCGCCAGAATGTCATCGCGCCGAAAACCCCAACCTGTTGAGTTCCAAAAAATTGACTTGGTTACAGGCCCGGTTTAAATCAAATGAAGATTTTTGACTAAAAAGACCAATCCAAAGAACATTAGCCAGAACAAAAGCAGCCAAACAGGAACCGAACAGGAAAAGATCTGCTGACGACGATTCCGATTGGAGAGATATGATGAACCTTACGCGCCGAAACCTGGGATCAAGCCTCGCTTCCGCAACAATAGTATCGCTCGCCGGTTCCACCGCTGCCTACGCCGCTTCCGCCGATGAACTCATCCGCAACTCGGACACAGCTTTGGCGACGCTCTACGCGCAACAGCCAAAAGCAAAAGCCCTCGGCAGCCGTGCAACCGCCATCCTGGTGTTTCCGCGCATCTACAAGGCCGGCTTCATCATCGGCGCCACCACCGGCGACGGTACCCTGTTCCAAGACGGCCTGCCCACAAGTTTTTATAACACCTCGTCGGGATCCTACGGCCTTCAAGCCGGCGTCCAGGCCTTCAGCCTCGCCATGTTCTTCATGAACAAATCCGCCCTGAGCTACCTTTCAAAAAGCAGTGGATGGTCGGTAGGTGCCGGACCCAGTGTCGTGGTGGTCAACGCGGGCATGGCAAAAAGCTTCACATCAACCAGCCTTACCCAGGATGTCTACGCCGTCCCCTTCAGCCAGCAGGGCTTGATGGCGGGTCTTGGCCTTGAAGGCGCAAAAATTACCCAAATCTACCCAGGGCCGTAAAAACACCCGCGGTTCTTTGCTTCAGGCCCGCTGTCGCATAGAACGGCGCCGTGGATGGATTTGTGCGATCGCTACGCGGCCTGTCGCATATCGTGCAGGCAACCAGCCTTCGCGGTGCAATCCTGCTTTTGCGCTGCCTCGGCCCGGTAAACGCCTCTAATTTCGGCGGCTGGGTCACCCGCTCCATCGGCCCCATGCTCTCGGTCGCCCGCGTCGCGGACCGCAATCTCTGCCACGCCTTCCCTGACCTGCCCAAAACCGAACGGGCGCGCATCATCCGCGCCGTATGGGAAAATCTCGGCCGCACCGCGGCCGAACTGCCGCATTTAAGCGCGCTGCGGCGCACGCCGTCCGGACCAGGCTGGGAAATCGAAGGCGAAGCGCATATCGAAACCCTCCGCAACGCCGGCACCCAAGCGCTGTTCTTCTCAGGCCATCTCGGCAATTGGGAAATGATCCTCCCCATCGCCGCCAGCCTCGGCTTCCCCGTATCCGGCTTCTACCGCGCCGCTTCAAACCCCACAGCCAACGCCATCATCCAATCCTTGCGACAAAAAGCCCTGACCCCGAACGTCGACATGTTTGCAAAGGGCCCGCAAGGCGCCCGCGCGGCCCTGTCGCACTTGCAATCCGGCGGCTCGCTCGGCCTGCTCGTCGATCAGAAAATGAACGACGGCATTCCCGTCCCCTTCTTCGGCCGCACCGCAATGACCGCCCCGGCCCTCGCCCAGTTCGCGCTACGCTTCCAGGCCCCCATCCTGCCCATCCACGTGACCCGCCTCGGCCCCGCACGCTTCCGAATGGTCGTCGAACCCCCGCTCAACATCCCCAGAACCAACGACAAAAAATCCGACACCTACGCAATCCTGCTGGCCGTAAACCAAACCCTGGAACGCTGGATCCGCGCCAAGCCGGAATCCTGGCTATGGCTCCACCGCCGCTGGCCGAAGGAAGGCAAGTAGCAAGCACTTCTTTTTGTGAACAAAAAGAAGCAAAAAAACTTTGTTATGCTGGGCCTGGGGCGTTGGGTCTTCAGCGCCCATGCCCCGGCATACAAAAGTTTTTGTGTCGCTTTTTTCAAAAGCGACTTCTTCACTCACCCGCGAATCACGCAGCGAAACCCAACATGGCTGGTCGACGTATCTACCGGCTCCGCGTGCCGCGCCGCCGGCCGATACCGCCGGCAGTAATTCGGCGCACATAAATGTGAGCCGCCCTTCAGCACCTTCCGCGCAATCCGTATCTCCGGCGTGCAGTTATCAAAACTATCCGCTTCAGCGCCGCCGCGCGGGTTCTGCGGAATACAGCAGGCCTTCGCCGCATCCGCCTGGTGTTTTTCCGACCACCAATCGGCAGTCCATTCCCAAACATTGCCGATCATATCGACAACGTCATAGGCATTCGGCGGAAACGCGCCAACCGGCGAGGTCCTTGCAAACCCATCCGTCAGCAAATTCTCCGCCGGAAAAATCCCCTGCCAGGTGTTGGCCATATGCACGCCGCCCGGCGTAAATTCATCGCCCCAGGAAAATTCCGCGCCCTCCAGCCCGGCGCGCGCGGCAAATTCCCACTCCGCCTCGGTCGGCAAATCCTTGCCCGCCCATTGCGCATAGGCGGCCGCGTCGGCGTAAGCCAAATGCACCACCGGATGATCCCAAAGCCCGTTCATATTGCTCTTCGGCCCATACGGCCGCCGCCAGTTGGCGCCCCGCAAAAAGCTCCACCACTGGCTCCAGTTCTTGGTGCTCACTTGCTTGGCCGGCGGCGTAAACACCAGCGATCCCGCATACAGCATATGCGGCAACGCCCCCGGATAATCCTCCGCCTTTGGCACCTTCTCGGCAAAGGTCACATGCCCGGTCGCCTTAACGAACTCCCGAAACTGCCGGTTGGTCACAGGCGCGCGATCAATCCAGAACGCATCCACCGCCGCCCGGTGGCTAGGCGCCTCTTCCGGATAATGGCTGTCCGATCCCATAACAAACACCCCTCCGGGAATCCGCCGCATATCCGAGAACCGGTCCTCAGCTTTTGCCTCTGCCGTAACTGCATCCATAAGGAAGCTCCAAGGAGGTCGCTTTTTGAAAAAAGCGACGCAAAAACTTTTGTTACTCTGGGTCATGGGCGTTGTCAGCCCCAACGCCCATGACCCAGAGGACAAAGTCTTTTTGCTTTCGCGGGCGGCTAGCCTTTTTCTTCAGAAAAAGAAGTGCTTTTCTACCTGCTACTTTTCCTGCGCCAGGTCTTGTAGGGCGTTGTCAAAATCATCCCGACAATCAGGTGCCACAGAATAACCGCCAGCACGGCGGATTTCAGATGCGGAAAATTCACCGCGACGATCGTCAGTGCAATGCCCGGATGCCGCACGCAGGTCGCAAGCGCCAGCACCGTCCGCGCCTCGGGGTCCGGGCCGCCGAGCAAATGGCCCACCATGAGGCCCACCAGGCTGAATGCGACCAGCACCGCAAGCACGCCGTTTCCAAGCATGCTGAACATCAGCCCCGCATTGAAAATAATCACCGGCAACGCCACAGCGAGCAGCAAAATCCACGCCCCTTTCCCAAGCGGCCCGACCAGGCGCGCTGCAAATTTGGGTGCGAACCTGCTCAACAATATGCCGCTCACCATCGGCACCAGCGCGGTGATCAGCACAATCGGCAAAATTTTCCCGGGCGGCATATAGGCTTTCACGCCGAAATAACGCCCCAGCCCGTCGATGGACACCGGCACGATCACGAAAGCGGCCAGCACTGCGACAAACAGCAGTCCGACGCTATAGGAATTATCGCCGCCGCCCTTCCGGCTATTCCTCGGCAGCACCGGGGGCACCGGCGAGACCGCAAGCGCCAGGATCGCGACCTCGATTTCAGGATCAAGCTTAAAGAGCTGCGTGACCGCAACAGCAAACGCCACCATCACGATATGCATCGACAGCAACGAGCGCAGCGCCAATGACGGCCGGCGCAGCAAAAACACCGCATCCCCGGGCTTGGCCTCAAGCCCAAGCGAGAACACGACCAGAAAGATACTCAACAGAAGTGCGATCTGGATCAGCTGCTGCGCTTGCACGTTATTTCACCTTCAAGGCGCGTCGCCCTTACCGTTTGGGCTGCGTACCGGCTGCCACGGCCAGCGTCCCTCGATTTCCAACACCAGCGTCCAGTTCAAAAACGTACGAATGGCGACCAGCCCAGCCAACACCCCGAGGCTCCTGAAGGTCAGCTCCAGTGCGACGGTTTTAACGATATCGGCGGCGACCAGCACTTCCAGACCCAGCATCAGGCTGCGGCCGATCTGTATGCGGTACTGATCGTAACTGGCGTTTCCGCTAGGCGGAAACCTGACAAAAAAACCGCGGGTGGACCATATAATGCCAAGCACGATGATCAACACGCCGAACACGTCGATCCCGACGCCCAGGATCCGTATCCAATGGTTGATCACCGCTTCAACGGCAACCAGCTCGCCCGCGGTCTGTTCCATGGCCCGTTCTAATCGATCAACGCGCCGGCGTAAAAAGGGCCGCGTTCGCCGCGGCCCTTTCCCCGTTCAGCACGGGCTCAGTGGTTTGCACTACTTCCGGCTTCCTGCAGCGTCGCCAGCACCGCGTCCAGATTGAAAGAAGCCGGTTTCTGCCGCGGCGGAAACTTCTTGAACGCTTCCAGCTGACCCGCGACGATCGCCTGCATCGCATAGACAATGTAAGTGTGTGAAATCACCCAATCCCAATAGGTATTGGAATTCTCATCCGCCCGCTCGAACGGATCGCGCCGCAGGTTGAACATTTTCGGCGCCCGTAGTTTCACGAACGGCTCAAACCAACAGGCCAATGTCTTGGCCCGTTGCTCCATCAGCACGACCTTCCAATCAAGCATCCGGATCGCCATGATCTCGCCGTCATCGCTGATATAGAAGAAGAATTTCCGCGGGCTCTCCTTCACCTCGCCGCTCAGATACGGCAGCATGTTTTCGCCGTCGATGTGAACCTTATAGGTTTTCTTGCCGATGGTATGGCCCTTCAGCAGCTTCGCCTTGATATCCGGTTCGCCGGCCGCGGCCAGCAGCGTCGGCAGCCAGTCCTGATGCGTCACGATATCGTTCAGCACCTGGCCCGGCTTGATAACGCCGGGCCAGCGCACGAATGCCGGCACCCGCCAACCGCCTTCCCAATTGGTGTTCTTCTCGGCGCGGAACGGCGTGATGCCGGCATCCGGCCAGGTATTGAAATGCGGCCCGTTATCGGTCGAATACATCACGATCGTATTCTCGGCGATGCCAAGCTCGTCGAGTTTCCCCAGCATCGTGCCGATCCGCTCATCATGCGCGACCATCACGTCGTTATAATCGCCCTGGCCGTTGCTCTTGCCCTTATGCTGCGGCGCCGGATGGGTACGGAAATGCATGGCCGTGGTATTGTACCAGACAAAGAACGGTTTGCCGTCTTCATGCGATTTGTCGATGAACTTCAGCGCCGCTTCGGTCGTTTCGTCATCGATGGTTTCCATCCGCTTTTTCGTCAGCGGCCCGGTATCCTCGATTTTCTGCCCGCCCTTGCCGTCAGAATAGCAATGCAGAACACCACGGGGCCCAAAGTTCTTCTTGAACTCAGGGTTCTTCGGATAGTCCTGATCTTCCGGCTCTTCCTCGGCATTCAAATGGTACAAATTTCCAAAAAACTCGTCGAACCCATGCAGCGTCGGCAGGAATTTATCCTTGTCGCCAAGATGGTTCTTGCCGAACTGCCCGGTCGCATAGCCCAACGGCTTCAGCAATTCAGCAATGGTCGGGTCTTCCGCCGACAGCCCGACATCGGCGCCCGGCATGCCCACTTTGGTCAGCCCGGTGCGGATCGGGTTCTGCCCGGTGATAAAGGCGGCGCGCCCGGCAGTGCAGCTTTGTTGCGCGTAGTAATCGGTAAACGCGGTGCCTTCATTGCCAACCCGGTCGATATTCGGCGTCCGGTACCCCATCTGCCCGCGGCTATTGTAGCTGATATTCCACCAGCCGACGTCATCCCCCCATAAAATGAGAATATTCGGTTTGCCCGACGTTTTTTTTTTTGCTTTTTTGGCCACGTCTTTTTGCTCCTCTAAAGATTTCGATAAAATCAAGCCTGCAGAGAGAAAGTTCTGAAATCGCGCGCCCGCGGCGAAGCCAACTTCGTCACGACAGCCGGAAAAATACGGTGAAAAAAGCAAACAACCCGATCAGGAAAAGCAGCACCGCCAGCGCCGGCGTCGCGGATTTGTAGCGGCCGTCAAGCGCTCCCACGAGCACTTCAAAACCGTTATTGCGCAAATATTGATTGATGCTTCTGTACTGCAGCGCTGCAACGCCAAGCGCGATGACTCCAGCGAGGATCAACGCAAGCCCCAGATCGCGCGGTCCGCCGGGAAGCAGAGGTTTCCGTTTCAGCGGCGGCAGTCGTTCAAAGAATTGAACGATGGTGAAACCAAAGCCGATCAGCGATGCCGCGGTTCGCACCCAGGCCAGGAACGTATTCTCCAAGGCCAGCCGTGTCCTTATCCAGGCGAAATGGCTATTCGCCGTCGCCTCTACCGCGAACCGACTCCCCGAGTGTCCGCTATCCGCCGTCATCATCACCCCGGCCTTGTTGACGCAGATAAACCAAATTTAACGTTTCGGGTCAATCACGCTTCCCTGAACGCAAGGCACCGCCTCATCCGGCCTCAAAAACAAATTTGTCGGTAAACAATCGCCGCCTCGGACGCCGAGCGCTACGCGCCGAAAGTCAGCAAAACATTCCATATTTATTGTTTAACAAAACCAGGTTGTAAGATAAGAAGCCTGTCGCAAGAGCCGAGACTTAAATTCAAATGCGCCAGGGAAACAAAATGCGAGATCAACCAGCAGCTTCCGGCAGCTCCGGTAACCCATGGCACAGATCGGCAATCCGTCTTGGCCGCCGCGGCATCGAAGCCGCCATCTGCGCCGTTTTATTAGCCGGCGCGCCAACATTCTCCGCTCTGGCACAGGACGCTCAAGCCCTGGCCGCATCGGACAGCACCGCGGACACCAGCCAGGACTACACAACCGAACAGCTCGACGCTTTGCTGGCGCCCATCGCCCTCTACCCGGACCAGTTGCTGACGCAAATCCTCATGGCCTCCGCCTATCCGCTGGAGATCGTACAGGCGCATCGCTGGCTTGAGGTCCCCGCCAACAAAGCCCTCACGGGCGACGCGCTGGCAAGCGCGCTGGAGCGCCAAAGCTGGGATCCGTCCGTCAAATCCCTGGTACCGTTTCCACAAATCCTCAATACCATGAATGAGAAGCTGGATTGGGTGCAGCAGCTTGGCTACGCGGTGGAAAACCAGGAAAATGCGGTAATGGATTCCATCCAGCGCCTGCGCCGGCAGGCGCAGGAAGCAGGCCAGCTGCAATCGAACGAACAACAGACCGTCAGCACCGAAAACCAGGCCATCATCATCGCGCCGGCGCAGCCGAATGTCGTCTATGTTCCGGCCTATAATCCCACTGTCGTTTATGGCGCCTGGCCCTACCCGGCCTATCCGCCGGTTTATTGGCCGCCGCCGCCCGGCTACGCGCTGGCCTCCGGCATCGCATTCGGCGTCGGCATTGCGGTCACGTCCAGCCTATGGGGCTGGGCGCGGCCAGCCTGGGGCTACGGCGGCTACCACGGCAACATTAACGTCAACGTGAACCGATACAACAATATCAACGCCAACCGCACGCAAATCCATAACTCCAACTGGAAGGCCAACCGGCCGGCTGACGCCGGCAACCGGCCCACGCGCCCGCCGGGCGGCCCCGTGGGCCGGCCCGGCCGTGGCGGCGGCCTGCCGTCAAACGCCATCGGGCGGCCGAGCGTAGATGTTCCTGGAAACATTACTAAACCCCCAGGCGGCATCGGCGGCAACCGGCCCGGAAACGGCGGCAACCCCGGTGGCGGCCTGAATAAACCCGGCAACGGCAACAAACCGGGCGGCGGGTTCAACAAAACCGGCAATGGCGCCGGCATGGGCAACGGCAATCGTCCGGCACAGGGCGGCGGTGCTGCCGCCAACCGGCCCAAACCTGGCGGCGGCGCTCGCCAGCCGGGCGCGCTGTCGGGCATGAATCAAGGCAAGACCGCATCCCAGTTCGGCAATCGCGGTGCGCAAAGCCGGGAGGCCGGCGGCATGCGCGCGGGCGGCGGCCGACCTGACGGCGGTGGCGGACGAATGGGCGGCGGCGGAGGAAGACGCAGATGAGAACAGTTCTAACGCATCGGCGGTTCCGGCGCCTGAACATCCCGGCGGCAGTCATCCTGGGCGGGTTCTGCATGGCACCCACCGGCACGCTGGCCGTTGCTTATGCAACGCCAGCGGCCGCCACGACCGAATCCGCCGCCCAGCGAAGCTTCGCCTCCCCGCAAGCCGCGGTCGACGCATTGATCAGCGCCCTGAAATCCGACGACCCGAAAGCCCTTTCGGCCATCTTCGGCCCCGACGGCGCGCATCTGGTCGCATCCGGCGACAAGGTGGCCGATGAGGCAACCGCCGCGAAATTTGTTGCCCGCTATGCGCAAGACCATTCCATGGCAACACAGCCCGACGGCAGCGTCATCCTCTCGGTCGGCGAAAACGCCTGGCCGCTCCCCATTCCCCTTGTCCAATCGAAGGGCAAATGGAGCTTTGATACTTCGGTCGGCATCCAGCAAATCATCGACCGCCGCATCGGCACCAACGAACTGCTCGCGATTCAAACCCTATTCTCCTGCGTCGAAGCCCAGCAGGATTTCTTCGGGCGCATGCAGGACAGCACCGGCACCGGCGTCTACGCCGGTCAGGTGTTCAGCACGCCGGGCCAGGAAGACGGGCTTTATTGGGACGCCAGCAACGGCGAAATCCCTAGCCCGCTCGCCCCGCTCATCGCCCAGGCGCAGAGCGAGGGCTATCTCGACGCCGACACCATTGTGCCGGACTCACCCAAGCCCGAGCCCTATCACGGCTATTTATACCGCATCCTGAAAAGCCAGGGACCGGACGCTGCCGAGGGCGCCAAAAACTATATCGTCAACGGCAAAATGACTGGCGGCTTCGCCTTCGTCGCCTGGCCCGCCGTCTACGGCAGCACCGGCATCATGACCTTTATCATCAACCAGGACGGGGTGGCCTTCCAGCAGGATTTGGGGCCCGGTACCGCCACCGAGGTCGCGCAGATGAAGTCGTTCAACCCGGACCTCGATTGGGCTCGCATCGTCCCCACCGATTAAAGCCGAGACTAAAGCTCCGCTCTAATCGTTCGGAACGACCTTCCAGCCGGCCGACGTTTTGCAGGTGTCCAACACCAGCGTCACCGGCGCGGAGCCCTTTTTGCTGTACTCGATGAGCGAATTCACCTTCCTGCAGGGCATGCTGTCCCTGGTGAATATATCGGTGATCGTCAGCTTGCCCTTGTTGCCGGAGGCCGGGTTGCTCCAGTCCTCATATCTCCCGACGGCCGGCGGCTCATCCAGCAATTTCCCCACCGCAACGCGCGCAACCTTATAGTCTTCCGCGGTGAGCGCGGTTCCGTTGTTCACCCCGAACGGATTGATGATCTGCGCCTGTGCGGCCCCGGCATGGGCAAGCAGGAAGGCGGCGGCGATCAAAGCGGGCCAGGTGAAGCGCATTCCAGTCATAATTTTGTCCCTGATGTTCGTTCGCGGCATTGTCAAACGAGTTCCCCCAATTGGCAAGTCCCGCACCCGGTGTCTTGCGCGCCGCAACGGTTGCGCCGAAAACCGCTCCAAAACCAAACGGATAAGGAAAAATCACATGCAAATCGGCTGGGTGGGACTGGGCAGCATCGGCACCGGCATGGCCAAACAGGCGCTCGCCGCCGGTCACAATGTCACCGTCTACGCGCGGGGCAGGGGCCTGCCCGAGTTGTCGGCCGCGGGTGCTACCAGCAGCGATGACTACACTGCCATCGCCGCGCAATCCGACATCCTCGGCCTCTGCGTCTATTCCGATCCGCAATTGCGCGAAGTCCTGTTCGCCGGCGCCCTGGCCGCCATGCGCCCGGGCGCGATCCTGGTCATCCACACCACCGGCTCGCCCGCTTTGGCCCGCGAAATCGGCGCGCTGGCGCCCGCCGGCGTCTCGGTCATCGACGCCACCTTCAGCGGCGGCCCGGTCGAAGTCGCCGCCGGCACACTCACCCTCATCACCGGCGGCGAGGCCGCCGCCATCGAGCGCGCCCGCCCGCTGATCGGCACCTATGGCGGCACCATCCATCACGTCGGCCCGCTCGGCCATGGCCAGATGGTCAAGCTGCTGAACAACCTGCTGTTCGCGTCCAATGTCCAGAGCGCCGCGCAAATCCTGCGCATGGCCGAACAGCAACAGCTCGACACCCAGCTCATCGCCCGCATCATCCAGGATTGCAGCGGCGCCAGCTTCGCCGCGAAACTCTTCGGTGGCGCCTCCATCGACGCAATCGACGGCATTACCCGCCCCTATCTGGAAAAAGACGTCGCCACCGCATTGTCCAGCGCCAGACAGGCAGGCATCGACACCACAGCCTTCGCCGCTACCGAAGCCTATTTCGCTAAGAGGTAGACAATTAGAAACGGATCGTGCTTTCCTCCCCGCAATAAAACAAAAATCTTTCATTGAGGGGAACATCCAATGTCCGATCAGGACCCAACAGCACGCCTGAATTTTTTGCCGGCCGCCGGCATCACCGTCTTCTCGCTCGTCATCTCCATCGGCTGGGTCGTGCTGGCGATGCAGGTCTTCCACCTGCACGCCAACTTCGCCGCCTTCGTCTTCGCCTTCTACTGGGCCTTCGTGGAAAAAGGCGACTTCAAACTATTTCCAAAATACATGCTCGGCGCCCTGCTCGGCATCGCCATCTCCTGGGCCCTCGTCACGCTGCCAGCGCATATGGGCGCCCTGGGCTTCGCCATCGCAATGCTCTTCATCATCGCCGGCATGCTGCTGACATTCGCCAACTGGATTCCAATCCTGCTGAACCCGCTTACGTTGCTGTTCCTGGCCATATTCACGGCAGCACCCGTCGTCGCCAACGTGAACTTCCTCGACGTAGCAGCCTCCACCCTCCTCGGCGGCCTCTACTTCGCCGCCATCCTGTATCTCGCCGGCCGCGTGCAGGCCATGCAGACCAAATCCGTTAAAGGCGACGTCGTAACGCATTAAGCGAAGCAGCCGCTTTTTTGAAAAAAAGCGGCACCAAAAAACTTTTATATGCTGGGCCATGGGCGTTGGCATCCCAACGCCCCACTCCGTATGGCGGGTAAGCGAAGCGCAACCCACCGTCTTCTCATCTATTCCGCAATCAGCTCCTTAAAAGTCTTCAAACTGATACTAACACTTTCCCGCGACAAAAACGGCCTGAACAACTGGCACTGCCGCTCGGCCCGCTTGTACAACAACGGCAATAACTTATCGTCATGCTCGGCCCCGGCCTGCGCCACAAACGCCTCCAGCGCCTCATCGGCCGCCTGCCATCCCGCAAACTTCCGCCCCAGCAGCGCTTCAATATCCGCAATATCCTGGCGCATGATCCCCGGACCATAATCGGCAACCCTCGCCATATACTCAGCAAGCTTCGCCGTCGCACCACGTTCGTAGCTGGCAAATCCATCCTCCGCCGGCAACGCCTTGATAGCCCCAACCAGACTCTCCGCCATCGGCGCGGACGGCGCCCGCTCTCCCACAATCGGCGCAACCGCCGGCAATGCCCGCCCGGTCGATGCCATAATCAGCTCCAGCGGTATCCGGCAAAACGCCGTCCACCACTCCAGATATTGCAGCACATTCCCGGTCGGCCTGCCCTCGGTGATGCTCTCCGTCATCGAAATCGGCGTCACCGCGCACCAGGCGATGGCATAATAATCAAACGCCGCCGCATCGATTTTCGTGCCGGTGTACGCTTCATAATGCCGCAGTGCCCGCCCGATATCGCCCAGCGGCTCAGACGTATCCCGCAGCTGAATCGCCGCCAGATCATGGGTGCGATCGCCCATATACGCCATCTCCAAATCCAGAACAGCCGTGAGCTTGTCTCCATCAAACATGAACTGCGCCGGATCGCACACCAGAAATGAGACAGGTCGTTCCCCCTTCGGCGCATTGCGCCTCACCCAGCCGATCAGATATTCCAGGATAGGTTCGGGCCGCCGCTTCGCCTTGCGAAAAGCCTTCTCATAATTCTCAAACTGCGCCGGCACATTATCCCCCGCCGCCCGCGGCCGCGGCAACTCGATAGGGTCGAATCGCGCCGGATCGATCGCATGAATTTTTGCCAGCTCCTCCATATACTGGTCCAGCACGGCGGCTCGTTCCTCATCGGAATCCGTAGTGGAAAGATCCGGCCGCCCGGCCGCCTGGTCCATGACGATCGCCTTCGGATTCGGACACATCCCATAAATATGCGGCACCAGAATCCCCTCGGCCTCCAGCGTGCAAAGAATATTATATTCCATATCGAAACGATTTGTTATCGTCGTCGCTTCCCGATCGCCGCGCACGAACAGCGTCCGCAAGGCGCCGGCCGGTGTCCGCACCTCCACATACCAGCCAGCCCGCCAGCGTTTTTGCCGCTCAACCGAGATAACTTCCAGATTTAATTCCTCTTCAATCCACCGGGATAAAAACCGTTCCGAAGTCATTTCCAATATTTCAGACATCGCTCAAACCCTCGCAGTTATTTTTATTGTTATCTTCGCAGATGATTGCTGCCCAACCGTTCGATCACGGCGCCAAACTCCTCAACCGTGCGCCGAATAATCTCCGCCACCGGCGCCACATCCTCAATCCGCCCAGTAGACGACCCCACGCTGGCGAAACCCGCTTCCATATCGCCTTCCTGATAAACCCGCGGCACGCCCCGGACCAGCTCCATAAAAGCATCGCCCTCGGTCGCGAATTCGTATTTCTCGGTGGTCCTGGTTCGTAGAACCCGCAGCGGCTTCTTCAAATGCCGGTTGATGAACAGCGTGCCGGTTTCCGGCGTTGCCACCAGCGTCGCCTTGAAATTATCATGCACGCTGGATTCCAGCGACGCCAGCATCCTTGTTCCCATCTGCACGCCCTCGGCACCCATCGCAAACGCCGCCGCCATGGAAACCCCGTCGACAATCCCGCCCGCCGCAATCACCGGCAGATCGATATGCCCGGTAATCAACGGCAGCAGCACCATCATGGAAACTTCGGTTGCACCCCGCAGCCCGGCACCTTCGCTACCTTCCACAATCAAGCCATCGACTCCCGCATCCGCCGCCTGCTTTGCCGTATCCAGTGACGTCACGACATGAAAAACCTTAATCCCGCCTTGCTGCAGCTTTGCGGTAAAGCTCGCCACCGGCCCGGTCGAGGTCGTCACATAGCGAATGCCCTGTTCCTGCAGCGTGTCGGCAATCGAAGGATCGCTGAAGGACACCGGAATATTCACGCCAAACGTCCGATTGGTCCGCGCCTTCATATCTTCAATAAAACCGCTTGCATAAGCCGCACCCATCGAACCCGGAATCATCCCAATCCCACCGGCCTCCGCCACCGCTGCCACCAAAACCGGATTGACAACTCCGCCCATCGGCGCGTTGGCAATCGGAATATCGACCCCCAGCATGCGGGTAACGCGATTATCAAAAACAGGGTGCGCCATTCTTGCTCCTGAAGCTGGACTTTACGGCAGTTATTTCGGATTTATGCTCCGCCAACGTAGCACGCCGACTTAGTCCACGAAAGTTATTTCGTAGTTTTCAAAAACCAATTGGCTCGACAAAATACCAGAAAATTGCTAAAAAAACTGCAAAATCACCATCGCCGGGATGAACGTCCATGATCGAAATAAGAACACCTTTGCGCACCATATTCGAGGGCCTGCACTTGCCGGAATGCCCGCGCTGGCGAAACGGCCGCCTGTATTTCTCCGACATGTATGGCCAGGCCGTCTACGCTGTCTCGGAAACAGGCGAAAGTGAGCAACTCTGCACTGTTCCTGGCCGCCCCGGCGGCCTTGGCTTCGCCGAAAACGGCGACCTCCTCATCAACGAAATGGAAACAGCCCGCGTCCTGCGCCTAACCCCGGAAGGCGATCTTTCCATCCACGCCGACCTCACCGCTCTGGTCCCTTCCATCAACGACATGGCAACCACCGCCGACGGCCGCTGCTATATTGGCAAGCTCACCATGGAACCCCCGTTCGACGCCGCACCCCTCATAACCGTCGACCTGCAAGGCCAACCATCCATCGCCACAAATGAAAAACTCCTCGTTGCCAACGGCATGATCGTCCGCCCGGATGGCAAAACCCTGATCGTCGCCGAAAGCGCCGCCGGCAAACTGATCGCCTACGACATCGACGCGCAAGGCCAACTCTCAAACCACCGCGTCTTCGCGCAGCTCCCAAAAGAACTCTTCCCAGACGGCATCTGCGGCGACAACGAAGGCGGCATCTGGCTTGCCTCCCCAAACTCAGGCCGCTTCGCCCGCGTCCTCGAAGGCGGCACCATCACCCACCAAATATCCCTGGTCCCCGGCCGCTACGCCTATTCCTGCGCGCTCGGCGGAAAAACCGGCCGCACCCTCTTCATGTGCACCAGCGGCCACTACGCCCCGGAAACAGTATCAAACAACACCGATGGCCGTATCGAAACAGTCGAAGTTTCAGTGGCAGGTTAGGCAAGCGGTCGCTTTTCAAAAAGCGACGCAAAAACTTCTTTTAATTTCGGGCATGGGCGTTGCCGCCGCCGCAGCCCATGCCGAGGATAAACAGAAGTTTTGTGGTTCTTTTTTTCAAAAAAAAACTGCTTCTCCTCCTCTTCAATCCCAACGAATCTCCAACGAATTAAACGACAACACAAAACTAGGCCGGAACGAGGCCGGCTTTTCCGGATCCAACCGAAACTCCGGCAACCGCTTCAGCACTTCCTCATACAGCGTATGCAATTCCAATCGCGCCAAATGCGAGCCAATACAGCGATGCGCACCGGCGCCGAAGGCGAGATGCGGGACTCTGCGATTTAAATCGAATTTTTCCGGCGCATCGAATTCCTTCGCATCCAGATCCGCCGCCGGCAGGTAAATCACAATTCGCTCGCCGGCCTTCATTTGCCAGCCATAGAATTCCAGATCCTTGGCCACCCAGCGCGGCGGCGTGGTAAACGTATAGCAGCGCAGGATTTCTTCCGCCGCCACCGGGATCAGCGACGGATCCGCCCGCAGCTGACGCTGCAGTTCCGGATTGGCCGCAAGGTGGCGAATGCCGTAGCCAATGCCGTTGATTACCGTATCCAACCCGGCCACGAACAGATTGACGCTGAAATCCTCGACGATCTCCAGCGTCCCCTTCTGGCCGCCAAAATCCGCCGCCCAGAGCGCGCTGATCAAATCATCCTTCGGATCATGCTCCCGCGCGATGATAATCTCATCGAGCGTGTCGGCCACCATGCACATCAGCCGGTTGGTCTCCCCCGCTATCAGCAGCGACGGTCCCAAAACCAGCTGCACCAGCTTGCGGAATTCCTCCAGCCGTTCCAGTGGCAGCCCCATCATTTTCATGAAAACCTGCACCGGCAGCGGCTCGGCGACGGTCGCGATGAAATCGCAATGGCCCTTATCCACAATCGCGTCGATCAGCGCGACAGCCAGCGAACGGATTTCCTCGGCCCTTGCCCTTATCGCCTTCGGCCCAAACGGCTCCGCCAGCGGCGCCCGCCAGATCCCGTGCTCCGGCGGATCGAGCGTCGTCGGCAGCGAGCGCGGAATATGTCTGCCATTTAGTTTCGTCGGCGCCGCGGCGCCGTCGAGCCCGGTATATACATTGGTAAATTTCTCATAATCCCGCGCGACCTGGAACGCCGCATCGTAGCCGGCTGCCATCCAGTGCCCGCCATTGCGCGGCGTCCAGAACACCGGCGCGGCGTCTCGCATCAGCCTGGCAATGCGCCCATGCGGATCAGTCTTCAGTTCCGGATCATTGAATATATCGAAATCAACCGTCGCAGCCTCGGGAATATGCGCTGGCCGCGTCATCACATTACTGGCGCTCACGTTGTTTCTCCCTGGCCAGGCGGCACCGCGTCACCGCGATGCCGCTTGCCCTCAACCGACCGGAAACGCGATCGATTTCATCTGCGTATATTCCAGATACCCTTCCTCGCCCCATTCGCGGCCAAGGCCGGAGCGCTTGTACCCGCCAAACGGCGTATCCGGGTGCATCCGTCCCGGCCCACCATTGATCAACACCATGCCGGTGCGGATTTTCATCGCCATGTTCAACGCGGTACCGGCATCGCGCGAGATGATGCCGCCGCTCAAACCGAAGTCAGAGGTGTTCGCAATCTTTACCGCCTCTTCATCGGTATCGAAGCCGATGATCGAGGTAATCGGCCCGAACACCTCGTTCATCGCCAAATAGCTATCCGGCTTCACATTATCAAAAATCGTCGGTTCGAAATAAAATCCTTTGGTCAGATGCGCCGGCCGCTTGCCGCCGGCAATCAATGTCGCCCCTTCGGTCAGCGCGCGTTCGACGAATTTCTCGGTCCGCACCCGTGCCGCATCGCGGATCACCGGCCCCATCGAAATACCTTCGTCGAACGGATTGCCGACTTTCCAACTCGGTGCCATTGCTTTCATGCCGGCAACAAATTCCGCCCTGATTTTGTTGTCCACCAGCACCCGCGTGGTGCAGGCGCAGCCCTGGCCGGCCTGCGAGAAATTTCCGTAAAATGTGCTCGGAATGGCCGTGGCAAGGTCCGCGTCGTGGCGCAGGATCATTGCCGACTTGCCGCCCAGCTCCAGATGGCATTTGGTGATATGCTGCGCCGCCTGGATCATGATCTGGGTCCCGACCTTATCGGACCCCGTGAAGCTGATCATGTCGACGCGCTTGTCGGAGCTCAGAACCTCGCCGACATCGGCGCCGCCGCTGACAATGTTGAACACGCCCGGCGGCAGGTCCAGCTTCGCAATCAGCTCGGTCATGAAAAAGCTCTGCAGCGGCGTGAACGGCGCCGGCTTCAAAATCACCGAATTGCCGGCGGCCAGGGCCGGCACTGTCTTCAACAGGCTCAGAAACAGCCCGGCATTATACGGGGTCACCGCAACCACCACCCCGATCGGGTCCCGCACAACAATGGCGCCGCCCAGCTTGATGGTGCCGTTCGGCTGCGGGGTCGAGAGCAGCGGCAGGTTCTTGGTCAGTTCGGCCTCGGCGAAATCCAGCATCCGCGAGCAAAGTTCGATCCCGAAATGGAACTGGAAACCCGCCTCGCGCTTGGTAAAGCCGACTTCCAGCTGCATCAGCTGCAGCGCCTCCTCCGAGCGCGCCTGCACCATTTCCAGCAATTGCCGCATCTTCTTCACCCGAACCGAGCGGTGTTCGGTCGCCCAGGGCCCCTCATCGAACGCATGCCGTGCCGCCGCCAGGGCGGTCTTGGCGTCCGCTACCGTGCCCAAAGGCGCAATACCCGCAACGCCCTCATCGGAGGGGCTGATGATGTTCTCCACGCCGCCGGAGGGCGCGACGAATTGCCCGTCGATGAACAGCTTGTGGTATTCGGGTTTTACAATGGTGGCGCTCATGTCGGTTTCCTCGTTTTAAATGGTTAGCGGCATATATAAGTTGTTCAGCCTCTGGCGGAACCCGGCGTCACCGGCGGCGTCAGTGCCCCGGTCATCACGCCGCCGGCAAAGCCCTGGTCGGTATATAGCAGCGCCCCGGTGACCACATTGTTCAGCCGGCTGTTCAGCAGCACCATCGGCCAGGCCTGCTCCTCCGCCGTCGCCATCCGGTGCAGCAGCGGATAGGGGAAGGCATTGAAAAATTCCTCGCCCAGATCCTTGATGGTCGGGTCCATGAACGGCGTCGCGGTAGGGCAGGGGGCAATGCAATTCACCCGTATCGCCCGCGCCTCGGCAAGCTTCACCCCGTGATGCTTCGACCAGACAATCAGCATCTCCTTTGAGACGCTATACCCATCCTTGATGAATTCAGGATGCGCCGCGCAATACTTCCCGGCCTCAACCGCATCCGAAATCGCCAGAAATTCCAAATTTTTGGCAAGATTGCTTTGCCAGCCCATCCCCGCATCCGACGAGATAATGGCAATCGACCCCCCATCTTTCATCGAAGGAATGATCCCGTCCATCAACTGCCGGGTTCCGATATAATTGATGAGCATGCAGTTGAGCGGCCCCACCACATGCGGGGCCCCGGCGCAGGCAAACACATGGTCAACCGGCCCGATTTCTCCAAGCGCCCGTACAGTCGCGCTTACCTGCTCCGGCTTCGCCAGATCGGTTTTATAAAACCCTGCGCAGGCAATCCCCGGCTCCTGATGGTCGACAATGTAAATTTTGGCGCCAAGCTCGCCCAGAATCCTGCCCGCGGCAGCACCCATGCCGGTAGCCGCCCCGGTCATGACGATGGTGGTATCGCGATATCCAAGCCCGTCCAGTCGGTGCATTTTTGTTTTCTCCCCTGCCGTCCGCGTCCTACCCGCCGGCGGCGCCACTCACTTCCGCATAGGCCTTGATGTCCTCGATATTCGTCCCGGTGAAACCGGCCGGCGTCATCGTAGCACCCGTCATATCCATCACCTGCGCAAACCCCGCGGCCAGGCTCTCAATCGTCAGCTCGGCATCGGCGAAGCCTCGCGTCTCCGAGAGGAACAGCCGTTTCACGGAACCGCCGGTCGTGGCAAAACATTCCCCGCTCACCGGGCAATCCGCATGGCTGAGATACGCCACCACCGGCGAGACCTTCTCCGCCGGCAGTGCCGAGCGCGACAATTGCAGAATCGCCGAGGACTCCCGCTGCGTGCTCTGCATCATCCGCGTATAGGCAAACGGATTGACGGTATTTGCCTTGATCCCATGCGCCGCGCCCTCATCCGCCAGCGCCCGTGTCAGCGAGAACAGCCCGCCCTTGGTGGTGCCATAGGCGCTGTGCAGCGCCATCCCTCGCAGCGCGTCGGATCCGATATTAACAATGCGCCCATAGCGCTTCTTCATCATGAACGGCCATGCCGCGCGAGCCACCCAGATCGCACCCAGCAGGTTAACCTCGATATGGCGCTGGTAGTCGCGAACGGACATTTCCTCGAACCGCGCAATCGCCACTACTGCCGCATTATTCACTACGATATCGACGCCGCCGAACGCATCCACCGCGCGCTGCACAAACTCGGCAGCACCCTCCGCCGTTGCGACCGAATGCGTATCCGCCACCGCCTTGCCGCCCAGCGCCGTAATCTCCGCCACCACGGCCTCCGCCGATGCCGCGCTCTGGTAGCCCTTGTTCAGCGGGTCCTGGCCGATATCGTTCACCACCACATTGGCGCCACGAGCGGCGAGCAGCATCGCATGCGCCCGGCCCAGACCCGGGTTCCCCCCAGCCCCGGTGACAAGGGCGGTCCGCCCGTCGAAGCGCAGAAGCTCCCTCATCTCCGCTACCCTTTCGCCAGCCCGAAGGCATAGGGCGCGGGAAAATCCAACACCGAAAGCGCGCCGGCCGGCGCTTCGATCAGCCTTGGCAGCACATTTACCGCGCGCGCCGCATTCAACGCGTGGCAGGCTGCCCCGGGATCGGTCCCGCCCGGCCAGCCAAAGCTGCACACAATCGGCGGATCGCCGTCGATCTCCACCCGCCAGGCGGGATCTTCATAATTCTGCCGCCAATCCGGCCCGGAGTTCAAAGCGGTGGATTGTTCATTCACCAGCCGGTAAAATTCGCGTCCGCCGGCGCGCGCCGCGAGCGTCCAGCGGATCCCCTCCGCCGTTCCCTTCTTAATCTCCAGCCCGCTTCCCGGCAGCACCCGGTCCTCTTTCGCCACCGCGTATTCCACGCGCTCGAGCGCAATGCCTTCCCATTCGATCCCGAGCCCCGCCGCGATCATCCGGCTCGACTGCGCCATGGTCCGGGTCCATCCGGCATCGATATATTTCTGATACGGCCCTTCGCCCGGCGGTTCGCCAATCCCCAGCATCTTGATCTGCGGCGCCGACGGCCCGCTTTCCATATCATTGCGCTGCCAGCAGCGGATCTGGCTGATCTCTCCAGTATATCCGGAAAGAAAAAGCGGCAGCACATCCGCCACCAGCCCCGGAATATTCCCGCCCGCGCAAAGCGAGGCATTGCCCTTCAGCGCCGCGCCCTTCAGTTTCGCCTCTTCCGGCTGGCCTTCCAGAAAATACGCGCCGATGCCGTTATATAAATTAATCCCGGCTTCCAGGATTTTCGCATAGGCATCGATATCGTAAACGCTGCCGCTCCAGTTAATCGCATCCGGCTTCAGCGCGATGATCTCGTCCAGCGATCCCACGGTCATAATGCCGTTCGGCTTGCCGCCCGCCAGTTCCCCGGAATCCAGCCCCACCTTCTCCGGGTAATGCACCAGCACGCCCACCAGCTCCAGCTGCGGATGCCCGGCCAGCCGCCGGATCGCCGATCGCCCGACCGGCCCGGTATAACATTGCGCAACCCGATATTTTTTTGTCATTGGTTTCTCCGCCGCGTCCCGCGGCATGGTTTTCCTCCACCGCTTGCGCGGTTCAGGTCACCGTCACGCCCACATTATCCACCAGCGGCACGTCGCCCAGTTTCAGCGAAGCAATCAACCGAATCTCGCCCTTCAGCGTCTCCATCGATTGCAATGATTCCGCATCCACCGCATTGGCATAAACCGACTCGCCAACCGCATTCAACCGGTCGTTCAGCAACTTCTCAATCACCGCCGAAGACCGTTCGCCTGCCTCAATCGCGGCCACGCCCGCCATCAGCGTCTCATACAAGGCCGGCGCCTTTTTGCGATCCTCCGCCGTCAGCCGGGCGTTGCGGCTGGACAGCGCCAGCCCGTCGGCATCGCGGATCACAGCACATCCCACCACCTCCACCTCGGTCGCAAGATCCTCAGCCATGCGCTTGAACATCGCCAGCTGCTGCCAGTCCTTCTCGCCGGAATAATACCGCATCGGGCCAAAAATATTATAAAGCTTCGCGGTCGCGGTCGACACCAGGTTGAGGTGGTATTCCTTCTCCATCGGCGGGCATTCGGAGGCCAATTGCGGCACCAGCGTAATCGTCACCGGCCGGCGCGGCGAATAATCGTCGCCATTCGGGACATAAGCGTATTTAATGCCGGTCGACTCAATCAGCGGAAGATCCTTGTTCCAGTCGCGGTCATCATAACCCGGCGGCCGTGTATGATTGGACCAGGACGTCGTCATCCCGCCCATCCAGAACATCAGCGCCACCTCATTCTCCGCCACCGCACGGCGGATCAATGACAAATGCCCGTCATGCACTTTCCCGCTGGTTCCCATAACGCCGGCCTTCCCGCCGGCAGCCTGGACCGGCTTCAGCAATGCGCGCACTTCCGCAATGGTCGAAAGAATCTTCATAGTCACTCCCTAAAAAACGCACATGTTCGGCGTTGACATATTATAGGCCGATGGCTTATCACGAAAAGTGAAACACATTCAACAATTAAAAATTCGGAGGATTGCGATGCGGCTTCAGGGCAAGGTAGCGGTCATAACGGGCGGCACCAAAGGCATCGGCCGCGTCACCGCGATCATGATGGCGGCGCAAGGCGCCAAAGTCGTTTTCACCGGCCGCAGCGAAGACGCCGGCGCCGAGGTCGTGGAGCGCATCAAGCAAGCCGGCGGCGAGGGTACATTCGTGCGCGCCGACAATAAAATCGAAGCGCAGATCGCCGGCGCCGTTCACAAGGCAGCCGAACTCTACGGCCCCGTCACCATCCTGATGAACAACGCCATCGCATCGGATGATGTCGGCAGCGGCAAAGACAGCCACGTCCATGAACTCGACACCAACGTGCTGGACGAGATCATGAAGGCCGCCCTCTACGGCACCATCTGGGCCAGCAAGGCGGCAATCCCCTATATGAAACAGGTCGGCCGCGGCTCCATCATCAACATCTCCGCCTCCTCCAGCGTCGGCGCAATACCGGCCCGCCCCTCCTACCAGGCCTCCAAAGGCGCGATCAATTCACTCACCCGGCAGATGGCGTTCGACTACGGCAAGGACGGCATCCGCGTAAACACCATCGTCGTCGGCTTCACCAACACCGGCAGCGATTCCTTCAAGCGCATGCTGGCCAACCCGGACATCAAGGGCGCCTTCGAAAAACTGGTGCTCACCCCATATCTCGGCGAATCCTCGGACATCGCCAACGGCGCCATCTACCTCGCCTCGGACGAATCCAAATACGTCACCGGCACCATGCTGACCATCGACGGCGGCGCTTTATGCCACCAGGCCCAACCGCAACTGGACTTCGCCAAAATGCGTGCTGAGGCGGCAGCAAAGTAAGCACTTCTTTTTTGAAAAAAAGAAGCAAAAACCTTCCGTTAATCTAGGGCATGGGCATTGGCGCCGCCACAGCCCATGCCCAGCATAACAGAATTTTTTGCGCCGATTTTTTCTAAAAGCGGCTACTTTCTGGCTATTTTTTTATCGGATCAAAGCGCCACATTGTGATGCGGCTGCCGGCATGTAATTAAAAAAGAGGCACCGATCAACTTGGGCAAAGGCATGGCGATGCGCTCCGCCGTCCGCACCTCATCACACCAGAACGGCCGTCCGGCGAGATCTGCCAGGCGCGGTACCAACACCAGCAAAAACACCGCCAGCGGCAACGACTGATCCAGCATCCCGACGCCAAGCCGATGGAGGCGTTCGCCGCTGCTGGTTGCAAGCGCGGTGTCACCCTCCAATGCCGTCACATTTTTGTGCCCTTGCCCATTCAGTTTGCCAAAGGATCGTGGCGCAGCAAGGTGGTGATCAATTGCGCAATCGCCTGCTGCTGCTCCACGACTCTCGGCTGGCGGGCTGTGCGCCTGCCCGCATTCTGCAGCAGCAACGTCGTCGTCCGCTCCAGCCCCGAGATCAGAATGCCCGCAATCGGCAGATCGGCCTCTATCCCGGCACGGCCATGCGCCGCCGCCAGCTTGGCGGCGAGCCCGTGAAACAATGCCGTCGGCCACTGCGCGCGCAGCTGAATAAACCGGCTGTCGCCACGCTCGGCCAAGGTATTGCGCACGAACAGAGCGCCGCGCCGCGCGTGCCAATATTCGTAATGCGCATGCGCGAACGCCAATGCGCATTCATGTTCGGAGCCTTTTGCCCAGGGCGCCTGCAGCATCGCCGCCAATGGCGCTATTTCCTCGCGCAGCGGCTGCATCGCATCAAACAGCAATGCGCCGGCATCGGCATAATATCGGTACACGATCGTGATATTCACGCCGGCCTCGGCAGTTACCGCGGTCAGCGTCGGCGGCGTGTCGGGCGCAATCTCCATCAGCAGCCGGGCGGCGGACAGCAGCCGGTCGCGCACCTGCCGCCCTTTGCTGCTCATCTTTTGGCCTAGGAGATTATATTCATGGCCCTGGTCCAGTCGATCAATTCCTTCCAGCAATGCCTAACTCTAACCGGAACGAATAAAGTCGCAACGTCAATTAATCCTTCTGAATAAAACGAAACATGTTGCGCCGGAATTCATCGTCGATCTTCTGCTCAGTGGCGAAGCGTTCTCTCAACCCATCCGCCCGAATGGCCGCCGGCCGGATCTTGATCGCCTCGATCAACCGGTTCAAATGCGGGAATTCCTCCAGCACCTCGCGCCCGAGCAGCATCGGCAGCATCCGCGCCCAGCCCCAGGCCGCCATGTCGACAATCGTATAGCGATCGCCCAGCAGCCATTGCCGGTCTGCCAGCCTGGTATTCAAAATGCCGTAATGCCGCCGCGCCTCAAAGCTATACCGCTCGACCGCGTATTCCTTCGGCGCCGGCGCAAAGCGCAGAAAATGCGCCGCCTGTCCGGAATAAGGCCCAACCCCGCTGGCGACGAACATCAGCCAGGACAGCATTTCGCCGCGCGCGGCCGCCGTCTCATCGGGCAGAAACTTTCCGGTCTTCTCCGCCAGATACAGCAGAATGGCGTTGCTATCGAACACCACGGCGTCGCCATCGATGATCGCCGGCAATTTATTATTCGGGTTGATCGCGGTAAATTCCGGCGTGAACTGTTCGCCTTTGCCGATGCTGACCGGGACCACCTCATAAGGCAGCCCGGTCTCTTCCAGCATCAGCGCCACCTTGATCGGGTTCGGCCCGGTCGCATAATAAAACTTGATCATTTCCATTCCCTTATCCGCTTCTTGACAGCATTGCCGATGGTCTTATCGTAGGCCTATTGATAGGATTTGGCGGCGCTTGTCATCAACATTTTAAGCCAGCGAGGGTGTCGAGTCTGATCTGCGGTGGTCGTCTGAATTTTTTTGCGGCGGATCGGATTCCATCTGTTTCAAGGCAAGTTGCAAAACCAGCGACACGGGTAAAATAACATAATCAACGATGCGCAGGCGCAAGGTCGCGCGCATCGTTGAGCATCAAAGAAAGGCGGAGGTTATGGATCTTAAACAAGCATCGGCTGTCGTTACCGGCGGCGCAGGCGGCTTCGGAAGTGCGACGGCGCGGCGGCTGGCGGCCATGGGTGCTGCCGTCGTCATCGCCGATATTCACCAGGAGCGCGGCGAAGCGTTGGCCAAGGAACTCGGCAACGGTTCGGTGTTCTCGAAAATGGATATTTTCGACGAGGATTCCATCGCCGCCGCCGTCGCCAAAGCGGCCTCCATCGCCCCTTTGCGCGCCGCCGTCGTCGTGCACGGCTCGCCACCGCCGCCCTTTCCCGGTGGCCGCACCATCGGCCGCGACGGCAAGCGCAACCCGGTCGCAAACTTCGCCCATATGGTCTATGTCTATCTCACCGCCGCCTATGCCGTCAGCAGCTACGCGGCCGAGGCGATGGCGAAAAACGAACCCTTTGCCCTCAACCAGCGCGGCGTCATCATCAACACCGCCTCGATCGCCGGTTTTGAAGGCAATCCGGGCCTCACCTCCTATTCGGCGGCAAAAGGCGGCGTCATCGCCATGACCCTCACTTTGGCCCGCGACCTCGCCCCGCTCGGCATCCGGGTCATGACCATCGCCCCCGGCACTTTCCTCACCTTGGGCTATCAATCGCAAATGACGAATGACGAGGCGCAGGCCAAATGGGGCCCAACCGTGCTCAATCCAAAGCGCATGGGCGATCCGGAAGAATACGCCATGCTGGCCCAGCAGATCGTCGAAAACGATTTCCTCAACGGCACCACAATCCGGCTGGATGGCGGCCAGCGCTTCGGCCAATAAAACGAGCAACCGCAATGCCCGCAAAATCCCTGCCCCAGCCGACGCCGGAAACGGCCATGTTCTGGACCAAGGCAAAACAGCACGAGCTTTGGCTGCAGAAATGCGAGGAGACCGGCAAATTCTTCTTCCCGCCGCGTCCGGCCTCGCCCTTCACCGGCGGTCCCGCGGTTTGGGAACGGGTCAGCGGCCGCGCCCGCCTGGTTTCCTTCAACATCCCGCATCGCGCAGCCCCAGGCTTTGAAGGCGAGGCGCCCTATATCGTCGCCATCGCGGCGCTCGACGAAGGGCCGAACATGCTCACCAACCTCCCCGGCGCCGCCCCCGATCCCACCACTTTAAAAATCGGCGCCCGCCTCGAACTGACATTCGAGGACCGCGGCGATTTCAGCATCCCGCAATTCCGCCTGGCGGACAGCCAATGAAAGAAATCGTCATCGTCGGCGCCGCCGAGACCAAGCGCCTCGGCATCATCCCCGACCAATCCGTCATGGGCATGGCGGTCGAGTCCACGCTCTCGGCGCTCAGCCAGGCGGGATTGCGCATCACCGATGTCGACGGCGTCGCCGGCGTCCTGCCGGTGGTCGACTTTGCCTTCACCCTCGGCATAAAGCCGCGCTGGATCGACAGCACCATGGTCGGCGGCTGTTCCAACATGTTCCACATCCGCCACGCCATGGCGGCAATCCAGACCGGCCGCGCCGATACCGTCGTCATCGTGCATGCGGAATCCGCCCGCTCCCGCCAGGGTTCCCCCTCCTACGCGCGTGAGCCCGCCAGCCTGATGGGCCAGTTCGAGCTGCCCTACGGCCTGCTGATGCCCGATACGCGCCTCACCCTTCCCGCCATGGCCTATCTCGACAAATACGGCCTGGGCGAGGCCGATCTCGCCGAGGTGCCGGTGGCGCAATCGCGCTGGGCCAACCGCAACCCGCGCGCCTTCCGCCCGGAACTCCTCACGGTCGACGACGTTCTCGCCTCGCCGATGATCTCCTGGCCATTTCACAAACTCGAATGCTGCCCGGTCAACGATGGCGGCGGCGCTTTGGTGCTCACCAGCCTCGAACGCGCCCGGGATCTCAACCTCACCTACCGGCCGGTCCGCATCGCCGGCAGCGGCGAGGCCGTCGAGACGCCCGGAACCCCGTTCATGGAGGACCTCACCTCGTCCCGCGCCTTCCGCGACGCCTCCGCCGAGGCCATGCGCGCGGCCGGCATTACCCACGCCGATGTCGACCACCTGATGATCTACGATCCCTTCGCCCATACCCCGCTCTATGGTCTGGAGGATATGGGCTTCGTGGAGCGCGGCGGCGCGGTGGATTTCATCCGCAGCGGCGCCACCGGTCCGGGCGGCAGTCTACCCATGAACACCAACGGCGGTGGGTTGCTTTATGTGCACACGGGCATGTACGGCATGTACGCGCTGCAGGAAGCAGTGCGTCAGGTGCAGGGCAGGGCCGCCGCCCAGGTCGCCGACGTTACAACCAGCCTCGTGCTGGGGCTGGGCGGCATGTTCGCCGCCGCCGGCTCGGTGGTCCTGCAAAAATCCAACTGATCAGCTGCCGCTGACTTGGCCCCAGGTTCTCGGACAAACCTTCCCGTTCAAGAAGTTAGTCGCCCGGCGGACTAAAAAACTTTATAACCGCCCAACAATTATCTAACCAACTCAAAAAATAAATGCTATGAGCCGAGCGTGAATTGAGGGTTCTGCTAATTTAGCGGATTCAGTCAATTCAGCCGATTGAGAGCATTCAAGCCCACCAAAAATATAAATTTGAGACTTAGGGAAACTAAAAAATGAAAAGACGGAATTTCAACATTCTGGCGGGGTCGACCCTGGCCTCCACCGCCGTGCTGCACGCCACCGAGGCAAAGGCACAAGCAACCGCAGATCCCACACTCCTCACCACAACCCTGACGCCGATGGGCGCCGAACGCGCCGGCAATGCCGATGGTTCAATCCCGGCCTGGACCGGCGGCGTCTCCGCCCCGCCCGAATGGAACGTGCCATTCGACGTGAAGATGTTTTCGGACGAAAAGCCGCTCTACACGATCACCAAAGCCAATATGGCGCAATATGCGGATATGTTGACGGAAGGCGTAAAGGTACAAATCCAGAACTGGGGCATGGCCGTTAACGTTTTTCAAACCCATCGCACCGCTGCCTGCCCGCAATGGGTATACGACAATGCCGCGAAAAACGTCACCCGCGCAAAGCTGGATGCCGCCGGCGGAAGATTCGGATTCACCGGCGGTTATGGTGGCCCGCCATTCCCGATCCCGGACACCTCCGACCCCTATATCGCCGGCGTGCAGCTGATCTGGAATCATCTAACACCCTGGTCGGGCATCTCAACCTCGACGGCCTTTTCGCCCTCCTTCGCCGTCATTAACGGCCATGCGCCGCTGCTGTCCGCGGGCATCACCACCAATTTCGTCTATCCCTATTATGACCCCACCGGCACACCTGAAACCTACCAGGGGTATTACACAAAATTCCACGTCATCGACCGCACCCCCGCAAACGTCGAGGGCCAGGAAGATCTGATCTGGCACAGCAGCAATACCACCATCCATCCAGACATCACCTGGACGCTGGTGAACGGCGAAGCCCGGGTGCGCAAAGCCCCGAACGAAGCCTATGACACGCCCAACTCCGGCACCAACGGCGTCAACAACCTAGACGAGAACAGCACCTTCGCCGGCAGCCCGCAGAAATACGATTGGAAGTTTATCGAAAAGAAGGAGATGTTGATCCCCTATAATAACAACAACATCATCTTCGCGAATTGGCAGGACGTGCTCATCAACAATTTCGTGAACCCCGAATACCTCCGTTGGGAGAAACACCGCGTCTGGGTCGTCGAAGCAACGCTGCACCCCGGCGAGCACAACGTCACCGCAAAACGCCGCTTCTACATCGACGAAGATACCTGGTGGGCCGTGCTGGGCGACGGCTACGACGCCGAAGGGACCTTGTACAAGGTCTATTGCACCTTGAACCGCTGCGTTCCCATCCTGCCCGGCACCGTCGACACCATCGTGCTGATCTTCAACGTGGTGACCGGAGATTACGCCTGGGAAGGCTCGATCGATTACGGACCGTATAAATCGCAGGAAATGGCGCATATGTTTCCACCGGCGGAATTCGACCCGTCGTCAATGGCCGCCAACTCCAGCTTCTAAACCAACACCCAAGCAAAGCATCGCCTGCCTCTCTGCAAGATCCAAATGCAGTGAGGCAGCAGCGATCCACAGACGGGAAAATAAAAAATGACGGACAACCGGCAAACGGCGCTGAATTTTCTTGAAAAACTCAACGAAGGCATCCTCCCCGACGACCTGATCACCGAGGATTTCACCGCCTGGATTCCCGGCCAGGGCGTCGTGAAAAAAGCCGATTTCCTGAACATGATCGCCTTCATCCGCGGCTACATGAAAGGCAAAACCGTCATGGATGTCCACGGCGTCACCGCCGAAGGCGACCGCGTGGCCGTCGAATCAGAATCCCGCATCGAAATGACCAGCGGCAAAATCTACAACAACACCTACCACTTCCTGTTCAAATTCCGTGACGGCAAAATCTACCAGTCAAAAGAATACAACGACTCCAAACACGCCGCCGACACATTTGCAGGGATGTTTTGAAGCGAAAGCAGTTCTTTTTGTGAACAAAAAGAACCAAAAAAACTTTGTTACACTCCGCCTGGGGCGTTGGCGCCCCAACGCCTCAGGCGGAGTGTAACAAAGTTTTTTGCGCCGCTTTTTTTAAAAAAGCGGCTGCTTAACTTCCTGGCCTTACTAATCCTTCGATCGTCCCGTGGATCACCACGTCGCTCGCATCGTCCAGCACTCTGCGTGCCACCAGAAATTCCGCGCCCATCCAGCCGTGGCGGATGAACTTGCCGAAGCGCAGCCTTGTTCCTGGAGCGCCGCATGCGGCGGGCAGCATTTTTATGCGTTCCAACGCTTCCTTCACGCCGCGGCCCGTTAGCGGCCGGGCGTTGGCAATCGCCGTCGTCATCAGCCGGCCGACATCGCAATAATACAACGGCTGGAAATAGGCGGGGCGGTAGCCGTAGCGCGCTTCGAAGCGGTTCAGGAAATCCTCACCGGTTTTATTGCGCTCATCGTATTGGTCAATGCCGATCCAACCGGCAAGCTGGTTGCGCCATTTCCCGGGCTTGGCGCCGATCTCGAAGGCGGTGGTGGTGTAGCGCGGCGGCACCCAGCCGATTTCTTGCAGCGCCGCATTCATCCCGCCGATGCCAAGCCCGAAGCCGACATGCATGATCCCATCGGGCCTGGCTTCCGCAATCTCCCGCATCGCCTGCAATTTATCGGTTTCCACATGCGAGATCGCGACCTCGCGCGTAATGGCAAGCCCCGTGTCAGCGCAGGCGGCCCGCAGCGTGCGCTGCCCGCAGCGTGCGCAGGTACTCATGGCCGATCAGCGAGTTCTCATAAACGATGCCGACCGAGCGGCAGCCGTCATACCAGGCGACCTTCGCCATGATGATCGGCTCTTCTTCCATCGAGCCCGCGGGCAGTCCGAACACCCATTCGCCGAGCATGTTCTCGGATCCGCCGAGCGTAATGATCGGCACTTCACCCAGCCGCTCGACAAATTCCCGCAACGGCACGCCATTTTCCGAAACCCATGGTCCGCAGATCACGACGCAGCCTTCCGCCACCAGCGCGTTGAACGCAGTGCGAACCGCCTGGAAACTTCCTTTCGGCAAGCCGCTGACATGCCGCAGCACGAATTCGACCGGCCGGTCGATCGCCCCGCTTGCGCGAAATTCCTCAGCAATCAGCTGCAAACTATCGAGGATATCGGCATGCGCCTGCGCCCCTGGCGTGGCGCCATCGGCCAGATAATCCCATAGCAATCCGACCCGAACCGGTTCTACGCCGCTCATTCAAGCCTCCCTTTGCTTTTTTTCTCCGCAATCAGCGTTGCGATTAGCCGCCTAAATCAGTCTACTCGGCGGGTTTCGCTCTCGCAGGTCCGCTCAGCAAAAACGCCAGTTCAGGCGAGGCGATGGACGAAGCGTTGCCGTCCGCATGCACCAGCGTAACCCGTCCCAGCGCCGGCGAGGCGACCACCGCGGCCACCCCCTCAATCCAATGCCGCAGCACGCCGAGTGCCGCTTCCAGGTCGGACCCATCAACCGCAGCCCGCCCGTCGGCCTCCAGCTCGGCTTCCAGCTCGACAATGCGTTCAGCCGTTTTATGCGCTGCCGTCTTTGGCGTCTCGGACATCATAACTCCCTCGCGAAGCTGCTTCAAAAACATATGGGGTTGCCGCGCATTTCACGGCAACCCCATCGCATCACATTCCTTCGCGAAAGCTCAGAACGGCAGGTTATACAATTTCGCCGCGTTGCTCTGCAGCACCATCTTCTTGATCTCATAATCATAGCCGCCGAGCGTGTGCTTGATATGGTCCTGCACGCCCGGGTAAAGCGAGGTCGGATGCGGGAAGTCGGTCTCGAACAGCACCTTGTCGTAGCCAAGGGTTTCCAGCAGCTGCATCGGCCCGACTTTCTCGAACCAGTAGGTGCACCAGAAATGGTCCTTGAAATACTCCCAGGGCCGGCGCGTCAAAATCTTCGACATTCTCGGCAGCATTTCGTCGAACTGGTGCTCAAGTGCTTCCAGCGCAAACGGCACCCAGCCCATCCCACTCTCGATCAGCCCGATCTTCAGTTTCGGATGCTTATCCAGCCGGCCGCTCACCATCCAGTTGCCCAACGTCGCCGCATTGCCAATTGAGAACATCGTCGCAACCACAGCCAAAGTCTGTTCGAATTCGAAGCCCTTCCAGGTCAGCGTATTCGGATCGATCGCGGCATTCAGATGGAAGTTCAGCGGTGACCCGGTATCCTCGCAGAATTCCAGGAACGGCGTCCAATACTCATCCATGAACGACGGCAGGCCAAGCCGCTCGGGCGTATCCGGCAGCACAAAGCCCTTAAGGCCCATGGCGACGCAGCGCTTGGCCTCGGCTTCCATCGCGGATTTATCCCACAGCGGCAAATGCCCCAGGGTAAACAGCCGCTGGTTTGACTCTTCCTGCCGCTCGGCGGCAGCGTCGTTATACATTTGCAGAATGGCGATCGCGAGGTCGTTATCGCCCAGCGCCATCAGCGATCCCGCCTGCGTCACGCCGGAATTCTGATAAATAATCTGGGCGTAAACCCCCATGTCATCCATCGCCTGTAGCCGGGCCTTGGTCTGGTAAGCGCCGGGGTGGCCTTCCTCCAGCGTCGGGAAGGCAAGCCGGCCGAGCAGCTTGTTGTTATTGGCGTTGATGACATTGCCGCCCATGGTGCCGAAATGCCGGTCCTGGCAGTACCAGGTATCCACGCCGTTCACCCGCTTCACCACCGGCACCTTGTCCTTGTATTTGGCAGGCGCGCGTGAGGTGAAAAGATCCGGCGCTTCGGTTGCATGGGTGTCGCAATCGACGATCTTGATGCCCTTAAGCGACGGGTCGAGCCCGGTGGATTGCTTGGCATAATCCACCTCGCGCACAACACCGCCCGCTGAATAACCGGCATTCGCCCAGTATGTTTTCGCAGAAGCCGCAAGGTCCGCCATTTTATCGCCGTCCGCCATTTTTACCTCCGCTAATCGCCGATCGCTTCACCCGACAGGGGCAACAAAATCGCGCGTGTGTATTTCTAAATATGAAACTCGAAATCGCCCTCAATTGACCGGGCGTAATCCGCCAGCTGCATTACCGCGATCAGTATGCCAAAATAGCCGACAATACAACGGTTTTATCATGAACTCGCGGTAAAATCTCGGAGGCCCAAAAACGGGCTTATAGAAAGCTTTACAGTATGGCTCGTCCAGATTAGAACCATCAGCGCGAAAAGCCGCGCAGCGGACAAAAACCCGAATTTTTGGAGAGGGAAACATGGCAAATAAAGTAGCATTCATCACCGGCGCCAGCCGCGGCATCGGCAAGGTCTGCGCGACCGAACTGGCCGACGCCGGCTTCGACGTTGCAATCACCGCGCGGACCGTCAAGGAAGGCGAGCAGCGCGAGCACAGCTCAACTGTCGCCCGCTCCGACACCTCGGCCCTCCCGGGCAGCCTGGAGAGCACCATCGAACTCGTGCGCGCCAAGGGCGTGCAGGGCATGACCGTGCAGGCCGACCTGCTGGATCCCGCCTCGCTGGGTGCTGCCGTCACCACCGTGCTGGAACGCTGGGGCCGCATCGACGTCATCGTCCATAATGGCCGCTACATCGGCCCCGGCCATATGGACAAGCTGATGGACACGCCGATCGAGCTGATCCGCCGGCAGATCGAAGCCAACGCCATCGCCCCGCTCATCATCAACCAGCTGGCGCTGCCCAGCATGATCAAAAATGGCGGCGGTTCCATCGTCAACATCACCTCTTCCTCGGGCTATTCCGACCCGCCAAAGGCAGCCGGCGACGGCGGCTGGGCACTCGGCTACGGCATGTCGAAGGGCGCGATGCACCGCATCTCCGGCATCCTTAAAGGCGAGCTCGGCCATCACGGCATCAACTTCTTCTCCGTCCAGCCGGGCTTCATCTCAACCGAGCGCATCGCCCAGGACATGGCGAAATTCGGCTTCGACGCCAGCCGCGGCGCCCCCTGCGACGTGCCGGCCAAAGTCGTACGCTGGCTCGTCACCAACCCCGAAGCTGCTAAATTCAGCGGCAAGAACATCGAGGGCCAGGAATTCTGCCACGAACTCGGCCTGCTGCCGCAATGGCCCGGCCCGACCAAAACCGCAGGCATTTCCGCCGGCGGCCCGAAATACGATCTGTCCGCCTACAACATGCACCAGATCACCCGCGGCGCGAAATTCCTCGACGTCTTCGGCTCGCTGGACTAACGCCAAGCAAGAAGCCGCTTTTTTTGAAAAAAAGCAGCACAAAAAACTTTTTGACTCGGGGCCATGGGCGTTGGTAACTCCGACGCCCATGGCCCACTCATATTAGCCGTCATTGCGAGCGAAGCGCGGCAATCCATCTTTCTAACGCCTCCAAGAAACTGCCGGCGTCAAAACCTAAACCGCCCGCCCATCGTTCTTGGTAAACTCATTCCACACCCGCACCACTTTCCGGTGCACGATAAGCCAGCCGCCCGCAAACCGCTTGCAGGTATCGCGATACTGCACACCCAGCGTCATCTGCTCGCGCTCGTCGCCGGCTTTGTGCTTGTGCACCGCAATCGCATAGCTCCACATCAGCGCCTCGTCGCCGTTAACCAGGATGTGCTGATTGGTGATGTTATGCTGCGTGGCGGCATAGACGGCCGCGCCGTTGAACACCTTCGGCAGATATTCCTCGATCGAAAAAGACCCGACACTGCCATCGGCCTGCGCATCTGGCGCGAACACGCTTTTCGTTAGTTCAAAATCCCGCATATCGACGCCCAGCGCATAGACTTTCACAAGCTGGCTGATCGCGTAACGGTCGGCGAGTTCAGCATTGCTGGGCGCCGGAATCGGGCCCGCCCAACGCATTAAATCTTCGCTCATGGTTGCATTCCCTCTCTGATTTATTGCAGCCAGCAGTAACAGGGTTCAACCCAGAGGGAAAGTCATACCGTAGGCCTGACGATATCAATCCGCCGAAGATTTTTCCGAATATTGCAGCCGCAGCCGCATGCCCTCGATAATCGCCCGCAATTGCGCGGCATAAGCAACATCGCTCACCCCGCGCGTATTCTGCCGGGCAAGGGCGCGCGTCAGCAATTCAAAATCCGGCGTCACCGGCGTCGGTTCATCCGGCGCAATCCCGGCTCTGCGCATCTGCCGCTCCAGGACGATGCAGCCGCGGGTATAGAGCGAGAGAATAACAATATTCTGCAAGGCGTCATGCGGCGAGAATCCGGCGGCAACCAATTTCCCGATGGTCCCCTCGGTGCCCGGCCATAGATGCACCAGCGCGCTTTCGCTGGCCCGCCCGCCGCGCATCAGCAGCAGGTCGCAGCAAACCTCATTTTCCCGCATCGCATCGCGGAGCCGGCTGAATGCCGAGAACAGGCTCTCATCCCAGGGCAATGCATCGGGCGGATGGATCCAGGCGTATAATTTGCGCGCCGCCTCAACCGTCAGCGCCTCAATCAACTCGTTCTTGTTCCGAAAATACCAGTATATGCTGGTAACGCCGATACCCAGATGCTCGGCCAGCAACGGCATGCTCAGCGCGTCCAGCCCATGCGCATCCGTATACGCCATGGCGCCGGCGATAATCTGCTCGGCGCTGATGGAGCCCCGCTTGGCTCGCGCCGGCCGCGAGGCGACATTCGGCGAATCCGCGGTCGCTTTGGCAAGCCGTTTTGTCGCGCTCATATGCTACCCTATCCGGTCAATCCACGACCGCCCGGCTGCGTCAAACCCGCCTGACAATCATCTCGTTCGCCTTATCGTAAGTCAATTTATACCGCACCGGAAGGCTGCCTGCTTGCGCTGCTACCGCTTTTTCACCAATGCGCGCCGCATTTCTCTTGGCGTTTTGCCGGAACTTCGCACAAAGGCCCTTCGCATCCGCTCGGCGGTCTGAAAGCCGCTCACCCGGGCGATCTCCTCCATCGACCCCATGCCCGCCTCCACCAGTGACCTTGCCCGCTCTATCCGCAGCCGTTCCACGAATTTCGCCGCCGGCATGCCGGTGCTTTCCTTGAACGCCCGGGTGAACTGCCGCACGCTCAGCGCCGCCCGGTCCGCCAGCCGCTCAACCGGCAGCGCCTCTTCCAGATGGTCCCGAGCCCAGGCCATCACATCGCTGAACCGTGAAACCGGCCGGCCGGTGGTATTCGGCAGGCCCGGGTGCTGCTGGCGGTCAGTGGCGGGCCGGCGATAGGGCAGCAGCAGCGCCTCGGCTATTTTCGTCGCCGCCGCCGCGCCGTAATCCTGCTCGACCATCGCCAACGCCAGATCCACGCCGGCAATAATCCCGGCAGATGTCCAGATATTCCCCTCATAGGCAAACAGCCTGGCGCCATCCACATCCACCCGCGGATACCGATCCGCCAGCACCGAGGCCAGCGCCCAATGCGTCACCACCCGGCGCCCGCGCAGCAAACCAGCCTCAGCCAGAATAAACGCGCCGGAGGAGAGGCTCACAATCCGGCGTCCATCCTTGGCCGCGCGCTTTATCACCGGCAGCAGCGCATGATAATTCGCCGGCTCCAGAATCCCCCGCCCGCCCGGAATGAACAGCGTATCGAACCCAGCGCTCGACCGCGCATCGATCGCATTCATCTCCAGCCCGCCGCTGCTGAGCACCGGCCCGGCCACGGCCGCCACCGCTTCAACCGAATACTCCCCCACCCCCATGGTGCCACAGGTCTCGAACACCGCCATCGGCCCGGCGACATCCAGCAGCGTAAACCCCTTAAACAACATGCAGGTAATGCGGATCATGGCCTATTATGCCGGAAACTCGACCTTTAGGCCAGACGGCGGACGAACTATAAGCCTCCAGGGAAGAACGGAACGGACCATGAAGATGGGAAACGCACCGAAAATGGTTGGAAGAATCTAGCAATGAGCGCAACGGAAAATGTCCTGCTTGCCGACGACGCGCTTTACGACGAACTCTACGACGTCAAGCACGAAGCCGAAGCCTCCGGCAATTACATCGACATCGATCCCTACCCGCTGATGAACGCCTTGCGCGACAAGGCCCCCTTCCAGAAAGGCCTGCTGCGCGAGCTCATGGGCCTGCCGCCCTACCAGCGCAGCTACGGCCTGCGCGGCCTGCCCGGCTACACCGCGCTTGGCTTCGAGGTCTGCGAGGCCGCCTTCCGCAACACCCAGGAATTCTCCAACAGCTCCTACAGCCGCCCTGGCCAGCAGGAAAAAAGCCTCGGCATCCTGGAAATGGACAACCCCGAGCACCATGCCTACCGCAAGGCGGTCCAGTCGCTCTTCCTGAAATCCAAGGCGCTCACCTGGTGGCGCGAACACTGGATCACCGAAATCACCGAGGATCTGGTCGGCAATCTCGCCGGCTCCGATCGCTCGGAGCTCAACATGCAGCTCTGCGCCCGCCTGCCGGTTCACACCATCACCCGCGCCGTCGGCCTCGCCGGCAATGACGCGCTGGTTTTCCGCGCCGCATTGGTGCGCAGCATGGGCAATCGCGCCGGCCCGCAGGCGCAGCTCGCAAATCTTCTCACTGTCGAGCGCATGCTGCTGGAGGTGATCACCGACCGCCGCGCACAAGCCGGGGATGACCTCATCTCCTGGCTGATCGCCGCCGAAATCGAAGTCCCCGGCGACAGTATCCGCCCCCTGAACGACCGCGAGATCATGATCTTCGCCCGCCTGCTGCTCCTGGCCGGCGGCGGCACCACCTGGCGTCAGCTCGGCATCGTATTGCTCGCCTTGCTCATCGACCGCGACCAGCTTGAAGCCGTAAAAGCAGACCGCTCCCTCATCGACGCCGCGGTCGAGGAATCGGTGCGCTGGAATCCGACCAACCCGGTTTTCTCGCGCCTGGCGGTGCAGGATTTCGAACTCGCCGGTATCACCATCCCCAAAGGCGCCGCGGTTGAAATCTGTCTGGGCGCTGCGAACCGCGAACCCGCCCGCTGGCAAAACCCAGACGTCTTCGACCTGCACCGCCCGGTCAAATATCACCTCGGCTTCGGCATCGGCGCGCATATGTGCCTGGGCCGCAACGTCGCCGCCAGCGAGATGAACCTCGCCATCAACAAACTGCTCGACCACTTCCCGAACATCCGCCTCGACCCGGCATTTGAAACCCCCTACGTCACCGGCGGCCTCGAACAGCGCGGCGTCTCCTCGCTGCCGGTAATCCTGAAATAGCCTGCTCCCACGCCCAACGATCAAAAGGAACCCGTCATGACCGATACCCCACCGACAAAAAGCGCGATCGGCACCGACATCACATTGCTGGGCGACGAACATGTCCGCCGCTACCAGGAAACCGACGGCGAAGTCGGCTATCTCTGGAACGGCGCCACCGCATTGCTCATCACCACCACCGGCCGCAAATCGGGTGAGGCGCGCACCATCCCCATCATCTACAAACAGGTCGGCGATGCGCAGGTCATCATCGCCTCCAAGGGCGGCTCTCCCACGCATCCGGCCTGGTATCTGAACATCCTGGAAAATCAGCACGTCAAACTGCAGATCAAAGGCGAAAAATTCGACGCCATCGCCCGCATCGCGGAATCGCCGGAGCGCGAAATGCTCTGGGCCGAAGCCATCAAGCAGTGGCCGGCTTACGACGTCTATCAATCCCGTACCGACCGTAAAATCCCGGTTGTCATACTGGAACGCCCCGGCGGCATCTAATCCGCATTGCAGCGCCGTTCACTCCGGCACCGACCTTAAAATCGAATTGGAAACATGGAATGACTGAGACTACGGCCAACGTACAACTCTTCATCAATGGCGCGCGCGTCAATGGCGAAGGCGAAATCTTCCCGGTTATCAGCCCCGGCACCGAGGAAATCATCGCGCAGGTCCCCGGCGCCAGCGCCGCCCAGGTCGAAGCCGCCATCAAAGCGGCGCGCGCCGCCTATGATTCCGGCAGCTGGAGCCTGCTTGCCCCCGCCGAGCGCGTCGCCGCACTCACCCGCTTCATGGATTACCTGAAATCCCAGGCGCAGCGCCTGACCGATCTCACGATCCGCGAAGCCGGCTGCCCGGTCAGCTCGATGGTCATGATGGTGCAGGTCCAATTGCCGCTGATGCAGGGCTATCAGGTGCTCGACCTCTATCAGAAACTCCCGCCCTTCGAGGAAAATCCACTGCCCTTGAACGAGCGCATCAATTTCCGCGGCGCGGTCGGCCAAAGCATCCGCCACTACCGCCCGGTCGGCGTCGTCGCTGCAATCTCCTCGTATAATTATCCCTTCTTCACCAATCTCTGGAAGGTGATGCCGGCTCTGGTTACCGGCAATTGCGTCATCCTTCGCCCGAGCCCGCTCACCCCGCTCACCGCCATGATTTTCGGCGAGGCGGCCGAGGCCGCCGGCCTGCCGCCAGGTGTGCTGAACGTGCTGACCGAACGCGGCGCCGAAGGCGGCGTCACCCTGTCCACCCATCCGGGCGTCGACATGGTCGCCTTCACCGGCTCCACCCTCGTCGGCAAGTCGGTGATGCAGCAGGCGGCGGCCACCATGAAACGCCTGCAGCTCGAACTCGGCGGCAAATCGGCGCAAATCTATCTGCCGGATTCCGTCGCTTTGGCCGCCAGCGCCGCCGCCCAGGTCTGCTTCGCCCATGCCGGCCAGGGCTGCGCGCTCGGCACCCGCATCTTCGTCCCGGAATCCGAAAAAGCCGCAACCTTGCAGGCCATGGCGGCATCCCTCCAAAATGCCGTCATCGGCAACCCGGCCGACAAAGCCACCACCATGGGTCCCGTCATCTCCGCCGCCCAGCGCGACCGGTGCGAGCGTTACGTCGCCATGGCCGTGGAAGCCGGCGCCCGTGTCGTCGCCGGCGGCAAGCGTCCGGCCGCGCCGAACAAAGGTTTCTATTTCGAACCCACCATCCTCGACACGCCGGATAATAAAAACCCCGCCGCGCAGGAGGAGATTTTCGGCCCCGTCGTCAGCGTCATCGGCTACCGCGACATCGACCACGTCGTGGAGATGGCCAACGACTCCATCTACGGCCTCTCCGGCTATGTCTACGGCAAGGACACCAACCAGGCGCTAGCCGTTGCCGCCCGCATCCGCACCGGCACCGTCAACGTCAACGGCGGCATGATGGGCGCCTACGCCTCATCCGGCGGCTGGGGTTCCAGCGGCATCGGCCGCGAGCGCGGCGTCGAGGGCCTGCGCGTCTACCAGCAAATTCAGGTCATCAACGTACAGGGAGGCGGACAATGAGCGAGCGTTTACTGGAAGGTAAAACCGCAGTCATAACCGGGAGCGGCTCCGGCGTCGGCAAAGCCGCGGCTTTGCTCTTCGCCGAAGCCGGCGCCAAAGTCATCTGCGCCGACGTGCAGGACGAATGGATCGCAAACACCGTCTCCGAAATAAAATCCGCCGGCGGTGAAGCCAAGGCCGCCCATTGCGACGTCCGCAAACGCGAAGACATCCAGGCCGCAGTCGACGCCGCGGTGGCAGCCTACGGCCGCCTCGACATTATCTACAACAATGCAGGGGTCTCCTCGCCTTTGGGCAAAACCTTCCTCACCAATACCGATGACGAAATCGACCGCCTGACCGAAATCAACTTCCGCGGCGTGCTCTACGGCTGCCAGATCGCGGGCCGCCAGTTCGTGAAACAAGGCGGCGGCGGCGTCATCGTCAACACCGCCTCGGCCGCCGGCCTGATCGGCTGGGGCGGCTCCCTCTACTGCGGCACCAAGGGCGCGGTCGTTAACCTCACCCGCGCGCTGGCCATCGAACTCGCCTCGGAAAATATTCGCGTCAACTCGGTCTGCCCCGGCGTCATGGTCACCAATTTCGGCATCGGCGCCGCCGGCAATCTCTCCGAGGCCACGCTGGCCGGCATGGCGAAAATCGCGCCGATCGGCCGCATCACCGATGCCTCGGAGCCGGCGCGCGTCGCGCTGTTCCTCGCCTCCGACCACGCCATCACTATCACCGGCACCAACATTCCCGTGGATGGCGGTATGACAGCGGGTAAAAAATAAAATGACCCTCCCCATCGCCCGCACCCTCGACGCCGCCCTCGACCCCGCCTGGCTAAGCGAATCCCTTTCCCCCCTCAAAGGCGGCTCTCCCGTCACCGCGGTGGATGTCGTCGAACTCATCCAGATCAACGCCACCAAAATCCGCTTCACCGCAAATTTCGCCAACGGCGAAACCGGCGCCTATTGCCTGAAGGGTTTCCTCGACCAGCCCAACGCCAATCCCAATACCGCCTCGGTCCGCGAGGTAAATTTCTACACCAAACTCGCGGCCCAGCTGCCGCTCCGCGTCCCCGAATGCGTCGCCGCCCCCATCGACCGCGAAGCGGAATTCGGCATCATCATCATGCGCGACCTGATCGTCGAAGGCGGCGCATATTTCTGCAGCGCGCTGGAACCTTTCGACGCCCCCCGTACCGCCAAAAGCCTCGAACAACTCGCCAAGCTTCACCACAGCCAGGCCCATATCGGCCCGGTCGCGGAAATCCCCTGGCTGCCCCGTCAGATCGAATGGCTCTCCACCATCATGCCGCTCGACATCCTGCAGCCGCTGATGCACGACCAGCGCAGCATCGGCATGCCCGAACACGTCAACGACGGCACGCTCCTCCTGCGCGGCATGAAAGCCCTCTCCGCCATCGACGCCACCCGCCCCGGCGCGCTCCTGCACGGCGACTGCCACGCCGGCAATTTCTTCGACACCGCCGAGGGCACCGGCGTCATCGACTTCCAACTCCTCCAGCAAGGCGGCTGGGCGCTGGACGTCGCCTACCATATCGCCGCCACGCTCCCGGTCGAGATCGCCGAACGCGAAGAACGCAACCTCCTAAACCACTATTTGCAAATCGCCCGCAGCCTGAACGGTCAAGTTCCCAGTGACGAGGAAGCCTGGACCCAATACCGGCAGAGCGCGATCTACGGCTTCTTCCTCTGGGCGATCACCCGTAACGTAAAACGCCCCATCATCGACGCCTTCTACCAACGCCTCGGCAGCTCCGTCGCCAGGCATGAAAGTTATAAACTCTTAGGCCTGTAAGCCGCTTTTTTGAAAAAAAGCGGCGCAAAAAACTTTGTCATGCCGGGGCATGGGCTTTGGCCGCGCCAACGCCCAAGGCCCAGAGCAACAAAAGTTTTTTGGTTCTTTTTTCAAAAAAAGAACTACTTTTCTTAGGAGATTACCTTGGCTTATGACCTGCTAAACGGCGTAAAAATCATCGAAATGTCGATGTACGCCTTCGCGCCCTCCTGCGCCGCGGTTCTTGCTGACTGGGGTGCGGAAGTGATCAAAGTCGTGCATCCCTCTTTCGCGGATCCCATGAAGGGCAACCCCATCGCCGGCCTGCCGAAAAAAGACATCGGCATCGCCTTCATGTGGGAGCAGCTGAATCGCGGCAAGCGCTGCCTCTGCCTTGACGTGTCAAAACCGGAAGGCCGGGAGGTCCTGTACAAATTGCTTGGGGACACCGATGTCTTCCTCACCAATTTGCTGCCCTCCGCCCGCCGCCGTTTCGGCATTGAACCGGCCGACATTCACGCGGTGAATCCCAACATCGTCTACGCCCGCGCCAGCGGCCATGGCGACCGCGGCCCGGAGCGTGAAATCGGCGGCTTCGACCACACCGATTTCTGGGCCCGCACCGGCCTTGGTCATGCCGCCAGCATGGCGGGCGGCGAATTCGTGCCGCAGCCCGGCCCGGCTTTGGGCGATTCCGCCTCCGGCGCCTTTCTCGCGGGCGCCATCGCCGCCGCTTTGTTCCGCCGTGAGCGCACCGGCAAAAACGCCGTCATCGATGTCTCGCTGGTCTCCGCCGGGTTCTGGATGTTTGCCCCTGCCATCATCGCCAGCCAGATCTACGGCGTCGACACCATCCCCCGTTACAGCCATGCCGACCAGAAAAACCCGCTTGTCACCGCCTACACCACGCGCGACAAGCGGCAGCTCTATTTCGCCGGCGTCCTCACCGACAAGGGCTTCGAGGGCATCGCCGAGATGCTCGGCCGCCCCGACCTGGTCACCGACCCGCGCTTCGCCACCGGCCCGGCGCGGCTTGAGAATGTCCGCGTCTGCATCGAGGTGCTGGACGAAATCTTCGCCAGCCGCGAGCTCTCCGAATGGATCCAGCGCTTCCAGGGCTGCCCCATCCCCTGGGCGGTGGTGCAGACAGCCGCGGAAGCCGCGCGCGACCCGCAGGTGGTCGCCAACGGCTACCTCGTCCCCATCGAGGGCGAGGCCCTCTCCTACCCCGTCGTCGCCAGCCCGGCGCAGATCGACGGCGCCCCGCCGCAACTGCAACGTGCCCCCGACCATGGCGAGCACAGCGAGCAGATCCTGCTGGAACTCGGCCTGGACTGGGACGAGGTCGTCGCTCTGAAAGGCGCGGGCGTCGTCAACTAGTATGCAACGACCTGCACCACCGCTGACACCGCGAACCGAATCCTTCTGGCGCTCCGGCGAAGACGGCACATTGCGCATCGCAACTTGCCAAGCCTGCGGCTGGCGCCTCCATCCGCCGCGCCCGGTTTGCCCAAACTGCCATGCCCGCGACATCAGTTTCGAGCCGGTGTCGGGGCAGGGGGTCATCCATTCCTTCACCATCAATCGCTACCAACTCTCGCCCAGCATGCAGCCGCCTTACGTCCTGGCCGAAGTCGAAATGATCGAGCAAAAATCCCTCATCCTGCTCACCAACATCGTCAACTGCGCTGTGGAAGACGTCCGCATCGGGATGCCCGTCTCCGTCACCTTCGACCATGTCGAAGACGCCTGGATCCCGGTCTTCCAGCCATGATCGAGCAGCAGGCCGTCATCAGCGGCACCGGCATCTCGAATGTCGGCCGCCGCCTGCACCAGGACCCCTGGTCGCTCACTGCCGACGCCGCGCTCGCCGCCATCGCCGACGCCGGCCTGACCCCCGAGCACATTGATGGCCTCGCCACCTATCCCGGCGCCACCGGCTCCACCCCTGGCATCACCGGCGCCGGGGTTGAGGATGTGCGCGCCATGCTCGGCCTGAAAACCCGTTGGCACACCGGTGGGAGCGAACTCCCCGGCCAGCTCGGCTCGGTCATCAACGCCATCCTTGCCGTCGGCTCGGGCCTGGCCGAGCACGTTCTATGCTTTCGCACCGTCTGGGAATCGAGCGCGCAAGACCAACTCGGCGGCCGCTCCGCTACCCTGCAAAGCCGCGCCGCCCGCGAAATGAACCAATGGTACGAACCTTACGGTGCCGGCTATTCCACCTACGGCGCCCTGAGTATGCAGCGCTACATGCATGAAAGCGGCGCCACGCGCGCGCAACTCGGCCAGATCGCCGTCAATGCCCGCGCTAACGCCGCCCTCAACCCGCTCGCTGTCTACAAATCTCCGCTCTCCATCGAAGACTATCTCGACAGCCGCATGATCTCAGACCCGCTCTGCCTCTATGATTGCGACGTCCCGGTCGACGGCTCCGTCGCCTTCGTCATCTCCCGCGCCGACAGCAAATTGATCGACCGCGGCCGCGCCATCACCTTTGAAGCCATCGGTTCCGCCGCCGGCCTCAACGCCTGCGCCGCCATGATGTGGTCGCGCACTGAGCTCAAACCTTCGGACGTAAAACTCGCCGAACTCTACGACGGTTTCTCCATCCTCGCCGTACTCTGGCTGGAAGCACTGGGCCTGGTACCAAAAAACAAAACCGGAGAATTTCTGCAAAACGGCACGCGCATTTCGCGCACCGGCCAACTGCCCCTCAACACCGGCGGCGGCCAGCTCTCCGGCGGCCGCCTGCACGGCTACGGCCAGCTCCACCAGGCCTGCCTGCAGCTACGCGGCAATGGCGATACGCGGCAGATCAGCCCGCGGCCTGAAGTCGCCGTCGTCAGCAGCGGCACCACCAATTTCTCCTCTTGCCTGCTTCTGTCGAGGCATTAAGGATGGTCCATCCTCAACGGGACGGCCGGACAGGCAATAAAAATAAAAGCTGGAAATGGAAGAGCGAATGACCGAGATCAAAAGCAAAGCGCCGTCGCAAATTGACGAAAAAGCCCTATCGGGCCGCGATGTCACCGTCGACAAGCCCATGCTGGTCGCGCCGAAAACCCGCGACCTCGATCAGCTGGCCGGCGAAATGGAAAGCTGGCTCGCGCCCAAACTCACCGGCGCCAAAAACATCAAGGTGCACGACCTCAGCTATCCGCTTGGCGCCGGCATGTCGCACGAAACCATCCTGTTCGAAGCCGAGTGGGAACAGGCCGGACAGACGCAGCGCCAGGGCATGGTGGTCCGCATCAAGCCGACCAGCCAGCAGGTCTATCTCGATGACATGTTCGACCAGCAATATGCCATCATGGATCTCCTGCACCACAACAAGGCGGTCCCGGTCGCCGAGCCCTTATGGCTGGAGCCCAGCCCGGACCTGCTCGGCTCGCCCTTCTTCGTCATGAAACGCGCCTATGGCCGCGTCGCAGTCAGCTTCCCACCCTATTCGAAACAAGGCTGGCTGTTCGACGCCGCCCCGGCCGAGCGCCAAAGGGCCTGGTCACACGGCGTGCGCTGCCTCGCCGGCATCCAGACCGTGCCGGTCAGCGACGCCGCCTTCCTGCGCGGCCCCCGCACCGGCAGCCTCGCCGAGGGGCCGGACCAGGAAATCGACCGCTGGCAGCGCTACCTCAATTGGGTCGACCCGAAGGGCGAGCTTACCTATCTCCGCGAATGCTTCGACCGCCTGCTCGCCGCGCGTCCGAAAAACGAACCGGAAGGCATCGTCTGGGGCGACGCCCGCATCGGCAATATGATGGTCGACAATAATTTCGACGTCATCGCCGTGATGGACTGGGAACAGCCTTCGCTCGGGGGCGCCCTGCACGATCTCGGCTACTGGCTCTATACCGACCTCATGCAGACAACCTTCAAGGACCTGCCGAGAATGGAAGGCATGGGCACGCGCGAGGAGGTGATCGCGCTATGGGAGGAAACCTGCGGCAAATCGGCCGCCGATGTCGACTGGTACATGGCCTTCGCGGCACTCAAGATGGAATGCATGAACGGCCGCATGATCGCGGCCGGCACCATCTCACCCGCAACCCGGAAAGTTCCGTTCGGCACCTGGGTTGGGGCGATGCTGGAGAAAATCCCCGGCGCCTGAACCGCAAAGCCAAAACAAAAAAGGGAAAGGTCCAAGCCCCCATGGATGCCATAACAAAACTGCTCGCCATCGAGGAAATCAAACAGGTCAAAGCAGCGCGCTGCCGCTGCGTCGACGACAAGGACTGGGAAGGCTACGCCGCCTGCCACACGCCGGATGCAAAATCCTACGCGCTACCCAACAAAGACGGTGAAAACATCCCCACCGTCGGCATCGACGCCATGGTCGCCAACCTGAAAAAAACCCTCACCGGCCGCACCACCGTCCACCACGTCCACTCGCCGGAAATCGAAATTTTGTCGGACACTACCGCCAAGGGCACCTGGGCGATGGAAGACATGCTATGGTGGGAAGAAAACGGAAAAAAGCGCTGGACCCACGGCTACGGCCGTTATTACGAGACCTATGAAAAACCAAACGGCAAATGGCTCATCGCCAGCCGCAGACTGGTACGCTCGCGCGTCGATAACGGCACCGAAGA
>JAMFSE010000067.1 GCA_026225115.1 Rhodovastum atsumiense
AGGCTATGATCGCTGGTATAGGGGCTGGGGAGCATCACGCAGCGCACCCGGTCCGGGCTGAGCGCGTCGGCGGCGACAGCTGCGGATATGGCGCTGTCGATCCCGCCGGAGAGTCCAAGGATAACTCCCGGAAAGCCGTTTTTGTTCACGTAGTCGCGCAGGCCCAGCACCATCGAACGGTAGATCAGGTCCAGCCGGTCGGGCTCCGGCGGCAGCGGCTGCGGTGTGCAGACCAGACCGGCCGCGGTGCGGGTCCAGTTGGTCAGGGTAACCGCTTCCTCGAAAAACGGCATCTGCAGCGCCAGGCTGCGATCGGCATTGAGGATGAATGAGGCGCCGTCGAATACGATCTCGTCCTGGCCGCCGACGATGGCGGCGAACACATAGGGTAATCCGGTTTCAACCACGCGCTCGACAGCCAGCGTGATGCGGATCGCCTGCTTGTCAGCCTCGAACGGCGAACCGTTGATGGAGAGCAGAAATTCAGCCCCGGATTCGGCCAGCGTTTCGGATACTTCCGGAAACCACCAATCCTCGCAGATCAGCAGCCCGACACGAAAGCCGCGAAACGCCACCGGACCGGGGCAGGGGCCGGAATTGAATACCCGCTTCTCATCAAACACGCCGTAATTGGGCAGCTCATATTTGGCCCGCCTGGCGATGATCTCGCCATTGTCCAACACAAACGCGGCATTATGCAGCAGGTTGCCATTGCGCCAGGGCGTGCCGATAATAATGCCCGGGCCGCCATCTTTCGTGTCCAGCGCCAGTTCGGCGGCGGCGGCTTCACATGCGGCAACGAAAGCCGGCTTCAGCACCAGGTCTTCCGGCGGATATCCGGAGATGGAAAGCTCCGGCGTGACCAGCAGATCGGCGCCAAGCCGGACGGCTTCGGCGCGCGCCTTGCGAATAAGGGCCAAATTCTTGCCGATCGCACCAACCTGACAGTTGATCTGGGCAATGGCGATTTTGAGGGTTTCAGTCATTTGCCTAGCGTTGAACCATTGTTTCGAACCGCGCGTAAATAGCGCGGGGACTAGGCACGGATGCAAAAAACAATATGTATGACGGGCAGGAGGAAAATAAATGAGCTACGCGACGCTGATGGTGCATTTACAGATCGGCCAATCGAATAAGGCCGTGTTGGACGTGGCCCGTTCTTTGGCACAGACCCAAAAAGCGGCAATTCTCGGGGTTGCGGTAGCCCAGAAAACCCAGAATCTGCACGAGGAAGACTATGTCTTTTTCGCCGGCCTCATCGAAAAAAACCTGCCCGCCTACCAGGCTAAAATCGCCGCTACCGAGGCGGAGTTCCGAGCTGCCGATCTGGGCGGCGGCGAAGTCGAATGGCGCCTTGGCGAGACCTATCAGACGATCACGGAATATCTGGCCGAGGAGGCGAGAGGTGCGGATTTGATCATCGTCAGCGCCGACCAGCCGGCAAAATCGCTTACCCAGGCCGACAGGTTCGATCTGCCGGATTTCGTGACCCTGGCCGGACGCCCCGTTCTGGCCGTGCCAAACGTGCCGGCGATAACCCCGGACTTCTCGCGCGCCATGGTCTACTGGAAGGATACGGTCGAAATACGCCGGGCGGTGGCGGGCGCGCTGCCGCTGCTGAAACAAGCCTCCTACGTTTCACTGGTGCAAACCGTGGACCAGGCCAATCTAGCGGTGGAACGCGAGCGCATGGAGCTGGTATGCCAATGGTTCAAACGCCACGGCGTGACCGTCGAGCCGATGGCGCTGGAATCCGGAGGCGACGACGCCACGCGGTTACGGGCTGCCGCCGCTGAGCAACAACCGGGCTTCGTTGTCGCCGGCATTTACAGCCATAGCCGCCTGCGCGAACGGGTCTTCGGCGGCGTCACCCGCGACATGCTGCGGCATGCCGATCGCTGCGTGCTGCTGGCGCATTAACACGGTCCGGCGTCACGTCTAGTTAGCGACACCTTGTCGTAACCTGCCGATTCAGCTAATGAACGGGCTAACATGCTCGGAGGCTGAACATGGCATCGAAGGAAAAACGCTGGCTCGGCACCACCGATCGTAACGCACGGCTGCGGCAAATCGAACAACTCGACCTCGAAACGCAATTCAGGGAAATAACCGGCTTATTCTATGGCGATTTCCAGTCGGTGATGCTACCGCAATCCTTTAACGGCTTCCTAATGACCTTCGCGGTGCCGCGCATGTCGCGCATCCTCAGCGGTACCGGCCAGCTTGAGCACCGCGTCGCCAAACGCGTCGTCGATACGATATTGCTGTCGGCCGCCGTCATGGAACACGGGCTGAACGCGGATCCTGGGCGCTCTGCTGCCCGGCGCGTCAATACCATGCACCGGCATTACGATATTCATGAGGATGATTTCGTCGCCGTCGGCATCGACGGGCCGCTCGCCTCGCTCGGCCTCGCGGAACGCTATGGCTGGCGCCCGGTCACTGACAAGGAACGCGAAGCATTGCGGCTCTATTACTCCCAGCAAACGCGTGCCTTCGGCGGCCGCAAGCCGTTGCCGGGCACGATCGCCGAAATGAAGCGCTTCTGGTCCGACTACCTGGACGCGCAGGCCCATTTCGAACCGCAAAACCGCAGCCTCGCCGATGCAGTGCTGCAATGGTACAAGGCGCTGGTCCCAAAACCGCTGCAAAGCCTGTTCATCGCCATGCTGATTGCGGATGCCGACCCGCGCATCATCCGCGCCTGCGGCCTGAAAGTTCCACCAAAAATCTTTAAAACGCTCGCCGGCATCTTTATGCGGCAAATGGGCAAGCAGGACCCGATTCCCGATAACGCACCCAACCGCCTGGAAAAAATCATCGCCGCCGTCTACCCGAATGGTTGGGAAGTTAACGCGCTCGGAACGCATATCCAAGCAAAGACGGAAGATACGGTTGCAGCTTAAGCCGCTTTTTGAAAAAAGCGGCGCAAAAAAACTTCTATGACTCTGGGGCATGGGCTGTGGTCGAGCCAAAGCCCAGGTCCAGAATTACAAAAGTTTTTTGGTTCTTTTTTTCAAAAAAGAACTGCTTGCCTAGCCTAAATCTCGCTTCGCAGACCTCAGTAAAAATTCGCGGCCGAGTTTTACCATGGGCTCGCCGTCATAGGCGACGATGTCTGCGGTGGCGTAGGTTTCCGACCAGTTTTGCGGGATGAAGCTGCCGGTGCCGACGGTGTCGATGGGGGCATGGGCGTCGGCCATGACGCTGCATTTTTCCACCCCGAAGCCGGAGCTGGCGACGATACGGACGTGCGGGAAGCCGGATTCGTCCAAAGCTTCACGCATATGCCAGATGGCGGCGGCCGAAACGCCGGTGCCGATCAGGTAGCGCAGTTCATCCTGGCTGCGGTAACGGCGGAGCGCGCCGGGGACGTGGCGTTCCAGTACGGCGTAGCTTTCCTGGGGGTCGAGTCCCTCGAGGAAACGAACGCCATGGGTGTCGAGCCGGACGGCCATGCGGCCTTCCGCGGCGAGCTCGGGAAAGTGGCGGCAGACCGCCAGGCCGTCGGTTATTTCCCTGCCGAAGTAATCAACCAGCACGGTGAGGTTTTCCTCGGGGTAGGTTTCCACGAACATTTCGGCGGCGCGGATGGTCGAGCCGGCGTAGCCGATCAAGGCGTGCGGCATGGTGCCGTAGCCAACCGGCGCGCCGAAATAATGCGAGGTCCAGTCATTGGCATTGCCGATGAAGCCTTTCGCGCCCTCGCGCTGGGCGGCGCGGGATCCGACGGCGGCGGCATAGGCCATCATCTCCTGCATTTCCGCACCGGCGCAGTGGCGGGCATCCATGGCAAGGAAGCTGGCTTTCGGAAGTGCGACGCACATCTGGAAGGCGTTATGGGCGGCAACGCAGGGAGCGCCGAGTTTCTGCAGGAAGATGGTCTCCAGATCGGCCAGCTGCGTGAACTGGCCGGTAATATAGGCCAGCGGCTCGCCGGCGCCGGCCCAGGTGCCTTCCGGGTGGATCAGTTCGATTTCAAACTTGGTGCCGCGCGCCTCGGCTACCGCCCGCAACCATTCGACCATGAGCCCGGGCGCCGAGACGACCGGGCGGCGCAGGAACACCGCGTAGGTTACCCGGCGATCGCCGAATTTGCCGACGATTTCGCGGGTGCGATTGAAATAGGCGTCGGTGCGGGCAGTGATATCCGCCTGCGCCAACGGGTGCGGGATCACGGGTATGTCCGGGCGCGGCGGATTTTCAGTTCCTCAGCGATCAGGAACGCGAGCTCCAGCGATTGCTCGGCGTTCAGCCGCGGATCGCAGAAGGTCTCGTAGCGCGCGCCGAGGTCGGTTTCCGAAAGACCGCGGGCGCCGCCGACGCATTCGGTGACATCCTGTCCGGTCATCTCGACATGGGTCCCGCCGGCGATGGTGCCCTCGGCCGCATGGGCGTCGAAGAAAGCGCGCAATTCGCCGATGATCGAGTCAAAGCGCCGGGTTTTGATCTTCTGTTCGCCGATGCTGATGGTGTTGCCGTGCATCGGATCGCACAACCAGACCACATTGCGGCCTTCGCGTTTAACGGCCCGCAGCAACGCCGGCAGCTTGTCGCCGACTTTATCAACGCCCATGCGGGCAATCAGCGTCAGCCTTCCGGGTTCGTTTTCCGGGTCCAGCCGGTCGATGAGCCGCAGCAGGTCATCAGGTTCCGAGCTTGGGCCGACCTTCATGCCGATCGGGTTTTTAACCCCGCGTAAAAATTCAACATGGGCGCCGTCCAGCTGGCGGGTGCGATCTCCGATCCAGAGGAAATGCGCCGAGCAGGCGTAGAAATCGCCGGAGGTGGAATCGAGGCGGGTGAGCGCCTGTTCATAGGGTAGCAGCAAGGCTTCGTGCGAGGTGTAGAAATCAGTCTCGCGGATTTGCGCGGCGGAAGCGCTGGTCAGGCCACAGGCAGCCATGAAGGCAAGCGTTTCCTCGATGCGCGCCGAGAGATCTCTGTAACGATCCACCAGCGGCGAGCGTTCGACAAAATCTAGGTTCCAGCGGTGCACTTCATGCAGGTCGGCATAGCCGCCGGAGGCGAAGGCGCGCAGCAGGTTGAGCGTGCCGGCTGACTGGAAATAGCCGAATTCCATGCGGGCGGGATCTGGGATGCGCGCTTCGGCGGAGAAATCCGGGCCATTGATGATGTCGCCACGATAGGAGGGCAGGGTCAGGCCGCCGACGGTTTCCGTGTCCGAGGAGCGCGGCTTGGCGAACTGGCCGGCCATGCGGCCAAGCTTTACGACCGGAACAGAACCGCCGAAGGTCAGGACAACGGCCATCTGCAGCAGCACCCGGAATGTGTCGCGGATCACATTGGCGGTGAAATCGCCAAAGCTCTCGGCGCAATCGCCGCCTTGCAGTACGAAGGCCTTGCCCTCAGCGGCGCGCGCCAAGGCTTCCTTCAGGCGGCGGGCCTCGCCGGCGAAGACCAAGGGGGGAAAGCGCGACAGCCGCGATTCCATCGAGGCCAGCTTGGCCTCATCCGGGTAGCTCGGCACCTGGCGGATCGGGCAATCGCGCCAGCTATCGGGGGTCCAGCCGGAGTTCAGAAGATTGGCCGGGGTACGCGTGTCCATATTGCCTCCAGAGGGCATCAACGATGTAGAATGCCGCTATTACACCGTAATTTCGGCGCAAGGCTACCTTGGGGCAATATCCTCACCGGTAACCCTGGTCTGTGTGCGCAGGGTAACGAATTCCTCGGCCGCGGTGGGGTGGATGCCGATGGTGCGGTCGAAATCAGCCTTGGTGGCGCCGCAATGGACGGCGACGGCGATCCCCTGGATGATTTCCGGCGCGTCTTCCCCCAGCATATGCGCGCCGAGAACTTTATCGGTCGCAGCGTCCACCACCAGCTTCATGATGGTCTTGCGGGGGCGGCCGGTGATGGAATGGCGCATCGGCGTAAATTTGGTGATGAAGATTTTCATCGGGCCTTTTGCGGCAGCCTCTGTCTCGCTTAAGCCTACGGTGGAGATGGGCGGAATTGAGAACACCGCTGTTGGCACATTCTGCAGCGAGATTTTCCGCGGGTTATTGCCGAACAGAGAATCGGCCAGCGCATGGCCCTCCGCGGTTGCGACAGGGGTGAGATTAAGGCGATCGGTGACGTCGCCGATGGCGAAAATATGCGGCACCGAGGTGGTCAGCATGTCGTCGATCGGGATTTCGCCCTTGGGACCGGTCTTGACGCCGGCGGCTTCAAGCCCGAGGCCGCCGGTATTGGCAACACGGCCGGTTGCGAAAAAAACCAGGTCGACTTCCAGCATGCTGAGATCGGACAAAGCCAGGCTTTTGACGTCACCATTGGCGGCGATCGAAACCGGGGTGGTGTCGAAATGCAAAATGATGCCGTTGCTGGTCAAAGCTTCGGCCAGCCCGACGCGCATGTCCTCGTCAAACCCGCGCAGCGGCAGAGGTTGCCGGTAGATCAGATGGGTCTCGGCGCCGAGGCCGGCAAAAATACCGGCAAATTCCACGGCGATATAACCGCCACCGATAATCGCCACCCGGTTGGGCCGTTCCGGCAGGTAGAAGGCGTCGTCGGAGACGATGCCAAGTTTGGCGCCGGGTATTTCGGGCCGCACCGGGTGGCCGCCGGTGGCGATGACGATGCGCTCGGCGGTGAGACGCTGGCCACCGACATCGAGCGTATGGGCGTCGATGAACGTCGCGCGGGCGTCGTAGATTTTGACGCCGGCTTGATCCAGCAGCCGCGTGTAGATGCCGTTGAGACGTGAAATTTCCTTATCCTTGGCGGCAATCAGTTTCGCCCAGTCATGCGGGCCGCGGCCGATGTCCCAGCCGAAACTCGGCGCATCCTCGGCGTTGATGCCGTATTCGGCCGCCATCACCATGAATTTCTTCGGCACGCAGCCGATATTGACGCAGGTCCCGCCCCAGAAACGTTCTTCGGCGATGCCGACGCGGGCGCCGTGACTGGCCGCAATCCGGGCGCAGCGCACACCGGCCGAGCCGCCGCCGATAACAAAAAGGTCAAAATCCAATTTCGGCTCCCAATAAATCGCGCGATGCCGCGGGCTGGCGGCACATGAACATAAGGGGTTTGGCGGCAAATGCGAGCGTCCCTCAACAGCGGGTGGATCATATGAGGTTTAATCTGCTTCTGTCTGCTTTCCATTTGACCCAGCCGGCTTCCCGGGCTTTTGTACAATAACCGGGCTTGGGGGCCTGTCTGCAAGAGATCGGGATGCGATGGACAAGGAAACCAGCACCTACTTAGACGGCGCACGTTTCGTGGCCGCTTTCGCGGTCATGCTTTGCCATGTTGACGACTATATGGTGAAGGGCGTCATTCCATTTGTCGATCATCTCGGAATAGAATCGGTCGGTGTTTTCTTCGTGCTCAGCGGCTTTGTTATCGGCTATGCCACTGAATTCCGAGAAAAGGACCTGCGGACCTATGTCGTTAACCGGGCCGCCCGACTTTATTCGGTCGTAATCCCCTGCCTCGTGGCAACCCTGATCCTGGACACGGTTGGCCACCATTATCTTCATAGCATCTATTACTCGCATGAATCATTTTTGCGGGAAGTGTCGCATATGGCGGTGAGCTGCCTTTTTCTAGGATATTCCTGGCTTCTGCCGCATGGCATTCTGCCGGGAAACGACGGGCCGTTCTGGTCACTTTACTTTGAAGTTCCGTATTATGTGCTGTTCGGGACCGTTTGGTATTTGCGCGGGCTGCGGCGCTTCGTCATGCCGGTTCTGGCGTTCCTGGTTTTTGGCCCATACATGCTCATCTTTTTCCCGCTTTGGCTCCTGGGGCTCGGGCTGTATCATTTGTTTCACCATATAGCACTGAAGCCTGCGCCGGCCCGATTTTTGCTGGCCCTTTCCGTGCTACTCTGGATCGTATTTGAGTCATTGTTAAAGTATTTCGATGTTTGCCCGAATGTCACCGCGGACATAAAGGCTGGGCCACTTCTGCTTTATGGCGCCGGCATTTGTTTTATGGTCAGCGTGACGGGCTTCCATTTTTCCAAGATCAGCCTGGCCGGTATTGCCCGGCCGGTCCGCTGGCTGGCCGGTGCGACTTTCACTTTATACCTTCTGCACTTCCCGCTGGCATGGTTCCTGAACGGCGCGATGGCGAGATCGCCGGCGGGCAATTGGCCGGCAGTGCTGCGCTGGGCAATCCTGATTGCCGTCACCTTCGGCCTGGTACTGGCGTTGGCGCAGGTTACGGAGCGGCGTAAGCATGTCTGGAGGCGCGGAATTGAACAGATATTTACGGCTACGGGACGGATGTTCGGCTCCCGCACCAAACTTGAAACGATAGAACCAAATCAACCGCTGTTCTGAGCGCTCTACAAAACCTCAGCCGTGAATTTTCCTGGTCTGCCCATTTCCGTGTTCAGAAATATTCCATGTGGCGAACGGCCGACATCGATCGTGTCGTAATCGCCGGATGCCGCATCCATGACCGCGACCTGTTCGCGAAAACGCAGTGCAATCCACAGCTTTCCGTCAGGCGCGATGCCCATGTCGTCAGGGCCGCCGGGCAACGGATAGGTGCGCTGCAAGGTGAGCGTTGCCGGGTCCAGTGCGGCGAGCGAGCCGCCGACACGATTGGAGACATAGAGCACCGACCTGTCAGGCGACAGAAAAAGATTATGCGGGCCAACCCCGGTGGTGACGCGGCGCTCCACGGCGCCGCTCACCGGATCGATCACCGCGACATGATCGCTGCCCATGATGCAGACCAGAATTTTGCCGTTCAGCCAGAGCACGCCGGCCGGGGTTTTGCCGATTTTGGCGTTCCAGCGCGGCGTCATGGATGTGAGGTCGAATGAGAACAAATTATCGGTGCCCTGGCAGGAGTTAAAACTCCATTTGCTGTCGGGCGAGAAATCCAGATGGCTCGGCATCGAGCCGGGCGAGAAACGCTTGACCAGCCCAAGGCCGGATGCGTCATAGACATCGATATGGTTGAGCCGCAGCGCGTTGACGACCAGGTATTTCTGGTCCGGCGTATAGGCGAGCTGATAGGGATCGGCGATGCGCTTGGCTCCCATAGCGTCCCCGGTCAGCGGGTCGAGGATAAACAGCGAGTTGCCGCTGGCATCGGCGATGTAGAGCTTGCTGCGGTCCGGCGAGAGCGCCCAATGGCTGGGTTCGCGCAAGGTGGGGGTGGTTTTGATGACCTTGCGGCGCGTCATGTCGATGATGCTGACACTGGCCTCGCCGGAATTCATCACCATCGCCAGCGGCGGGGCGCCGGCAGCGAAAGCCAGCTTTGTGCTGGCAAGCCCGAGCAACGGCAGGGTCAGCGCGGTACGGCGGGAAAGCATCATCAGGCCTCTTCAAGCTTCTGCCGCCGAAAAAACAGCGCTTGTCCATATGAACATCAGGCTGCTTGTCGTTGCAATCAAAGTATTATCAGTCGCAGAATGCACGGCGAAAGCGATAAAGACAACCCGCATCAGCCAGGCTTGCGCATATGGCAAATGTTTGGTGCCACGATAGACCCACAGCCCCATGCCGAGGATGACGAGACAACTGCCGACCAGGCCGCCCTCGCAGCCAATCCGAAGATATTCATTATGCGCGGCATTGGTGCCAATGAGCTGGGCGATGCCATGCCCGGGCGGCACGACCACCTTGCCGGCCCCCACGCCCCAGCCGAACCAGGGCGATGCCGCGATTGCCGCCTCGAAATACGGCCAGATCAGATCGCGGTTGGAAAGATTGCCGGCCTGGCCGGCCTGCAGCAGATCGGCGACGCGCAAGAAACTGAACCTGCCAAGAAACGGGATCGCAAGCGCCATCATCGCACCGGCGGCCGCAACCGCCATCAGGCGCCGCTGCGCTATCAGCACGCCGAGGATCAGCATCGACGCCAGCGCTAATGGGGTGCGCGCGCCGGTAAGCAGCAAAATTGCAAAATTGACCGTCAGCAGCATTGCTTCAGGAAAGGGGTTCGGGGCGCGCAAGCTGAGCAGTTCCAACAACCCGGCATAGATTGCGATCAGGGCAAAGCCGCCGAGAAAGGCAGGTAAGCCGGCACCTGCAAGCCGGAAGGCCCCGCCTTCCATGGTCGCGATGGCGTGCAGCTGGAGCAGGTTGAGCACTGCACCCGCGGCGAGATTTGCCAGCGGCCCAAAGGTGACGGTTCGCACAGCCGCACGGCGGAATGCTGGCGTCATCTTGACGAAGCCAAATGCAAAAGGTCCCGCCGAGCCGATCAGCGAGCGCAGGCTGCTCAGCTGGGTCAGCCCGGGGTAGAGCCCATGCAGCAGGCCGGTGAAAAACATGGCGGCGAAGGCAAACCCTGGATTATAGCGATCCCGGCGCCAGCCAAGGCGAAGCCCGAGCAGCACGACCAGCACGCCGCCCGCGCCTTTTTCCACAGCGATCAGGGTCTCATGGGCGCCGCTGAACCAAAGATCCGGCGTGAGCTCGATGGCCAGTATCCATAAAACCGTTGCCGCGACGGGAAATCGTACAGCAGCGCCGAGCGCGCAGACAGCCGCAAGTGCTGCGATGACGAGCCATATCGTCATGTTCCGGCAATCAGCGCGGTAGGAGCAAGTTTGGGCACACGCGCAGATTGCAACTAATTTGAAAAAAAGTAATGTTTAATGTTTGTTCTATTATTAATACGGAAACGTAATAGGTAAACAAAAAAAGAACATTTTAACTTGTTCCAGGCATTTAGATGAGCCGCTATTCAAATGCGTCCCGCGACCGAATGCTCCCCTTGAGGATTCCCGCCCGCCGTCCGATGATAGCCGCACATGATATTGAATGCGATTGAACAGGGCGAAGGGCCGCCGTTGATTCTCCTCCACGGCCTGTTCGGAACGGCGCGGAATCTGGGCGCGGTCGCTAGAGGCTTGGGGAACCAGGCGCGCGTATACTCGCTCGATCTGCGCAACCATGGCGACAGCCCGCATGACCCGGACATGGCCTATACGGTGATGGCGGCGGATATCGCCGAGACCATGGACGCGAAGGGCATCGCCTCTGCCCCGGTGGTCGGGCATTCGATGGGCGGCAAGGTGGCGATGACATTGGCGCTGACGCATCCCGAACGCGTCACGAAACTGGCGGTGATGGATATCGCGCCCGTTACCTATGACCATGATTATAACGGTTATGTGGGAGCCATGCAGGCGATCCCGCTGAACAACGAGGTCAACCGCAAGGCGGCGAACGAGCGCCTGGCGGCCGCCATTCCCGACGCCGCATTGCGGGTCTTTCTGCTAAGCAATCTGATGCTGGGCGGCACGGATCCGCATTGGCGCTTTGGCCTGAGCGAGATCGGCGGCGCCATGCATTCATTATTGCGCTGGACGGACCCAGCCGACATGACCCCTTACGGCGGTCCGGCATTGTTCCTGCGGGGCAGCAATTCGGACTATGTGATGCCGGATTCCCATGACCGGATTGCAGCATTATTTCCCGCCGCAAAAATCCAGACCATCGAGAATGCCGCACATTGGATCCATGCCGAGCAACCGCTGGCGGTGATCGCGGCGTTGCAGGCATTTCTGTTTTGACGCGGGATTTCGACATCGCCGTGATCGGCGCCGGCATTGCCGGGGCAACGACGGCGGCGGCACTGGCCGCGGACTACAAGGTGGCGCTGATCGAGGCCGAGGAGCAGGCCGGCTACCACACCACCGGGCGCTCCGCGGCGATCTGGGTTTTGAATTACGGCCCGCCCGATGTGCGAGTTTTGACCGGGCTCAGCCGGGAATTTTTCTTGAATCCGCCGCCGGATATCGCGGATGGTTCGCTTGGCACCCACCGGCAGAACATCTATCTGGCCCCCGCCCATCAGACCGCAGCACTGGACGCGCTGATCGCCCAGGATCTGGGGATTGTGGATATGGAGCTGGCCGAGGTGAAGCGGCTGGTGCCGGCGCTGGTGGATGGCTACGCCGTGCGCGCCGGGCTGGAGGACAACGCTTTCGACATGGATGTGGCGGGGCTGCACCAGGGATTTCTGCGCCGGATGCGGCAAGCAGGCGGCGTTCTGCTGCTGCGCAGCCGGGCCGGGCGGATCGAGCGCAGGAATAAATCCTGGGAGGTCGAGGTTGCCGGCGGCGATGTTGTTACCGCAGCCACCGTGGTGAATGCCGCCGGCGCCTGGGGCGACGAGGTGGCGGCTCTTGCCGGCATTGCGCGGCTCGGGCTGGTGCCCTGTCGGCGCACCGCCGCGATCATCGATCCCGCTCCCTATGCGGTTACCCACTGGCCGATGGTGCAATCCGCCGCGCATGAATGGTACGTGCGGGCCGAGGCGCGCGCCAAGCTGATGGTCACCCCCTGCGACGAGACGCCGATGCACCCGCACGACGTGCAGCCCGATGAGCTGGACGTCGCGATCGCGATCGACCGCATGCAGCAGGCTTTGGATATTCCGGTGCGCCGGGTGGAGCATAGCTGGGCCGGGCTGCGGACGTTTTCTCCAGACCGGAGTCTTGCCTTTGGCTGGGAGAAATCCGTGCCGGGATTTTTCTGGTGCGTGGGGCAGGGCGGCTACGGCATCCAGACCTCACCCGCCGCCGGTCAATTGGTCGCCGATATGATCGCCGGCCGGGATCCGGGAGAGGCCGGCAACGTTATTGCGGCCATCGATCCGATGCGGTTTAGAGTTTGAGAAAGCCTAAGACCAACTTGCCCGCCATAGGGGCTTGCCGTAATTCGTTTGTGCATTGCAACAGGAGAGATTGATGGCCGTCATCGCCGATATTATTGCCCGCGAAATTCTGGATAGCCGGGGCAACCCGACGGTCGAAGTCGATGTGGTTCTGGAATCGGGCGCCATGGGCCGGGCGGCGGTACCCTCCGGCGCCTCGACCGGCGCGCATGAGGCGGTTGAACTGCGTGATGGCGATAAGCATCGCTACGGCGGCAAGGGCGTGTTGAAGGCGGTGGACGCCGTCGAGCGCGAGATTTTCGATGCCATCGGCGGCATGGAGGCGACCGACCAGGTGGCGATCGACGATATCATGATCGATCTGGACGGCACGTCGAACAAATCGCGGCTGGGGGCAAACGCCATTCTCGGCGTGTCGCTGGCGCTGGCCAAGGCGGCGGCGGCGGACCTCGGCCTGCCGCTCTACCGCTATGTCGGCGGCGTCTTTGCCCGCACCCTGCCAGTGCCGATGATGAACATCGTCAATGGCGGCAAGCATGCGGATAACCCGATCGATATTCAGGAATTCATGGTGCAGCCGGTGGGTGTCGGCACTATTGCGGAAGCAGTGCGCGTTGGCGCCGAGATATTCGCGACGTTGAAGAAATCACTGCACGACGCCGGCCATAACACCAATGTAGGCGACGAAGGTGGGTTCGCACCCAACTTGAAGTCTGCCGATGAAGCGCTTGGATTTATAACAAAAGCCTGTGAGCGCGCTGGCTATAAGCCGGGCGAGGACGTGACCTTCGCGCTCGATTGCGCCTCCACCGAATTCTTCAAGGACGGCGTCTACGACCTTGAAGGTGAAGGAAAAAAATTCGACGCTGCCGGGATGGTAAAATATCTGGAAGATCTCGCCGCCCGCTACCCGATCGCCTCGATTGAGGATGGCTGCGCCGAGGATGACTGGGAGGGCTGGAAGCTGCTCACCGATGTGCTGGGCAAGAAAATCCAGCTGGTCGGCGATGATCTGTTCGTCACCAATCCGGAGCGCCTGCGCCGTGGCATCGAGGCTGGCACCGGCAATTCGATCCTGGTAAAGGTCAACCAGATCGGCACCTTGTCCGAGACGCTGGATGCGGTGGAAATCGCCCACCGGGCCGGGTTTACCGCGGTGATGTCGCATCGCTCCGGCGAAACCGAGGATTCGACGATTGCCGATCTGGCGGTGGCCACCAATTGCGGTCAGATCAAAACTGGCAGCCTGGCGCGTTCCGACCGCACGGCGAAATACAACCAGCTGATGCGGATCGAGGCGGAGCTGGGCAAGTCGGCGCGTTACGCCGGGCGGACGATTTTGACGCGGCGCTGAGGCCGCTGCGCCTTGGATCCGCTGGAGGCCTTAGCCAGCCAGGCGTTTTGCCGGGTGGCGGACGCGCAGCAGTCGAGTGGCAATAAGGTTCGGCTGCTGCGCGACGGCCCGCAGACCTTTCCAGCCTGGCTGGAGGCGATCAACGGCGCCAGCAAACTGGTTCACCTGGAAAATTACATCCTGCAGGAAGACGATCTCGGCCAGCAGTTTGCCGACGCGCTGATCGCCGCCGCGAAGCGCGGGGTTGAGGTCAAGGTGATTTACGACTGGCTCGGCTGCCTGACCCGCAGTTCCCGGAAATTCTGGAAACAGTTCAAGGGCACCGGGGTGCAATTGCGCTGCTACAACCCGCCGCATGTCACCGACCCGTTGCGCTGGATCAGTCGCGATCACCGCAAGGTCGTGGTGGTGGACGGCGAGGTGGCATTTACCGGCGGCCTGTGTATCGGCCACGACTGGATGGGCGACCCGGCGAAGAATATTCCGCCATGGCGCGATACCGCCATCGAAATCCGCGGCCCGGCGGTGGAGAATATCGCCGCCGCCTTCGACGATAGCTGGGAGGTGGCGCTGCATCACGGCCCGGCCAAGGATATTCCGGCCAGTTCGACGCTCGCCGATGACGGTGCGAAAGGCGTGGATGTCTCCGTCGTTGCCGGCCGCCCGGACAGCATGGGGCTGTACCGGCTGGAGCAGCTGGTCGCCGAGATTGCCGGCCGTTCGCTCTGGCTGACCGACGGTTATTTTGTCGCAACCACCACCTATGTGCATGCGCTGGTCGGTGCGGCGCAGGCCGGGGTGGATGTACGGCTGCTGGTGCCGGGCTCCAGCAACTGGCCACTGGTGGGCGCGCTCTCAAAATCCGCCTACCGGCCGCTTCTGCAAGCGGGCGTGCGGGTGTTCGAGTGGAACGGGCCGATGATCCACGCCAAAACCGCGGTCGCCGACGGAGTCTGGACCCGCATCGGCTCCAGCAATTCCAATCTCGCCAGCTGGGTGACCAATCGCGAACTGGACGTCACCATCAAGGACCACGACCTCGCCGCCCAGATGGAGGCGATGTTTTTGGAGGATCTGGAGAATTCGACCGAGGTTGTGCTGGCGCGCGGCAGCACCGGCGTTGAAAAGCCGATAACGCGCGATGATGATTTCAGCGATGGTCCAGGCGCCGCGACCAGCGCCGGGCGCCTGCTCTCGGGCGCGATCGGCCTTGGCAGTACGTTGACGGCCTCTTTCTCGCGGCGCAGGGAGCTGCACCCCGAGGAATCCCTGGTGGTGCTTGGCGGCGCCGGGCTGCTGCTGCTGCTCGGGTTGATCGCCATTCTGCTGCCGCATGTCATCGCCGGGATCGTCGCCGCGGCCGCGATCTGGCCAGCCATCGTGCTGCTGCTGCGTGCTTTCAAACTATGGCGTGCTGATCACCGCAATAATGGCGGCTGAATTCAAGATCATCAGCTGGAACCTGCTGCACACCACCGGCGCCAAGATGGAAAATGTCGCGGCTTTGGCTTTGCGGCACCAACCCGATCTGCTGCTGCTGCAGGAGGCAACCGCGGAAATCGACAGCCTGCCGCAGCGCCTGGGCGGGCATTATGCGCGGGTGGCGCTGCCGGGCCGGCATCACGGCCTGGCAGCGTGGAGCCCGCTGCCGCTGCACAGCCCCGCCGCAAGTCTGGCGTTGCAGCGCGGGCTGATTGTAAAGCGGGTTTGCCAGATCATCGATATGGGGCCCTTTGCGATTGCGAATGTCCATCTCTCGCACGGACAGATAATGAATCGGCGGCAATTGCGCCGTATCGCCAAATCGTTGCCGGCGCATGCCGCCATCCTGGGGGATTGCAACATGGTCGGCGCGCCATTGCTGCCGGGCTTTCGCGACGTCGGCACCCGGCAAGCGACGCACCGGATGCAGAATATTATCCCGCTGCGGCTGGATCGATGCTTCATCCGCGGACTGTATTGCGTCTCCGCCGAAGCGCTGGAACAAGGCGCCTCAGACCATCGGCCGTTAAAAGTAGTTTTATCCGTCCCGGAAACGTCTTAATATCCGGGAGCGTAATATCCCTGCGGCGCCGGTGCGTAGTAAACCGGCGGTGGCGGGGCGTAATAGACCGGCGGAGGCGGAACATAATAAACCGGCGGAGGCGGATAATAACCACCGGCCCAGCCGACACCCCAGCCACCGTGCCAACCGCCGCCGCCATGCCAGCCACCGTTCCAGTCGCCGCCATGGTGCCAACCGCCGCCTGGACCGCCTGGCTGTCCGCCGCCATGCCAATCCCCCTGTCCACCGCCATCCCCACCGCCTTGGCCGTGCCAGTCAGCCTTCGCCGCTTGTGCGGCCAGGCCGATGCTCAAGGTCGCGGCGATCAGCATGAATTTCGTGGCTTTAATCGATATCGTCATCTTTTGAGCCTCCAGTGCTCATGCTGGAGATATAGGCAAGGAACAAGGCAGGCTTGCGACCGCAATGGGGCCGAACCGGGGCGGCAATGCGCCATGAAAGATCTTAAGATTTAATTGTCCGCGGCTGTCGACAATGATAACGCATCAGTAAAACGGCCAAGGAAAAATAAATGTATACGATAAGATTGGACATGCGCGCGCCGGCTTTCGGCGCACCGGCGGCTGACCTCTATGCCGCGGCCCTGGACATGGCGGAATTCGGTGAATCCCGCGGCCTGCTCACCGCCGTGCTGACCGAGCACCATAGCTCGCCGGACGGCTATCTCCCCTCGCCACTGACATTTGCCTCGGCGATTGCATCGCGCACCACCACGCTGCCGATCATGATCGCGGTTTTCATGCTGCCGCTCTATCACCCCATCCGCCTGGCCGAGCAGATGATTGTCATCGACCTGATCAGCCGGGGCCGGGTGCGCTATGTCGCTGGCATTGGCTACGTACCGGCGGAATACGAGGCGTCTGGCATCGATTTCCATAAGCGCGGCAAAATCGCCGACGCCCATCTGGATTTATTGCTCAAGGCGGTAACGGGCGAGAAATTCGAATGCGAGGGGCGCCAAATCCAGGTCACACCGGCGCCGTTTACGCCCGGCGGCCCCAATATCAGCTGGGGCGGGGGTTCGCCCGCGGCGGCGAAACGCGCCGGCCGCTTTGGTATCGATTTCCTCGGCCAGATAGACACACCGGAATTGCGAACGATCTATGAGGCATCCTGTAAGGAACATGGTCACCCGGTTGGCCAATGCTGGCTGCCGCCGCGCAACGCGCCGATGACTACCTTCGTCGCCGAGGATGTCGAGAAGGCATGGGAGGAACTCGGCCCCTATTTGATGCACGACGTGCTCACCTATGCCCAATGGAATGAGGGCAAGGAAAGTGCCAGCCTATCCTGGGCAAAGGACGCCGCCGCACTTCGGGCCGAAAAAGGCACGCACCAGATCCTGTCGGTGGACGAGGCAATCACGCATATCCGATCCGGCAACCACCTGGCGCTGCACCCGCTGGTCGGCGGCCTGCCGCCGGACATCGGCTGGCGTTACCTGAAGGTTGTAACCGAAAAAGTAATGCCGGCGATTGCGATGTAGGAAGCAGCCGCTTTTTGAAAAATGCGGCGCAAAAACTTTTGTTACTCTGGACCGTGGGCTGTGGCCACGCCAACGCCCATAGCCCAGCAAAGAAAGTTTTTTTGGTTCCTTTTTTTTAAGAAAAAGAACTCCTTGCCTTACCTGGCCGGCGCGGCGCTGTGCTGTTTTAGGACGACGTCCGACTGCGCGGATAGTTCGGTCAGTTTTACTTCGTAGCCCCATAGATTGGCCAGATGCTGCAGGACCATCGTGGTGTCTTTTTCGCGCGTCAGAATGCCGGAATAGACGCGGTGCTGCAGCATCAGCCGGCGGTCGCCGTCCAGGTCCACGTCGACGACTTCGATTTCCGGCTCGTTTTGCACCACGTCGAACTGGTCAGCGAGTTTGGTGCGCACTCGCTGGTAGCCGCGCTCATTATGGATGGCTTTGACGGTCAGGTCGGATTTGCCGTCGTCGTGCAGGTCGAAGAATTTCATCTTGCGCATCAGCGCCGGGCTGAGGAACTGCCGGATAAAACTTTCGTCACGGTAATTGGCCCAGCCGTCTTTCAGAACTTCCATTGAATCGCCCTTGCCGGCGATTTCCGGCAGCCAGGCGCGGTCCTCATCGGTCGGGTTTTCGCAGATGCGCTGGATATCCTCCATCATGCCGAAGCCGAGCGCGTAGGGGTTGATGCCGGAATAGCCGCGATGGTCGAAATCCGGTTGGAATACCGCACCGGTATGCGACTGGAAGAATTCCATCATCGCGCCCTCATCGAGGAAGCCGGTCTGGTCCAGCCGGTTCATGACCTGATAATGCACGAAGGTGGCGCAGCCCTCGTTCATCATCTTGGTCTGCTTCTGCGGATAAAAATACTGCGCGACGTGTCGGACGATGCGCAGGATTTCCCGTTCCCAGGTTTTCAGCAGCGGCGCATTCTTTTCAAGAAAATACAGGATGTTCTCTTCCGGCAGGCCGAGCAGATGCTTGCGCTCCATCTCGTTGTAAGACTGCCGCGAGCGCGGACCGGAGGATGGTACCGAGCGCCAGAGCTCGTTATAGGTGCGTTCCTGTTCTTCCAGGCGCTCGCGGGTGCGTTTTTCCTCATCCCGCAGGTTCAGCGTCTTGCGGCGGGTGTAGCGGTTGACGCCCTGGCCCATCAGCGCATGGGCCGCGTCCAGTACCGCCTCGACGGCGTCTTCGCCGTAGCGGCTCTCACAGCGCGCGATATAGGTTTTGGCGAATTCGAGATAGTCGAGAATACCCTCGGCATCGGTCCATTGCCGGAACAGATTATTGTTCTTGAAGAAATGGTTATGGCCAAAGCAGGCATGCGACATCACCAGCGTCTGCATCATCATGGAGTTTTCCTCCATGAGGTAGGCGATGCAGGGATCAGAGTTGATGACGATCTCATAAGCAAGGTTACGCAACCCGTGACGATACAGCAGCTCGTCGCGGGCAAAATTCTTGCCGAACGACCAGTGCTTGTACATCAGCGGCAGCCCGACCGAGGAATAGGCGTCGAGCATCTGCTCGAAAGTAATCACCTCGATCTGGTTGGGGTAGATATCGAGCTTGAGCTCGCCTAGCGCGATGTCGCTGATCGCGTCATAGGCGCGGTTCAGCCGGTCGAAATCCCAATCCTTTTCCGCCCCGATTTTTTGTGCGGCACTCATGAATTCACCTTCTGGGCGGGGGCGGATTGGCCGCCACGCATGAACAAATCGTGGAAGACCGGGAAAATCTGGCTACGTTCGGCCACCTTGCGCATGGCGATCGGCTCGCCGTTCTTCACCAGTTGCTCATAGGTGCGCCATAGATCCGTCGCCATATCGCGGCCGTCAGGGTCCTTGACCTCGAGATAGGCGAAATACTGGCAGAGCGGCAGGATCTTCTGCTTCAGCAATTGCACGACCTTGGCGTTATCGACAGCGGTGTTATCGCCGTCCGAAGCCTGGGCGGCATAGATGTTCCATTGATCGCGCGGATAGCGCGCGGCGACGACGCGCAGCATTTCATCAAAGGCGGTGGAAACAACCGTGCCGCCGGTTTCGCGGCTGAGGAAGAAGGTTTCCTCATCTACCTCGCGCGCCAGATGGGTGTGGCGGATGAAGACGATTTCGACATTCTTGTAGCGCCGGCCGAGGAACAGATAGAGCAGCTTGAAGAAGCGCTTGGCGAGGTCCTTCATATGCTCGGTCATCGAGCCGGAAACATCCATCAGGCAGAACATCACCGCCGAGGTCACCGGCTGCGGCACCTGTTCGAACCGGCTATAGCGCACGTCCACCGGGTCGATGAACGGGATACGGCGGCTACGGCGTTGCTGGGATTCCAGCTGCGCCGTCAGCTCGCCATGGCGCTCAACGTCCTCAGCATTTTCCGCATCCTCCAACGCCTCAATCTCGGCGGCCGAGGTGAGCATATCTGACAGCCGCGGCCGCTTCAGCGCGATCCGCCGCGACAGGCTGTTCTGCATGGTCCGCTTCAAATTGAGATTGGTGATCGAGCCGTTCATCGAATGGCCGGCGCGCACCGTAGTGAAACTATCTGAGGATTTCATCTGCTTGCGCAGCAGGTCCGGCAGTTCCAGATCGTCGAAAAAAATATCCAGAAACTCTTCCTGGCTCAGCGCGAACTGAAACGCATCCTCGCCCTCGCCATCATCTGCCGCTTCCGAGCCCCGGCCGCCGCCGCCTTCCTGTTGCGGACGTTTGATGCGGTCGCCCTCCTGATATTCCTTATTGCCGGGCAGCACGTAATCGCGCTCGCCCTGATCGGTCGAATGCCGGATCTGCGGCTCCTTCTGCCGGTCGGCCTTGATCCAGACGCGTTCCTCATTGCCGATATCGGATAGTTTTCGCTCGCCCGAGGCTTTGCGCACCGCCTCGGTCAGTTCTTTTTTGGCCCGGCGGATAAAGCGCTGGCGGTTGGAGAGGCTTTTGCCCTGCGGATTAAGGCGGCGATCGACGATATTCATTTATGTCATGACATCCTACCGGCGTGTTGAACCACCCTGTCTGCGAACCTAACCAGCTTGTTTCACGCGCATGTACCATTCCACCAGGCGCCGGACCTGACGTTCGGTATAGCCTCTTGCAACCATGCGTTCCAGAAATTCCGTATGCTTGCGCTCGGTCTCAACTTCTTTCTTGCTGCCGAAGCTGATGACCGGCAGCAGATCTTCCACCTGGCTGAACATCCGCCGCTCGATCACTTCCCGAATTTTCTCATAGGACGTCCAGGACGGGTTTCTGCCATCTCCGCGTGCACGTGCACGCAGCGCGAATTTAACAACCTCGTTCCGGAAATCCTTCGGATTGGCGATGCCGGCGGGCTTCTCGATTTTCGTCAGCTCCTGATTCAGCTGCTCACGATCCAGCATCTGCCCGGTATCGGGATCCTTGAAATCGAGGTTTTCAATCCAGGCATCGGCATAGTCCAGATAGCGATCAAACAGGTTCTGGCCGTAGTCATTATAGGATTCCAGATAGGCTTTTTGAATCTCATTGCCGATGAACTCAGCATAGCGCGGCGCCAGCGTGCCCTTGATGAAATCGAGATATTGCTTCTCCACCTCATCGCCGAACTGTTCACGCCGGATCGCCTGTTCCAGCACCCACATCAGATGCACAGGGTCGGCGCCGACCTCGCGGGAATCATAATTGAAGGTAGCGGATAGAACCTTGAAGGCAAAGCGCGTGGAAATCCCATCCATGCCTTCATCGACGCCGGCGGTATCACGGTATTCCTGCATCGTCTTGGCGTTGGGCTCGGTCTCTTTCAGATTTTCGCCATCATAGACCCGCAGTTTCGAAAACAGATTGCTGTTGGGATGCGGACGCAGGCGCGAGAGCACGGCAAAGCGCGCCAGCATCTCCAGCGTCGCCGCGGCGCAGGGCGCTGCTGCAAGCTCACTGCCCTTGATCAGCTTCTCGTAGATTTTCTGCTCTTCGGTCACCCGTAGGCAGTACGGCACTTTGATGACGCAGATGCGGTCAATAAAGGCTTCATTGTTCTTATTATGCTTAAAGGATTGCCATTCTGATTCGTTCGAATGCGCGAGGATCACGCCGCCAAACGGGATCGCGCCGATATTCTCGGTGCCGATGTAATTGCCTTCCTGCGTCGCCGTCAGCAGCGGATGCAAAATCTTAATCGGCGCTTTGAACATTTCGACAAACTCAAGCAACCCCTGCGTCGTGCGGTTGAGGCCACCGGAATAACTGTAAGCATCGGTGTCGTTCTGGCTGAAGGATTCCAGCATCCTTATATCGACTTTGCCGACCAGGCTGGAGATATCCTGGTTATTCTCATCCCCCGGCTCGGTTTTCGCGACGCCGATCTGCCGCACGCGCGACGGCGTCAGTTTAACCACAGTGAACTTCGAAATATCGCCTTCGAACTCATCCAGCCGCTTGATCGCCCAGGGGCTCATCAGCCCGGTCAGCCGGCGGCGGGGGATGTTGAACTGAGCTTCCAGATCAGGTCCCATCTGCTCCGGGTCGAACAGCCCGAGCGGGCTCTCGAACAGGGGGCTAATCTGGTTGCCTGCCTTCAGCACGTAAATCGGCAGCCGTTCCATCAGCGCCTTAAGCCGTTCGGCGATCGAGGACTTGCCGCCGCCGACCGGGCCGAGAAGATAGAGAATCTGCTTGCGTTCCTCGAGGCCCTGTGCCGAGTAGCGGAAGAAATTGACGATCCGTTCGACCGTATCTTCCATGCCGTAAAACTCGGCGAAAGCCGGGTACACCTTGATGGTGCGGTTCATATAAATCCGGCCGAGCCGGGCATCTTTGGCGGTGTCCACCACCTGTGGCTCGCCGATGGCTTCCACCAATCTCTCGGCCGCGGTTGCGTAGACCAGCGGGTCCCGGCGGCAGAGTTCCAAGTATTCGAGCAAGGGCATCTCTTGCTGTCTCTGGCTCTCATAGGTTTGCAAAGAACGAGAAAAAAGCTGGTCAATGCCCATTCGCTACTCCTAGTTCACCATCCTAAGTCTTCGAAGCATCGGTCTCTCTGGCGGATGGCTGTATGCTGAGTGTCACGTCGCGCCGATGCCTGTTCGAGGTACGCAAGGGGTACTAAGCAAATATAGTGCCGAATTTTGTCAGCATGAAGACACGTGATGGTGAGTGGCCTGCATTCGAATAGCGATCTACTCGCAAAAACAGTTAAGCGTCTTCGAAAAAATTCGGGGAAACTTCGAGTCTAATTTAAAGTCTAACGGCTAACGAAGCCGATTCGCCACAACAACGCAACGCATTTTTTACACTCATTAGTTGCGGTGGAATTGGTAAACGTCCGGTTTAATTCGCTGAACAAATTTCTTTTATTAATCAATCTGTCGAAACTCAGCCTGGTAGCTGGTTGCCCGGCGCCAACTCAAAACCGGCAAAATCGAATGCCGGCGCAACGACGCAGGACAGCAGACTCCACGCGCCGGTCGATCGGGCGGCTTGCCAGGCAAATGCCGGAACCACCGCCTGAAAACTCAAACCAGCACCCAGGCGCAGGGTTCGAACATGGGTGCCCTCGGCGATGTCCAGATCGAGGCTGGCGCCGGCGTGCCATAGCCAGACCTCGGCAGCATCGACCCGGTGCCAGGCGCTTGCCTCGCCTTCCCTGAGCAAAAACAGGATGGTGGTCGCTGCCCCGCGCGCGCCAGGCTCGGCCGGCTGGTCACGCCACGTCTCCCGGTACCACCCGCCTTCCGGATGCGGGGCCAGTTGCAGCGCGGTTATCACTTCGCCGGCTGTCAGGCCGGGATCGCGGAAGTCGATGGCAGGTTCGCTCATGCGCATGCTCAATCAGGTTGAGGATCGAAATCTACGAATGCCGGCCGGCCACGTCCATGGCTTTTCCCGCCCTGGCATATGCGCTACTGCCAAAGCATGACCCGCAGCGCCGAAATTACCCGCAAAACCTCTGAGACCGACATCGTCCTTCGTCTGGACCTGGACGGCACCGGGACCACCGCGATTTCCACTGGCATCGGCTTTCTCGACCATATGCTGACCGCCTTCGGCCGCCATGGGCTGTTCGACCTGGACATCACCGCCAAGGGCGATTTGCATATCGATGCCCATCACACCACCGAAGACGTCGGCATCGTCCTCGGCCAGGCCCTCCGCAAGGCTTTGGGCGAGAAACGCGGGATCAACCGCTTCGGGCAGGCCAGCGTGCCGATGGACGAAGCGCTTGTTGAAGCCGCCATCGACCTATCCGGCCGGGCCTATCTTGCCTGGTCGCTGGAATTCCCCCGGCCGATGCTGGGCGGTATGGATACCCAGCTGTTCGAAGAGTTCTTCCGCGCCTTTGCCGGCAACGGGCTGTTCAACCTGCATGTGGTGCAGCGAGCCGGCCATAACGCGCATCACATCGCCGAGGCCGGGTTCAAGGCCGCGGCGCGGGCCTTGAAAATGGCGGTCACGCTCGACCCGCGCGCCGCCGGCGAAATTCCCTCCACCAAGGGAGCCCTGTGATCCGCCTAGCCGTAATCGATTACGGCAGCGGAAACCTGGCCTCCGCCGCGCGCGGTCTCGCGCTCGCGGCCGAGCGGCTGGAAAAATCCGTCATCATCGAGATCACTTCCGATCCGGACACCGTCGCCAAGGCGGATAAAATCGTACTGCCAGGGCAGGGGGCCTTCGCCGATTGCGCCGCCGGGCTCAAAGCCATCGACGGCCTGCGGGAGTCGCTGCTGACCCGGGTCGAATCCGGCGCGCCGTTTCTCGGTATCTGCGTCGGCATGCAGCTGATGGCCGAGCGCGGCCTGGAGCACCAAACGACCGAAGGCTTCGGCTGGATCGCGGGCGATATCGCAAAATTGCGTGCAGAATCCATGCGTCTGCCGCATATGGGCTGGAACGAGCTGGTTTTTGCTCCGGGCGCGCATCCGCTGCTGAACGGCTTGCAGCCCGGTGATCACGCCTATTTCGTGCATTCCTATGCGCTGACCGGCGGCAATCCTCAGGACATCATCGCCAGCACCGAGTACGGCGCGCCGGTCGCGGCCATGGTGGCAACCGGCAACCGCGCCGGCACCCAGTTCCATGTCGAGAAAAGCCAGGAGGTCGGACTGCAAATCCTGGCCAATTTTCTCAGCTGGGCCCCCTGAGCCACAAGTTTAACGGTGGGTGGCTTGATTAGCGCGCCAACCCGCGCCAAGAGGCAGCCGTGATTAAAGACCTCCCCACCCCCGCGACCCTGACCGCCGATCGCCTGGAGCGATTCAACGACGATGCCGACGTCAATGCGATCGCCGAGGCGGCGACCGCGGCGATTCTGGACGGCGGCGGTTTCGGCTGGGTCAAGCCGCCGAAAATCTCGGTGCTGGAGCAATATTTCCGCGGCGTCCCGCTGGTGCCGGAGCGCGAGTTGATCATCGGGCGGATGGACGGGGTCATCTACGGCGCCGCCCAGCTGGTTCTGCCGTCGCGCAATAATGAGGCCCAGGCCTTCGCCGCCACGGTTTTACAGAATTTCGTCGCCCCCTATGCCCGCGGCCACGGCCTGGCGCATCTGATCCTGCAACGGGTGGAAGAACGCGCCCGGGTGCTGAACTGCCAGGTGCTCAATCTCGACGTCCGGGCGACCCAGACCGCGGCAATCGCGCTGTATGAGGATTGCGGTTTCATCCGCTGGGGCACGCATCCAGCCTATGCGCGCGTCAAAGGGGCACTCGTGCAGGGACATTTCTATTACAAGCGGCTACATAAATGAGCCTCACCCTTTATCCAGCGATCGACCTGAAAGACGGCGCCTGCGTCCGGCTGAAACGCGGCGAGATGGACCAGGCCACGGTTTACGGCACGGACCCCGGAGCGCAGGCTTTGGCCTGGCAGCATGCCGGCTTCGCCTGGGTCCATGTGGTCGATCTGAACGGCGCCTTCGCCGGCCGGCCGGTGAACGGGCAGGCGGTGCGCGACATTCTGGCCGCGGTCACCATCCCGGTACAATTGGGCGGCGGCATCCGGGATATGGCCGGCATCGAGGACTGGCTGACCGCCGGCATCAGCCGCGTGATCCTGGGTAGCGCCGCCGCCAAGAACCCGGCGCTGGTGCATGAAGCCGCGCGCGAGTTTCCCGGCCAAATCGTCGTCGGCATCGATGCCAAAGCCGGATACGTTGCCACCGAGGGCTGGGCTGAAACCTCCCTGCTTACCGCCGCCGACCTGTCGCTGCGCATGCAGGATGCCGGTATCGCCGCGATCATCTACACCGATATAGCGCGCGACGGCATGAAAACTGGGCTGAACCTGGCGGAGACCGCCGAGCTCGCCGATCGCATCAGCGTCCCGGTCATCGCCTCGGGCGGGTTTGCCGGCATCGCCGACATCATGGCGCTGAAATCGGCCGCCGCCAAAACCCATAACCTCGCCGGCGCCATCATCGGCCGGGCTTTATACGATGGTTCGATCGACCCGGCCGAAGCATTGGCCGCATGCTGAAACTCCGCGTCATCCCCTGCCTCGACGTCAAGGAAGGCCGCGTCGTCAAAGGCGTGAATTTCGTCTCACTGCGCGACGCCGGCGATCCGGTCGAGCAGGCTGCGGTGTATGATGCCGCCGGCGCCGATGAGCTCACCTTTCTCGATATCACCGCCAGTTCCGATAACCGCGACACCATCCTTGAGGTCGTCGCCCGCACGGCGACGCGGGTGTTCCTGCCGCTCACCGTTGGCGGCGGCATTCGCAGCACCGCCGACATCCGCCGACTGCTGCTCGCCGGCGCCGATAAAGCCAGCATCAACTCCGCCGCCATCACCCGGCCCACGCTGATCTCCGAAGCGGCCGAGAAATTCGGCAGTCAATGCATCGTGGTTGCCATCGACGCCCGCAAATCCGCTCCCGGCAAATGGGAGGTCTTCTCCCATGGTGGCCGGCAGAATACCGGCCTTGATGCGATCGAATGGGCAAGACAAATGGCCGCCCTCGGCGCCGGCGAAATCCTGCTCACCTCGATGGACCGCGACGGCACCGGCGAGGGTTTCGATCTCGAACTGCTGCGCGCCGTCTGCGGCGCCGTGCAGATCCCGGTGATCGCCTCGGGCGGCGTCGGCAAGCTCGCGCATTTCACCGAAGGTGCAGAGGCCGGCGCCACTGGCCTGCTGGCCGCCAGCGTCTTTCATTTTGGAACTTTCACGATTGCCGAGGTTAAAAATGAATTAGCCTCGGCGCACTTGCCGGTCCGCTTCCCCCGCGCGAGACTCGCTACCCCGGAGTCGCAAAGAGTCTAATGGCTAAAAAGATTTCCAAAACACCCGTCGTTCCGCCGAAGGTCAAACGCGCCACCAAGACCAAGCGTTCAGCCATCTCGACGATCGCCGTGCCGCCGCCGATCAACGCGCCGGACGCCCGCGTGCTCGACCGGCTATGGGCAACAGTACTCGCCCGCAAGCACGCCGACCCGGCAACCAGCCACTCCGCCCGCCTGCTATCGCGCGGCACCGCCAAAATCGCCCAAAAATTCGGTGAGGAAGCGGTCGAGTGCCTGATCGAAGCCGTCGGCGGCCACCGCCTGGCATTAGTCGCCGAAAGTGCGGACGTGCTCTATCATTTGCTTATCCTATGGGTGGACGCCGGCCTGCGCCCCGAACAAATCTGGGCCGAACTCGCCCGCCGTGAGGGTGTGAGCGGCATTACCGAAAAAGCTTCCCGGGTTGCATCGCCGATCGGGTTTGAGACGACGAAGATTCCGTAGAGGGAAGCAGTTCTTTTTCTGAAGAAAAAGAAGCAAAAAGACTTCTATTTATCCGGGGCATGGGCGTTAGAGCGGCCAAAGCATGACCCAGAGTATCGAAAGTTTTTTGGTTCTTTTTTTCAAAAAAGAACCGCTTAAAGAACTTGGGAGCTTCTAATGGCGGTAACCGGCAAAGAGCCTTACGATGACAGCAACATCTTCGCGCGGATCCTGCGCGGCGAGATTCCCTGCAAAAAGGTTCATGAGGACGAGTTTGCGCTGGCCTTTCACGATATTCATCCGCAGGCGCCGGTGCATGTGCAGGTGATCCCGAAGGGCAGGTACGTCAGTTTCGCCGATTTCGGTGCCAAGGCGTCGCCGGAGGAGATCGCCGGGTTTTACCGGGCGGCGGCGTGGGTCGCCAAGCAGCTGGGAATCGAGGAAACCGGCTATCGCGCCATCAGCAACATCGGTCCTGACAGCCATCAGGAGGTGCCGCATTTCCATTTACACCTGCTGGGCGGCCGAAAAATGGGTCATTTGCTGCCGTCTTAAGCGGCAAAGGCGGCCTTGCCATGCGCCGGATATGTTGACTGCGCAGGCCCACCCCGCCTATATGCGCCGGAGCCAGCTGGACCGTTGAGGTTTCGGCTAAAATTTTGTTTTTATACCACTGCTGGAGAGACTGACGTGAAACGGACCTATCAACCTTCCAAACTTGTCCGCAAGCGCCGGCATGGATTTCGCGCCCGTATGGCGACCGTTGGCGGCCGCAAGGTAATTGCCAATCGCCGTTCCAAAGGCCGCGCCAAACTCTCTGCCTGACTTTGGCCTATCCCTCGAGGGCCTGAACTTGGTTTCAATTGCCCCCCGGGAGACGTTCTCCCCGCCCGAGACTTTCAAGCTCCGCGCCGATTTCCTGCGGATGGCGTCGCGCGGGCGCAGGACCGCGCGCCCCGGGCTTGTCATGCAGATCGCCAAATCCGATGCGCAAATGCCTTTGCGGGTAGGATACACGGCGACCAAAAAAATCGGCAATGCAGTCGCCCGCAACCGCGCCAGGCGGCGGCTGAAAGAAGCTGCCCGGCTGGTTATTGGTGCATTGCCGCCGCTGAATGGCGTCGAGCTAGTGCTGATCTGCCGTAAGGAGACCGCCGAGCTGCCATTCACCACCCTGCAGTTGACGCTGCGTACGGCGCTGAGCGACGCGATCAAATGAGCCCGGCCGCCAAAATCCTCTCCGGCGGCGTGCGCGCCTATGAGCTGGTACTGCGGCCCGTCATCGGCGCCAATTGCCGGTTTTACCCGTCTTGCAGCGCCTATGCCCGCGAAGCGCTTTGCACCCATGGCGCCGCCAAAGGTTCACTTCTCGCCGGCCGCCGAATCCTATCCTGTCATCCCTGGCATCCGGGCGGTTACGACCCGGTGCCGCTCGTTCATCCGGAAGCTTAAACACTCATGGACCAAAAGCGCCTTCTGCTTGCCATCACCATCTCGCTGGCCATCATGGTCCTGTTTCAGGTGGTCGTCGGCAAATATCTGCCGCATCCCGCGCCCGCGCCCGCGGTAACGATGACCCAGGCGCAGAACACCGCCGGCACGCAGCAGGCGGCAAACGCCGCAGGCGCGCCCGGCACCGCGCAATCCGCCCCGCTGGCTGCCGGCCCCCGCCTTGCGATCGATGCGCCGAAAATGTCCGGCAGCATCGCGCTGACCGGCGCCGTGCTCGATGACATTCAGCTGAAGGACTATCACGAGACCATCAGCAAAACCTCGCCGCTGGTGCAGATCCTCGGCCGCCGCGATGGCGACAAGCCGACTTACGTGCAATTCGGCTGGGACGGTCCCGCCAATGTGGCAGTCCCGGGCGATGCGACCCTGTGGACCGCCTCCGCCGGGCTTCTGACGCCGGCGACCCCGGTCACGCTCAGCTGGAACAACAATGCTGGGCTGATTTTCCAGCTGGTCCTTTCGGTCGATGATAATTTCATGTTCACCGTGCATCAGCAGGTGATCAACAAAACCGCGGCCCCGGTTTCGCTTTATCCCTGGTCGCGGGTGGTGCGCGATTACACGCCGGCGGAGAAGACCAGCTATATTCTGCATGAGGGCCCGCTCGGCGTGTTCAACAACACACTGAAGGAAATCTCGTACAAAACCACGAAGAACGACGGCACCTCGGCCGGCGGCACTGCCTATTCCGAAACCAGCAACGGCGGCTGGCTTGGCATTACCGATAAATACTGGCTGGATGCTCTGATCCCGCAGCAGTCGCAGAACCTCACCGCCGCAATGCGCTATCTGCCGACCACGCTCGGCGACGGCCATGCCTACCAGACCGACTTCATCACCTCGGCGCCGGAGATCGTCGCGGCCGGGGCGACCGGCGATAATCTGATGCGGGTGTTCACCGGCGCGAAGATGGTCGACACGCTGGACGCCTATAGCAAGCAGTACGACATCCCGAGCTTCGACAAGGCCATCGATTTCGGCTGGTTCTATTTCATCACCAAGCCGATTTTCTTCGCGCTCGACTGGCTGAATTCCAAGATCGGCAATTTCGGCCTGGCGATCATGGTGTTCACCGTCGGCGTCAAATTGCTGTTCTTCCCGCTTGCCAATTACTCCTACCGTTCGATGGCGAAAATGAAGACCGTGGCGCCGAAACTCAAAGCCATAAAGGAAAAGTACAAGGACGATACCGTCAAGGTGCAGCAGGAAACCATGGCGCTGTACAAGGCGGAAAAGATCAATCCGGCCTCCGGCTGTCTGCCGATGCTGGTGCAAATTCCGGTCTTCTTCTCGCTCTATAAGGTCATCTACATCACCATCGAGATGCGCCAGGCGCCCTTCTATGGCTGGATTCACGACCTTTCCGCGCCGGACCCGACCAATATCTTCAACCTGTTCGGCCTGATCCCCTTCGATCCTTCCACTCTTTCGCCATTCCTCGCCATAGGCGCGCTGCCGATCATCATGGGCATCACCATGTTTCTGCAGCAAAAACTCAACCCCGCGCCGCCCGACCCCGTGCAGGCGCGCATGTTCCAGTTCATGCCGATCATGTTCACCTTCATGCTGGCGCGTTTTCCGGCCGGCCTGGTGCTATACTGGACCTGGAACAACCTTCTTACCGTAGGACAACAATGGCTGATCATGCGCCGGGCAGCGGCACCGCAGGGGAAGAGACAGCTGGCGAAGACCTGATTTTTGCGCCCCCCGCTTTTTCTCCATCGGCTTTTTCCCCCGAAGCGCTGGAATCCGGCCGCAGGCTTTTCGCGGGCAGTTGCGAATTTTTCTACGCCGCCCAACAGCTCGAAACCCTGCCGCCGCCGATTGGGACAGAAATCGCCTTCGCCGGTCGCTCCAATGTCGGCAAATCCTCGCTGCTGAACGCGCTGACCGGCCGCAAGGCGCTGGCCCGCGTCTCCAATCAGCCAGGGCGCACCCGCCAGCTGAATTTCTTCCAGCTGGGGGCGGCCCCGATCGTGCTGGTCGACATGCCAGGCTATGGCTATGCCGAGGCGCCGAAATCCATCAAGCGTGACTGGCAGGGGCTGATGCTGGATTACCTGCGCGGACGCCCCAATCTGCGCCGTGTTCTGCTCCTCCTCGACGCCCGTGTGGAGCTGAAAAACGCCGATCAAACGGTCCTCGAACTACTCGACCAGTCCGCCGTCGCCTACCAGCTCGTGCTGACCAAGGCAGATTCCGTTAGACCTTCCGCGCTGACTAAAAAGCAGGCGGAAATCCGCGCTTTGGCGGCCGAGCATCCCGCCGCGCTGAATACCATCATCACCACCAGCAGCCAGACCGGTTTGGGGATTGATGCGCTACGGGCCAATATTGCAAGCTTCGCCAAATAGCCGAGAGGTCTGACGATGGATACCGACACCATG
>JAMFSE010000068.1 GCA_026225115.1 Rhodovastum atsumiense
TTATTTTGCTGCATCAGGCAGGGTCATTGCGGCAGATCGCCGGGGTGCTGATGGTGATGGCCGCCAGTGCCGGTGCGGTGCTGCTGCCGGCTGCGGTGGTGCAGCCGCGGGCGCGGCGTCAGGTTTTGGCGCCGGCCTGCCTAGGGAGTAAAAGCTAGGGCTGCAGCTTATCCTGCGTGCGGGTTTCGAAATCGGAGGCGGCATGGCGCTCGTGCAATTGGCTGGCGGGGTCGCCGGAGGTGCGGTTGACCATGCGGCCGCGCCGGACCGCCGGGCGCGCACCGATCTGCTTGGTCCAGCGCTGCAGGTGCTTGTAATCCTGCACGGATAAAAACTCGGCGCCGTCGTAGAGCCAGCCTTGCGCCAGGCCGCCGTACCAGGGCCAGATGGCGATGTCGGCGATGGTGTAGGTATTGCCGGCGATGAATTCGTTGTTGGCGAGCTGGCGGTCGAGCACGTCGAGCTGGCGTTTTACCTCCATTGCGAAACGGTCGATGGCATAGCCGATTTTGGTGGGGGCGTAGGCGTAGAAATGGCCGAAGCCGCCGCCGAGATAGGGCGCGCTGCCCATCTGCCAGAACAGCCAGGAGAGGCATTCGCCGCGGGTATCGTCTTTGGGTAGAAAGGCGCCGAATTTTTCGGCGAGGTAGAGAATGATGGCGCCGGATTCGAAAACGCGGATCGGCTTCGGGCCGCTGCGGTCCATCAAGGCCGGGATTTTCGAATTCGGATTTACGTCGACGAAGCCGCTGCCGAATTGATCGCCATCGCCGATTTTGATCAGCCAGGCGTCATATTCGGCGTTGTGGCCGAGCGCCAGCAGTTCTTCGAGCAGGATGGTGACTTTCTGGCCGTTGGGCGTGGCGAGCGAATAGAGCTGCAGCGGATGCTGGCCGATGGGCAGGGTTTTCTCATGTGTGGGGCCGGAGATGGGGCGGTTGATGTTGGCGAACTTGCCGCCGTTGGCCTGATCCCAGGTCCATACTTTGGGCGGGGTGTAATCCGGTACATCGTTCATCGGTCAATCTCCAAGGCAGGCAGCTTACGCGTAAAACATCGCCGCACAAAACGCCTGCACGTCACTGAGTAGCGCAGCGCTGCGACGCAAGACTGTGCGGCATGACTGGCTGAACTTAGTAAACCGAGACTTCGACTTCCATACTGAGAAAATCCTCGGGCGCGCCGGCATAGCTGCCGGAGACCGGGACCGCCTGTTTGATGTCCCGGGCGACGGCGATGGGGATGACGCTGAAATCGCCGACAGTGCGATTGGTGGGATCGAAGGTGACCCAGCCGGCGCCGGGCAAATAGATTTCCACCCAGGCGTGGGTGGAGCCGGTGCCGTTGGAGCCGACCATGCCGGTGTTGCGGTTGATGAGATAGCCGGAGGCGATGCGGGCGCCAAAGCCGAGCCAGCGCACCGCTTCGATCATCAGCACCGCGATGTCGCGGCAAGAGCCGCGCCGGAGGTCCAGCGTTTGCAGCGGCGATTGCGTGCCTTCGACCTCGCGCGCTTCATATTCCACCCAGCCAAGGATGGCGTCGTTGATGTCCTTCAGCAGCGCCAGCGTATTGGTGGGCGAGCTTCGGATGAAACCCTGCGCCCAGCGCGGCAGGCGGCCGGCGGGGTCGGTGAATTGCGGGATCAGCAAGGCGCCGAGATCGGAGATCTCGTCCAGCGCATAGGCGAAGGGGAAGGAGGCGGCGCTGTGGGCAATGTCGAATTGCGGGTAGGCGACCGCGTGGTGTTCGAGCGTCACCCGGCTTTCGATCCTCAGCCGGTCGGTGGGCTCGGTGAAACTGGCGCTGGCGATGGCGTTGCCGAAGACGTCGTTCGCCCAGCTCAATGTGCCCGGCGGGGTGATGATCAGATCCATGGAGACGATCCGCAGATGGCGGCTTTCGCGCGGGCGCAGCTGCAGCCGGTGCACGCCCAGTTGCACGGGGCGGCGGTACAGATAGGTGGTGGAATGCCGGATGCTGAAACTTGCCATGCCCATATATGGTGGCGAAGGGGCAAAGCGCCAGGCATGCGTTCAGGGGCCGGAGAAGGTGCCGGATATGCCGATGGTCGGGATCGGCTTGTTGCTGGTGGTGCCGCCGGCGCCAGGCGGGCCGATCGGATCGACGACGCCGATGCCGATCTTCAAGGTCGGCGTGGCTTTTTGCTTCTTGGCTTTGTCGATCTTGTCCATGGCATCGGCGATGCCGGCAATGGCGGTGGCGACGGCGATGACCGCGGCGGGGCCGCTTTGCGCGGCGGGGGGTGCGGCCGGCGGGCCGCCGACGGGCTGGTTTGCATCCGGCGGGTTCTGGGTGCCCATCAGCGAATTGATCGCCTGCTGCAGTTTTGCGCCATTGCTGTTCAGATCGTTCCAGACCGAGGAGGGTATCTGGTATTTCACCTGCGGCTCGGTCAGCGTGACGTAGAGGCCGGTGGTGACCTTGCCGCGATGATCGGCGGATGGCGTGCCGTCGAGTGCTGAGGGGTTGTTGTCGAGCACCGAGGAGGTGTTGTCGAGATTGACCTCGGTGCCGACTTCAATTTTGAAACCCTTGCCGTTGTAGCCGACCGACAATCCAAATTTCAGCGGCGGCGTCGCTTTCGGCGCACCAGCCCCCGGGGCACCGGCGGCAGGCGTGCTGGATCCGGTCAGGCTGGACAGGCTGGTGACCTCTCCGGAGAGCCCGATTTCCACCCCCGGCATGCTGGGGATCGGTCTGAACTTCAGGCCGAGGCCGGGCGTGAAGGAGATTTTGCCTTCGACGAATTTCGATTTCAGCTCGATCGAGCTTGGGATTTTCATGGCGAAGGACAGGTTCGGCGTCTGGATCTGGATGGTGGTGAATTTGCTGAAATCGAGCGGCGAACCGGCGGCGGGTTTTGCCGCTTGCGGCGCGGATTGTTGCGGTTCGCCTGGTTGCACCGGGGCCAAGGGCGGGGTGGGCATGATGGCGGGCGGCGTGGTCACGAGGGCAAGCGTGTCGACTGCGACCAGCTGGGTGGCGCCGTCCGTGCCTTTGGCGGATTCATTGAGGTCTGATGGTGTCTCCGAGATGCGGTCGGCGGGGATGCCGAGGGCGATCAGTGCCGCTTTGGCCGTGGCGGCGCGGGTGACGGCCGGGGCCATCAATACCTCCCTCGGGCTTCCGCCTTTGTCGAAAGAGGGCTTGGAGTCCCAGAAGGTGTTTACGAACAGCAGGGATTTTGGCGACTTGGCGAGCATGCGCTGGAAATCGGCGGCGAAGGCGATGAGCTTCGGGTTTTTGGCGGAAAGATCCTCGGCAGCGGCGAGATCGAGGACGCCGGGCTGCGCTGCCGCGGGGTCCGGATCGGTGTCGCGTTGGATTTTTGTGCCGCCGGCGTTTTGCTGCAGGACATGGGTAAGTTCATGGGCGATCAGCTGCCGCCCCGAATCGCTGGCAGGTGCGTAGGCGCCTGGGGCGAAGACCAGATCCTGCCCGGCAGTGTAGGCGCGGGCGCCGATGTCCTGCGCCGAGCGTGCGGCCTCGGCATTGTGATGCACGCGGACGGCGGAGAAATCCGCGCCGAAACGGGGTTCGAAGTAATTGCGTGTGCCGGCGTCCAGAGGTTGCCCCGGCGATTGCAGCGTGGCGTTGACTGAAGCGGGCGCCGGCGCGCCATCGCTCGCCGCGGATAGGCTTGGCTGGATGGGTGTTTCGCCGGAGGTGGAACCCGGCATGCGCATGACGCGGTTGGCGAGCGCGTCGGCTTCGTGTTCGAGCGGATCGTCCGTGGCGCCGAGTTGAAGCTTGGTCTGCAGGCCGCGCAGACGGGCCTGATTGCCGAGGACCGGGGCTGGCGTGCGCGCGGGTTGCGTTGCCGCCGGTTGCTTCTGCGCGGGCTGCGGCGCCAGGCCGAAATTCATCGCTTGCTTACACCGTCACCGAATTCAAGAAATCCCAGCCGGTGGTGTCGAGCCCCGCCGGGCGGGCGGGCGCGATATATTCCGCGAATACCGCGACATTGCCCGCAGATACGATGCCGGTGCTGCCGGCGATCAGCATGAGCGAGAATCTGCCCGCTTTTTTATCCGGCTGCACCGCTTTCTGCCAGAACATATTGCCGGTCACCACCGCCCCTGTCGGGCCGACCAGGGTGCAGCAGCTGGTGGTGGCATCCGGCACCACCACGCGGTTGCTGGTGACCATGACGCTGCCGAGTTCATCGAAGGACATGACCACCGCGATGCCGGCGGCGGGCGAGCTTCCGCCCAGGGTGATTTCATTGCCATCGAACCGGAGTGCCGGGGTGATGTCTTCCTCATAGGCTTCCGCCGTTACTGAAACCTTGTTGAGCTGGTCGAAGACTTTTGGATCGACCGTGAGGGCCGCAGGTTGATCCGTTTGGGTTTTTTCCGCCGCGACCTCCGCGGCCTTGTCGGTGTTGGCGGTGGCGATCGTGTTGTAGATGTTGAGCCCGCTGCTTGCGGCCTGATCCTTCAGCGCCCTTGTGGCGACGGCTGAGAGTTTTACCGTTTTGGCCGGCGTCAGCTTGGCGAAAATCGGCGTAATCTTGCTGATGTGATCGGCCAGAAAATCGGGCCGCATCGCCATATAGGCGGCATTCCCGAGTTGCACGTTCATCCCAGCCCCCGATTGTTTCATTGCGTGAGCGGTGAAACCGGTGGCCGAGGTCATATCGACATCGGCGAAGATGAAGCCGCCCTGGCAATCGCGCAGGATGTTGCGGCTGCAATTGATCAGGCCGAGCTGGGCAATGCAGAATGTGGCAAGCGACAGGCCGCCCATTTCGTTGCCGGTGATCTCCCATAGATCCATGGAGGCGGAGTCCTGCGCACCGCTGTCCATCGCCACCACCGCATAGCTGAAGCCGGCGCCGGTGGCGATGATGACATTGTTGCGCAGCACGATCTGTTTCGCGGGACCCAGCGCCGCCACGGCGACGCCGAGGGTAACTTCCGACCGCGTCGCCAGACGCAGGGTGCAATCCTCGATCGTGACCTGGCTGGAGCTGTCGATCCTGATGCCGATCAGGCCTGAGAAGTTTTGCGGGTCAACCGTGCCCGTCGCGGGCTCGTTGCTCGCAAAATCGATGATGTTGAATCGCAGCTGCCGCAGGATGATGCGGTCCACCCCTTGCAGCGCCACCAGGCCCTGGTCGAAGCCGACAACATTCTGCACATTGTCCGCTGGTGCCGAACCCTCAATGATCACGTTCTGGCTGCAGCCTTCGATGGTGAGGCCGGCATTTTTCTCGGTGAGCAATAGCGGCGCCGGGAGTTTGTACGTGCCGGTGCGCAGGCTGAGAACGGCGGCGGCGCCGGCCAGGCTCTCCACCACCGCCTGCAGGCCGCCGAGGGCGGCAACGCCCGCCGGGTCGAGCGTCAGGCCGCAGCAGCCGCTGGCGTCAGATTTTGGCCAGGGCACGCGGCAATCGGCCAGCGTGCCGCCGGTCAGCACCGCGAGATCGGTGATCCATTGCCGCGGGCCGTCGGGCGGCTGCGGGGTCAGCGCGTAACGCTCGGGGTAAATGCTGGTTGGCGTGCTGGGGCGTACCGAGAAACGCCAGAACGGCCGGGCGGCCAGCAGCGGCAAGCCGTCCGGATTGACCGGCGGCAGGATGTTCATGGTGATGGTGACATTGATGCCGGAGACATTGTCGAGCGGGGTGACCTCGCCATCGATGAAGGGCACCTGCGCCTGCCAAAGCCGCAGGAAGAGCGGGGTTTTGGAGTCTTGGTAATCCGCGGGCAAAGCGTCGTTCAGGGTGACTGGATCGCCGGCGGCGACATAGCCGGAGGTGACGTAGGTGACAAACCCCTGCCCCGCCGCGATGTAATTGCCATTTTCAAGATCGAGTTCGGTCAGCAGGACTTCCACCCATTGGCCCGCCTGCGGCGCGTGCTCCTGGTCGACCGGGAGCGTGGTCAGGTCGAGCGTGGTGGCATTGGTCGCGGTGGCGCGATACAGCAGCGAGGCGTTGTTCCAGCCCCAGAGCAGCGTGCCATTGCCGCCTTTCTGGCCGGAGCGTGGGATGTAGCCGGTGACGGTGACCCGCAGCATCTGGTTATCGGCGCCGAGATAGCCGCCGGCGGCCGCCGGGGTGCAGGGATCCTTGTTGGGCGGGCCTGGAACAAAGCCGGCCAGCAGCCGGGCGCGGGAATGCAGCTGCAGCCCGGCATCCACGGTGACGCCTTCGGCTTTCAGCTGGCCAACCACCGATTCCCAGCCGCTGGCGCAGCTGGTGCCGTCGATTTTGACCGGCACAAAATTCTGCATCAGCCGGCTGCGGGCGGCGCTGTCCGGGCCGCCAAGTGCGACCTCGCGCAAGGCCTGATCCTCGACGGCGCACACACTCTGCTCGGTGAGCAGCATGGCGACGGCGAGATTCGGGATATCCTCGGTCGGGGTTTTGAGCGGGGGGAGCGGAAAATCAGCATCCAGCTCCAGCCGCCAGCCGCCGAGATAGAAAATCCCCTTGCGCAAGCCGTAACCGTTCGCATCGGTATAGACCAAAAAACCGTCGCCGAGCGCGCCGGTTGGGCCGATGATGTCGAGGGTCTCCAGGCGCAAAGCTTCACTGGCGAGAATCGCGGCCTCGTTATTATCCGCCTCCAGCGTGACCCGGCCCTGCTGGTAGATCAGCGAGCGGTACTGCCTTGTGGGATCATAGGTGATCCTTGCGATATCCGCGACCATGTCAGTCTTCTCCGGTAAAAAATTTCATGTCAGTCAGCCTCGATCCAAACCGGGTAGACGCCGAGCGGGGCGTATTCCTCGAATTTTTGGACCAGTCCGCGTTTTTGCAGGGCCACGCTCTCGCTTTGGAAAGCGCCGATCTCGGAGCCGTTTTCGGCACCGCCCAGAATGCTGTCACCAAGCCCGAGATCGATGATGGCGGCGTCCGCGAGGCGGGTCAGGCGGGCGTAGTCGGGATCGCCGAATGCGCGCGAGCGGAACAGCGGGCCGTGCGGGTTGATGTTGACCGAGCGGTAGGGGGCGTGCAGCGCGCTGCCAGTAGCGATCGCGCAGAAACGGATGCAGCCGGCCTGCGTGTCTTCGGCGATGGCGGGTTCGTCGAAAATGGTTTCGGCGGCGCTCATCTCATGGATCGCGCAGGGGCCGAGGATGGTGCAGCGGCTGAGCGAAATGGCGCCGAGCTGGGTTTGCAGCGCGTAGACCGGGCTTGTCCCATCCGGCAGCGATTGGATAATGCTGTCATTGGCGTTGAGCTGTTCGATAGCGCCGCCATTGCTGGTCTGGATCGGGCCGGTGATGCAGTGATCCAGGGTCAGCGTGGTGATGGCGGCCTGCACGGACAGCAACGTGGACGTGAGGGCGAAGCCGTCGATGGCGGTGGCGCCGGCGGTGCCGGGATCTAGGGTGACGAATTGCAGGATGACACTGTCGAAACTGCCGGTGAGGGTGAGGTTGGCGCCTGCGAACCAGATGCCCTGGATGATGAGGCTGCCGCCCTCGCCCTGGATGGTCCAGTTGCTCCCGGCCGTGGTCCAGCGGATCAGCGGGCGCTGCTGGCCGATGATGGTGAAGGCCACGGTGTGCGCGCCGATGTCGAGCGAGGCGGTGGGGCCTGCATAGGTCAGCGTGTCTTGAAAGATGTAGCTGTTGTCGGCCATTATCGCACCCAGGTCGGTGCTGAATGCGGGGCCGCCGCCTTTGACCGGCTGGCTGGTTGCGGGGATGGGCGCAGCCTCGAGGAGGCTCAGCGGGTAGCCGCCGGCGCCCAGGGTGGACATCAACCCGTATTGATATTTCGTTATGATATCGAGGCCGGTCGGGATGCCGCCGATGAAGCTGAACATTCCGGTTTCCGGGTGGATGGTGAAACCGCTGTAGTCCAGCGGCGCCGGGGTGCCGGCATTGTCTTCGATGGCGAAAGCGGCGGGGTAGAGCTGGTCCGGATAGGCGTTCCACAGCACTTCGCGCACCGGGCCCGGGAGGTTCCACTCATTGGGGGAGACCCAGTCATCGCCGAAGCTGGCGGATTGGCGCGACTCCGGCGAGAATAGCGGGATCTGCCGGCCGCTTGGATCGAAGGTGAAACATCCGGTTGCATTGGCGACCGGTGTTGCGCCGTTGATGGGAAAACTGTGCAGCCACCAGATGAACAGACCGAGATGCGGGATGTTCTGCCAGCCGAAGGACTGCACGCCGGCGCGCAAATCCGCTGTGTGGGCGAATTCGTCGAATGCGGTGTTGGTGCTGGCGGCGGCGAGCGGGTTGCGCAGATCGGCGAAGCCGCCGGCTTGGGTGCGGGAATTGACGCCGGCCAGGCCCTGAATGACTGCCGGGACCAGTGCGCCGAGCGGGCTTTGGAAACCCCAGGTGACGGAACCGTCGGCGATGCCGGCGCCGGTGCCGGATGGGCCGGTGCCGGTGGTCGCGGAGATGCCGCCGGCGATGCAAAGATAGGCGTTGTTGCCGTTGCCGACGATTTCGCCCGGGGTGTAGGTGACGCCATTGGCCCAGAGATCGGCGTCGGCGGCGTAAGCGTTGCCGATCGGCGGGTCGAACTGGTGGCGGGTGCGGCCCATGCGGCGGAAAAATTCGACCGCGCGGGCGTCGCGGCCTGCGATGTCCGCAACCAGTTCTTCCAGCAGGCCGAGCGTGCCGGCGCGGCGGCGGTAGTAGATGGTTTTGGCGACATCGATGCGCTGGGCGCGGGCGTCCAGGCAGGAGACCAGGCGGGTGCCGAGCAAATCGCCGATATAGGGGATCACCCAATCGTCGCAGGTCTCGATGGACTGGTCTTCCCATAGCCGGTCGATGCTGCGGCGCAGGGTCGCGGTTTGCGCGCCGATGCGGTTCAACAATTCCTGCAGGGCGCCGGGCACGCCTGGGACGACGGCATCCTGGTTGCGATAAACCGCAGGCAGCAGCTGCCAGAGTTTGCTCTGGTACCAGTTGACGTAGAAATCATCCGCGCCGGTGTCAGCCATTGGGATCGGGCTCCAGAGTCGGGTGGATGTCGCCGGCGGCCAGCGTGTAGAAGCCGCCGTCGCCGGGAAAATGCAGCTCGCCGAATTGCAGAATACCGTTGGCGGTGAGGCGCAGTTGGGTGATGGCGACCACGCCGGTTACCGAGAGGACCGCCGCCTCGATCTGGCTGTTGAACAGGGTTTCACCGATTGCCATGTTCCAGGCGCCAAAGAGGCCGGTTTCGGTATCGGTGAGCGCGGTAGTGATGGCGTTGCCGATCAGGCCTGTGTCCATCCCCGGCGTTACCAGCAGCGTCAGCGTCAGGCCGACAGCGATTTGCTTGGCGGCGGTGACGAACACCGGCCGGTTGGGATCGCCGCTGGCGGCCAGCGCCTGGCGGGCGGCGGTGACGGCGCCTGGGGTGTCGCCAACAAACACGATGACGGAAGTGCGCTGCTGTAGATTGTTCCAGCCCCAGATGGCGCGGGCGCGGGTAACGGAGGGGACTTCCTCGGCCAGCGCCCGATAGTCGAATACCGAGACGGCGCGGCCGAAGGTGAGGACCGAGCGGGGCGCGTCGTGGACGATCTGCTGCGGCTGGTCGGCATCGGCGCCGCCGATCACCGCCACCGGGTTCAGGATTGCGCGCAGGCCGGGGTAGGATTTGCCGATGACGGTGAGCTTGCCTGCGGGCGGCATGGCAGCACCTGAGCCGATGCGGTAGCTGGCGACGACGTTGTTGACGCCGGTGGGAAGCCTGGCGCCGTTGATGCCGTCGCCGAACATCACATGCGTGTTGCCGCTGTTGTCTTGCCGGGTGACGAAGACTTTCGCGTCGGGTTTCTGGCCGTAGAGGAATTTTACCTCCGTCCAGGGCAGGCCGTTGACGGTGAGGGTTATGGTGCTGGCGTAGCTGGCACCCTGGGCCAGGTAGGTCACCGGGGTTTGCGAGAGTTTGAAATCCTGCGCCGGGTTGGCGGCGTCGCCGCTGCCGAGGATTTCATTGGCGATTGTCTTGCCGCAATTCACGGCAAGCAGATTGGGCAGCAGGATGAAGGGCGGGGTGAGCGCCACCGGGCTCTGCAACCCGCTCAGCGTGACGCTGGAGCCGCCCGGAGAGGTCGCGCTGGCAGCGATGCCGAGGCCGGTCGCGTCCTGCAGCTGCACCGGCTGGGCGGTGTTCCAGACCGGGAAATTCTGGCCGCTGGTGCTGATGAGCTTGGCGGGCGTGCCGTTCCAGCTGGTGAAGGGTTGCGGCGCAAGCGTGCCGGCGGCGGTGAAGCCGAATTGGATTTTGACGCCGGTGATGGGTGCGGATCCCAGCGAACCGGCTGCGAATGTGAGCCTGGTGTGCGGCAGCGGCAGCGGTGTGGTGGTGGTGGTATCGCTGCCGCTTTTACTGATGACGGCGGCGAAAGGCGGGCTGGAATTGGAAGGCGTTGCGGCATTGGCGTCCCACAGCAGGTCGGTGGTGGCGCTGACCTGTACCAGGGCCGCGGCGGAATTGGATGAGAGCACCACCCAGTCGCCGGGATTGATCTGCCGCGCCAGGCCCGCGAGGTCGATGGTGGCGGCGGAGGCGTTGATGGGATTGAAGCCGGCCAGGGTCCAGAGCGCGCTGCTCTGCCCGGGCTTGGCGAGGCTGGCGGATGAAAGGCCGGCGGGCGGGGCGGCGGTGATCCAGTCTATTTCGAGCTGCGTCTGGGCCCCGCTGGGCGAGGTTTGCGTAAGGCTGGCCAACCATGGACCGCCTGTTGTGCCGTCCAGCGCGGTGACGAGCAGGAAATCGCCGGGGGCGAGATTGCCGGTGGCACCTTGCAGCAGCAGATTTTGATTGGCGTCCAGCAGAACGGGGGGCGGAGCGACGGGATATTGGTCGGGGCCCGTGATCGGCGTGCCGAGCGGAGATGCTGCTTGCAGCTCAAAAGTTTGGGGAGTTTGGCCGGGAGTGGGCTTGCTTTGGAATTGCAGGCCTTGGGGAAGCAGGATTGACCGGTTGCCGAAGCTGGGGCCGGTGCCGAGCAAGGCCGCGATGTTGCCGTAGGCGCCGATGGCCGGGCGCGGGCGGTAGCCGAGCAAAGCGATCAAATTGCTGACGCTCTCCGGCAGGCTGGCGGTGCGCAAATAATCCTGGTTGGCGATGCGCTCGTTGTAGAAGGCGATAACGTCGGCGATATAGGCGAACCATTCGGCGATCATCACCGCCAGATCGCCGGCGCCGTCCGTGGTCCAGACCGGAATGCCGTTGACGGACAGGGTCTGTTCCACCGGCAGCGGCATTGGCGTGGCCGGGGCGAGCAAGGGCGTGAGAACCGCCTGGCGGAAGCTGACGTAATTGCCGGCGCGATAGGCGATGGTGGGCAGCTGCGGCAGGTTGAAGGCGGCCGGAAGCTGATCACTGTCGCAGGGGCAGACTGGAAAACTCATCTGCCGCCCTCCGCGATGATTTTGATGGTGCCGCGCTCAGGCCAGCTAGGGTCGTTCTCGACACGAAAAATCTGGTTCGAGGCCGGGGTGAGTACTTCCGGCAGCGGGCGGAAATTATTGAAGGCGCCGCGCTTGCGGTAGCGGATTGCGGCAACCCCCATGACGCCCGGGGCGTTCTGGATGGCGGCTTCCAGCCGGCTGCGGTAGAGCGGCGTGCCGAAGGTGAAATTATCGGCAAAGAAGAAGGCGGCGGAGGCGGAGGTGCAGCCATGGCCGCTCAGCGCCGCCAGCACCGATGCTTCGACATCGCCGTCGAGCCAGCCGGCATCCACGCAGATCTCGATGAGCAGATCAATGGAAACGTAATCCGGCGGCGGCGCGTAGGATTCATAACCGGCCAGGCGATAGCGGTTTAGTAATTCCACCAGCTGGATTTCCTGGTCGGTGCTCATGGCGAGGCCGCCATGCGGATCGGCGGCGGTGAAGACCGTCATCCAGCTGCCGGTCCAGCGGAAGCAGGTGCCGGCTTTATCGACCCAGGGCAAAGTTTCAGCCGCGGCCTCATAATCCTTTGCCAGCACGGCGCGGTACTGCACCGCCTGAAAAGCCTGCGGCGCCATGCGGGTGATGTGCGCGGCGGTTTCCTGGTCGGCGGCGTCGGTGACCGCGAACGGGTTGCGGGCGGTGACGAGCAGGCTTGGCGTGCTGGCCTGCACGGAGCTGACGCTGTCCGCCGCCACATTGCCGGCGGCGCCGAGGCCGGTGCGGTATTGCACGGTGAACACATCGCTGACGGCGGGGCTGGCGCCAAAAATATTGTTGCCGAGTCGAAGCGTGCTGCCGTCATCGCCGGCGATGTCGTAATTTACCGGCGTGCCGGTGCCGGAGCGGGCGACGACCTGCCAGGAAATTGGATCGACGGTGAAATCCGGATCGGTGCCGAGCGAGCCCATCAGGCTGGTGGCGAATTTCCAGGCTTCCGGTGCCGGCTGGGTTCGGCTCAGGATAATCTCGGGGGCGGCTGACCGCGTGGGGTCGGCATTCGCGAGCCAGCCGAGCGGAGTTTCGCCCAACGGGTAGCGAAATACGTAGTTGGGGGCTGCGTCGCTGCCGTTTGGGCCGCGGCGGGCGATGGCCAGCACCAGGCCGGGGTTGGATGCGGGCGCGGTGCCGATGGCAAAGCTTTCGGTGAACCGCTGGCCTTGGCTGGCGGGCAGCAGATTGCCGCCGAGCAGAGTCGCGGTGAGGTCGTGGGCGCGGGTCAGCGCGTCGCCGGCGCCCCAGACCAGGCGGGTGATTTTGGTGGGGGCGCCGCCGGTCTCGAAGATTGGGTCCACTGCCTCGAAGCCGGGTTCGGTGAGGGTGACGATCTGGCGCAGGCTCATCCCCGGCAGATCGGTTTGGATCAGCAATGTCTGGCCGATGGTGAAATCAAAATTCTGGCCCAACACCCACATGCTGGTGGCACCCGCGGGCAGGCATTGTTCGCTGTCGTCGAACCAGTACGGGGCAATGCCGTAATTCCACAGATTATTCACCTGGTAATGGCTGGCGTCCGCCAGGCCCGCGCCGATCTCGAAGGGCACCGGCGCGCCGTCGGGCGCGGTCGCGTCGACACGGGTGCCGGCGGCGATGGTGCCGGCCGCCGAAACGTTGCAGAGCAGTTTGGTGGTGCCGCTGATGGCAGGGACCGGTTCGTAATCCACCAGCCGCGCCAGGCTGACCAGCGAGCGGCGCTGGGTGGCGGTGACGATGTTTGCCTCGGCCGCGACGCGGTCCTGCAGATAGCTCAGCTCATCGCCCACATAGGACAGGATTTCCGACATCATCATGCCGAAATCCGCTTCCGAGCGCTCGACCCAGTTCGGATAGCGCAAGGCGGAGAATCCCAGAAGCGCCTGCTTAAAACTTTGGAAATCGCGTGAGAGATAGTCGATCGGCGGGATCGGCACGTCGTCCGGCGGGCAACAAGGCGGCGGCGGGGCGCAATCGAAATCGCTTGGGCAGGTCGCTTTGAAGGAGAAGATCGTGCTGTTCAGAATCAGATCGAGGACCGGGCTTGCGATGGTGAGTGTGTAGTTGGAGAAATCGCCGGTGACCGCCGTCGTCAAAGTCAGCGTCGGGCGACCTTGCGCGTCGGTGCCCCAGTCGGCGGGGGTGACGGCGGCGACCGGGATGGATGTGATGCTGTCGCCGCCGGTGATGGTGGCGACCGGCACCGGCGTGTCGAGCGGGACCGCGTTCAGGAAATGCACGACCAGCGTGGTGGGCGCGGTAACCTCGACGAAATCCACGCCGTTATAGGCGGACGAGGCGGCGACGGAGAGCATGCGGTCGCGCGGTTCGCTCAGCATGTCAGCTCACCTGAACCGTGGTTTGCCGGACCGATTGGGTTTCGGTCAGCTGATAGGCGATGGTGATGAGCACGGTGCCATCCGGCACGCCCGGCGTGTCGGCGGGGGTTTGTACCGTGACTTTCTGCACCGTGATCTGGCCGGCGAGCCAGGTGTTCAGCGACTGCGTGATGATCATGGTGGCGGTGGCCTGCAACTGCGCGGTGAGCGGCGAGAACAGCAGCCGCCGCAGGCCGGCGCCGAAGCTGGGGAGGCAGACGCGCTCGCCGGGGTCGGTGAGCAGGATCTGCCGGATCATCTGGTCGACATGGTCCTGGTAGGAGGCGCGCGCGGCTTGGCCGGAGCCGGCATCGATGCGGAAGGGGAAAGCGAAATCGGTACGGGTGGGGCTGAGGTTTTCGCTCATAGCAGGTTCACCGTCGGCGATGAGGAATTGATGGTGACCGGGCCCTGCGGCGCCTGGGCGGCGTTGGTGCAGAGCCCCATGCTGGCGGCGTTCAGCGCAAAATTGCTGCTGTTTTTGACGCGCGTGGCGGTCACCACCCAGGTGACGGCCACACAGGGGCTGGGGGCGCCGGCGATGTTGAAGGCGCAGCCGGCGATGATGAAACTATCGGTGCCGCAGATCATTGGCGCCGCGGCCGTCACGCGCGTGCTGGCGGGGGTGACGTTCACCATCCCGCCATGCGGGCACATCAATACGCTGGCGGTGGTGAGGGCTGCCGGCATCACGTCACCTCCAATGCGCCGCTGTTGACCGAGACGCTGGCCGGGCCGACCGCGACGCTGGCGGCGCCGGCGGTGGTGGTGACGCTGCTGCCGTTCAGCACGACATTATCCTTATTGGCGTCGGCCAAAGTTACCGTGTTCGCCTGGTTGTCGAATGCCAATGATCCAGCCGTGGTCACGATGGTTTTCAACGTGCTGGCGGCGGTGTTCGGGATTTCGCCGGCGTTCCAATAGCAGCCGGACCAGATCGGGAAGGAGACGTCGCCGGCTTCGAATTCGATCCAGACGCCGCTGCCGATATCGGGCAGCATCAGGAAGCCGGTCTGCGGCCCGGCATAGGGCACGCAAGGCATGGCCCAGCCGCTGGTCTGGTTGGGCAGCACCGAGGGGATGCTCGCCTGCACGCGCATGGTGGCGGGATCGACATCGATCACCACGCCGCGATACTTGCCGAAGAAATGGCTGCGCAGAAACTCATGCAGATCTTGTGATTGATCGGTCATAGGATGCCCGCCAGTGAAGGTGCTGGTGCCGTGCCGATGGCGTTGCGCATCAAAGTGAAGGCCATGTCGTGCGATTGCCGGGTGATTTTATGGCGCACGTTCCAGACGACGTAATTGCCCGAATGTATCGCACCTGCGGCGTTGACCGCGACGATGGCGCCGACGCGCAGGATGCTGCCCAGAATATCGGCATTGGTGCTGCCCTCTGCGCGCACGAACCAGCCGGCCTCGCGCAGCAGCGAGGTGGCGCGCTGGGTGATGGTGCCGCTATCGGCACCGGTGGTGGTGAGCACGGCGGTGACGGCATGGGCGCCGCTTAATGCCGCGAGGCTGTTGTCGCTCAATGGCGCGAGGCCGGTATCGGTGAAATAACCGCCGGCACCCGTGTCATCGCCTTTGGAATCGGAGAACAAGGCTTGGTAGGCGTTGACGGCGCTGGGGCGCATGACGTCGAAGGTGATGTCCAGCGTTGCGATGTTGGCGGCGCTTGCATCGTTCAGGATTAAGGTGTTGGCGGGGGCGGCTGAAAGATCGGGTGCTGCGAAGAAGCCGGTGCGCTGGCCTGGCGTATCGGTGCAGAAGACGCGGAACCATTTGCCGGCGCGCTTAGCGAGTGCGCGCAGGAATTGCGCGTCGGTGGCGCGCTGCATCAATGTTGCCCCGTCGGCGGAATAGGCGCCGCTGTCGTCATCGGTGTTGCTGGGGTCCGGGGTGATGCCGTAATTGCCGAAAATGCTGTTGGCGACCGAGCCGTCGGTGACATCCACCCATTGCTTCGCCTGCTCGGTGGTGTTCATCAGCCAGGAGGCATCCTGGCCCCAGATTTTTATCGTGCTTTTGGACGTTCCGGTATCGAGATGGATATCCTGCGCGAGCACGAAGCCGTCGATCAGGCAATGGGTGATGCCGTCGCCGGCCTGGGCGGTGATGGCGATATTGGAGAGCGGCGCCAGCCGGGAATCGGAGACGGTGTCGTAATCGCCGTTGGAAGTCACCGCGACCGGCAGCGTGATGGAGAAAGCGCCGGGCAGGTCGGCGTTTTCCTCGACTTCGAGCAGCACCAGATCGGCGTAGAAATCCGCCGCCTTGGTGCCACCCACCAGAATGTCGACCAGACTGCTCATGCGCCGCCTGAGGTTTTGGGGATGCCGGTGAGGTCGGCGGCAGCCAGCGCGTCCGGTGCCGGGGCGTTGTTGGAATCGCAGAGTTGCCAGAACAAAGTTGGGTCTTTGAGGTAGCGCGCGGCCAGCAGATCGAGCCGGTCGCCGGTGACGTGGCGATGGTAGCCGGCGAGCTGCAGCGGGTTCGGCAAGGCCGAGCGGGTAGCAATCACCTTAGTGCCGTCCGGCAAGGTGACCGTGGTGGTGGAAAGCTTGTAGTAACGGCTGTTAGGCGCGAACATTGTTGGATTCTCCTGCGTTTTTCATACCGGCAGCATCCCGACCAGCGAGCTGGCGGCGTTGGCGAGGTTGGCGAGTGCCAGCGCTTCCCGCAGGGTCTGCGTGTAGCTGTAGGCGGTGTTGGCGAGGCCGCCGAGCAGGCTGGAGGAGACCGCCTTCAGCTCATCCTGGTTCAACACCTGCAAGGTGATCTGCGCTTCGACATGGGTCGGGTTGAGCAGGATCGAATCGTAGAGTTTTTCGGTGAAGGACAGAGCCTGCACGCGCACTGGCACGATGCGCCCGGGGCCCCAGACGAAGAGCACGGTGGGAAGCTGGCCGTCCGGTACCGATTGGGTCGGGGTTGGCGAGGACGAACCGCCGCCGCCGAGTGCCGCGGTAACGCTGCCAATGAGGCCGCCGCCGGGGGGTGCGGTTGGGAACAGCAGCATCTCCAATGCGGCGATGCGGGTGTAGAGGCCGGAGATTTCGGCCAGGCCCGCGATCACCGGGTTGCCGTCGGCGATGGTGTCGTTGGAATCCATCATCAGGGTGAAACTGAAGGTCTCCTTCGGCTGGCCGGTAATCGCCATCGGGTTGCTGCCGGGCGCGTCCGGCGCGGTGGTGGCGGGTGTCCAGCCATGCGACATTGTTTCTGGATTGTATTGAAAAATCACGACATTCGGGATCGGGATCGGGAAGCTCTCGGTGAATTCGATCAGCCCGCCTTTGAGAAGAAATCCACTCATGGCGCCAGCCTTTGCGCCAGGATGCGGGCGATGCGGCGTGCGAGGTCCGGGGCGTCCGCGTCATGCGGGCCGAGCGCCAGCGAGACGTATTTCTGGCCGCCCTTGATATCGGCCGCCGCCAGATGCTCGCCGATCTCCTGCGCGAGTTTGCCCGCCTGCGCCGGATCGAAGCCGGGAATGTCCAGCACCAGCCGGTCGATGTGGATTTTTCTTTCTGACCCGCTCATTGCGCGGCCGCCTGGACTGGAGGGATGTGCAGCCGCTCGCCTTTTTTCTCCATCTCGCGGCGGGCGGCGATGAAGATGTGGCGCATGCCGATGCGGCTGTCCTCAGCGCGGGCCAAAAATGCTGCGGAGAGCACGGTGCTTTTAATCTCGGCGCCGGTCATGATCAGGCGTTCGGCGAGCGTGGTGAAATCGATGTCGTCCAGGATTTCCGGCTCCGCCGGCAGCAATGCGCGCTGCCACAAAGCCAGGCGCTCGGCCGGACGAGGCGGCAGGAATTCGACGGAAAACCGCAGGCGGCGGATGAAGGCGGGGTCGAGATCCTGCTTGCGGTTGGTGGCGAGAATGGCGACGCCGTCAAAGCGCTCGATGCGCTGGAGCAGATAATCGATTTCGATATTGGCGAAGCGGTCGTGGGCGTCCTTGACCTGGGTGCGGTTGCCGAAGAGCGCGTCGGCTTCGTCGAAGAAGAGGACGGCGCCACTATCCTCGCAGGCGTCGAACACCTCGCGCAGTTTCTTCTCGGTCTCGCCGATATATTTGTTGACGACGCCGGCCAGGTCGACGCGCAGCAAATCAAGGCCGAGGCTGCCGGCGACAACCTGCGCCGCCATGGTTTTGCCGGTGCCGGAGAGGCCGCCGAAGAGGGCGGAGATGCCTTGGCCGAGATGGGTCAGGCGGGAAAATCCCCATTCGTCGTAGACGCTCCAGCGCAGGCGGATTTGGGATTCGAAATCGCGGAGCAAAGCAGTGGTGTCGGCCGGCAGCACCAGATCGTCCCAGGCATAGGGGGTTGGGAGTTGGGCCAGCAGAGCGTGGTCGGGGCGGCGCGCGCGGGCCCGCAGCGGGGCGGAGGGACCGGCGGCAGCGCGCGTGATTTCCGTGGCCGTCAAGCGCTGGCTGGTGAGACCGGTGGGCGGGGGCGTGTCGCTGAGGCTGCGCCATAGAGCGGTGCGGGCGGCGAGCGGCAGAGGCGCGATGGTGATGGGTTGGCAGAGGCCGCTGGGATGGCGCAGGCCGCGGAGAAAAACCGTGTTCAGGGTTTTGGCGCGGGTCCAGTCTGCCTCGGTGGCGGCATCGGCGCCGGCGAAATAGGCTAATGCGCCGGTCATCGCGGCTTGCCTCAAGGCGCGGGTGATTGCCTGACCGGGGTCCGGGAGCTGGGCCAGGTCGGCTGCAAGCAGTGTCTGGCTGCGATTGCGGGCATATTGCGCGGCGAGGCTGCGCTTGCCGCTGCCGGGCAGGCCGGCGAGCTCGGCCTCGCGCGGGTCGGCGATGGCGTCCAGCTGCGCCAGGGCGCCTGGATGCAGGACCAGCGCCGGCGCGGGGATGCGGTGCACGGCATCCGCCAGCAGCGGATCGTGCCAGACTCCTGCCGAGACCGCAGCGGCGACGGCGGGGTCGAGCTGCCAGGGGGTGGTGAGGCGGGGGCTGTCGGCGGGGGCCGCCAGCAGCCAGCGGCGGATGTTTTCGCCGAAGAAGGGGACGGGATGCTGCCCCGCCAGACGGGCCGAGAGAAACGGCGTCGGCTGAGTGAGGCGGCCGTCGTCATGCAGATAAGCGACCACGCGCTGCAATCCGGGATCGAGTTCGACGGCGATCAGCAAAGCCAGCAGATCGGCTTCGGCGGGGGCGAGGCCGAAATTCTCGCGCATCCGGCGCCAGAACGGATCGGCTGCGAGGGCGGCTTGCGCCTCGGTTGGATAGATTCCGAAGCCGGCTTCGGCGGCGGGGTAAGCGGGGTCGAGCAGGCGGGCGACCTCGCCGGGGCCGATGGCGGGGCCCTGGTCCGGGCTTGCCTGGCCGGATTGCCAGAGTTTTTCCATCCAGCGCGCGAGGCGGAGCGCGCGGTGGCGGACCAGGTCAAGGATAAGGTTGGCGGTCGGGCTCATGCGACTACCGCCAGCCAGCCGATGGGGGCCGGGATGCCGTTGACCGCGAGCAGCAACGGATAGCTGCCGGCGGTCAGGGTGACCGGCGGCAGGAAGCTGATGGAGGTGCCGGCGGAGTTGACGATGAAATCGCCGGCCGGCGGGATGGCGGCGGTGGAATAGTTGAGCGCGGTGGCGCCCAGCACCAAGGTAACATCGGTGGCCGGCAGGAAGCCTGCCCCGGTGACCGTAAACGTGCCGGAGGAAGCAGGGTCAAGCGTGGGCGGGTTCGCCACGCCGTCGATCCGCGGGGCGATGGCGATGGATATGCTGTTGGATTTGACGGCGCCGCCGCTGCCGACAGCGAGGCTGTAGATGCCCGGCAGCGGCGTATGGGCCAGCGGGCTGACCGGGGCGGCGTAGCTCTCCGGCGCGGCGATCGTCAGCCGTGATGCGGCGGTTCCCTGGCGCCAGGTGGTGATGTCCCAGAGCGTCGCGCTACCGGGGATGAAGAGGAAAACTTCGGCGGCATCGGCGAGATCGAGGCCGCTGCCAGCGATGGTCACATAGGCGCCATAGGTTGGCGCAATGGTGCCAGGCTCGGGCGCCGGAATGCCGCCGACCATGACCAGCGGGCCGATGTCCGGGGGGAGCAGATTAAGTGAGGCGTCCGGCAGCAGCGGCGGGGTGAATTGCGAAAAGCCGTCGCCCAGCGCGGGCGGCGTGCCCGGCGGGCTGACCAGCGGCGCCGGCAGCTGACCCGCCTGCATGACGGATAGATTGACCGTCGAGGGCGGCGGTTCGGGCGGCAGGATGGTCTCCGGCGCCTCGATGAAAATGACCGAAGCGCGGATCAGCGCCGATAGCCGGATCGGCACCGTAAAAGCCTGCCAGAGGCGGCTCATCTCTTCGATGGTGTCGGCTTCGATCGAAAGGACGAATTCGCCGTTCGGCACCATGCTCCAATCCGGCAGGCTGGGGACGGTATCGGCGCTCATGATCGGGTTGCTCTGGATGGCCGCCAGCGCGATCGAGAGCGCGCGCTGCTCCAGCACGGTGTCTTTGTCGCAATAGGCGGTGAGCAGATAGGACAGGTTGAGGCTGAGCGGCTGCACATTGTTGAGCTGCGGGCGCGGGCCGGTGAGCGGCGTGTTGCGCCAGTAGGGGTCGCGGCCGATGTGCAGCAGATAGAGGTTGAGGAAGCATTGCTCACCGCTGTCGCGCATGGTTTCGGGACTGCAGGCGCTGACCTTTATTTTGCTCACGAAGGGCAAACTCGAGCTGCCGACCGCCTGGGCGAGCAGCCCGGTCAGGATAAGGGTGATATCGGAAAGATCAGGCGTGCTCCACATGGGCGCTCACCTCTGGCTCAAGCCAAAACGCCAATGAAAGGCGCGGGCGGGGACGGCGGCGGGCGGGGCTTTTGGCGCAGGCATGGGCGCGGGGGCGGGTACCGGGAATGGCGATGGCGGCGGCGCGGTTCGCACTTCGATGGTGCCGATGTGGATTTCCGTGCCATGGGCGGGCTTGGGCGCCGGTCGCGGCTGCGGCGGCGGATCGAACAGGGCGGGTGCGGCGGCTTTCGGCGGGAGTACTATGGGCTCGCCCCAGACCATCGCGGCGGGCGCGGGAGGCAGCGGGAGGTTTGAAGCCGATGCTGGCGCGGATTTTTGAGGAACTGGCGCCGAGAGGTTTGCGGCTGGGGCGGCGGAGTTGGCGGGACCGCCAGCGGGAAAATGTACCGCAGGCGCAGACTCTACGGGTTCAGCTTTTGGCGTTTCCGGCGCGAACGCGATGGGTGGTTCGGCGGCAGCCGCGGAGGCGGCGGGCGGTGCTTTCCGGAATTTTGCCGCGGGACCAGCGGCGCCTACGTCGCTCGCCACGACCTTTGCGCTGTCTGGTTTTGCCTGGGTGCGCCGGCTGACCGGTGCGGCGGGTCTGACGGCCGGTACAAAGGCTTTGGCACCGGGACGCGTTTGCGTTGGCTCTGTGCTTGCCAGGCGCGCCGCGTCCGGTGCCGCTTGCGGGTGGGGCGATAATGCCGGACCGCGCGGGTTGAGGGGGGCGACCAGGCGCTGCAGGTAGGAACGGCGGGCGCGCATCTCAGGCGACCCTGGCCTGGGCGTGGCGAATGCGTTCGCCAATGCGTTCGGCATAGAGGCGGCGGCGCTGTTGCGGCAGCGCCAGAATCTCCGCCTCCGGCCAGTGGTAGGCGCCGGCGATCAGATCGATTTCGTCGTACAGCTGGGCGGCCTCGCGCTTGAGTTCGGCGATCACGATTCTGGCCACCGAAAGAGCGACTTCCGTCTCCGCGCCGCATTCCGGGCAGGCGGCGGCGATCGGCTGGGAGAGTTCCGGCGCCATCTGACCCATCAGCCGCTCAACCCGGGCGCGTTCGCGCCTAGCCATGCCGGCCTCAAAACAGCGTTCGGCCAGCACCCAAGCCGGATCGTGGGCAGATGCGGCGGCGGCGAGATCCAACGCCGTCGGCAGCCGGAATGCCGCCTCCCCTGCCGTGTACCATCCGGGACGGCTGGCGTGGGCGGCCACACCCGCCGGGCTGCGGGGGGTAACGCTCTCCTGCAGATCGGTGAGCAAAAAACTGATTTCTGCCCGCGCGCTGCAATGCGGACAGGCAAAGCCAAGCGCCATCAGCGGGCCGAACCGCCGCGCCCGCAGCGAGAGGAGTAAAAATTCGAAATCCGTCACCACCAGATCGGCCCATTGCGCCTGCTCGCCGCCGAGCCGGGCCAGCAGCGCCAGCGCGGTTTCAATCGGATGGGTGTGGGATTCGTGCAGCAGCATTTCGTCGGCGCCGCCGGGATCGCGCAGGGTAATCTGCGCACCGCTCGCGGGTAGCCGTACCATGATCAGATTTCCTTCGGTTCCGTCAGGGTGGTGTCCTGCTCCCAGCCCTCGTTCTCGATCTTGATATGCTCGATGGCGATGGCGTTCGCCCCGGCGTCGAGATCCGGCAGCGCCTGGTATTCCGAGACCCAGGCGCGATGGATTTTGAAGCGCCATACCGGCTGGCCTGCCTCGTTCAGCAAATCGATGCGGACCTCCTGGCGCAGATTGGCGAGCGAGGTGCTGGGCACGCCCTGGTCCAGCACCTGGGCGTAATTGGCCCATTTGGCGAAATCCAGATCCTGGGTGATGCCGCGCTCCAGCGTGATCGGATCGTATTTGGTGCGCCCTAAGCCCTTGAGGATGATGGCGTTGCCGCCTTCCTTGTAGTCGATCACATCGGAGGAGCGTTTCAGCCCGGTCACCTTGCTGACGGCCGCGACCGGCGCGGTGCTGTTGCCGAAATAGACCAGGAACCGATATGTTTTGTACGGGTCGTAGCGGTTGATGTTGACGGTGAATGGCTTGCCCATTGGATTCTCCTCAACTACCGGCGGTCTGGCCGGCAAGCTGCGCGATTTGCACGATGACGAACTCTGCCGGCTTCAGCGGCGCGAAGGCGACCACGATGTTGACGATGCCCTGGGCCTGGTTGGCGGGCGTGGTGGTGGTGCTGTCGCAGGTGACCTGAAAGGCCTGGGACGGGGTTGAGCCCTGCAGCGCGCCTTGCCGGAACAGCGAGAGCATGAAGGCGGAAATGGAATTGGTGATGGCGATCCATAACGGCTCGTCATTGGGCTCGAAGATCACCCAGCGCAGGTTGGCGAGCAGGGTTTGTTCGATGAACAACGTCATCCGCCGGACCGGCACGTATTTCCATTGTTCCTGGCTGACCGCGACCAGAGTGCGCGCACCCCAGACCACGGTGCCGACGCCGGCGAAGCTGCGCAGGCAGTTGATGGAATCCAGATTGAGCACGCCCTGCTGCGGATCGGTCATCACCCCGCTCAACACCGGGCCGCTGGTATTGAGGATGGTGGTGGCGAGGCCCGCCGGGGCCTTCCAGACGCCGCGACTGGCATCGGTCTGGGCATAGATGCCAGCAACAAAGCCGCTCGGCGCCATCGGTATGTTATTGCCGGTGACAGGATCGTTGCTGAGCAGATACGGGAAATAGACGGCGCCGTTCTGGCTGGTGGGAAGCTCCAGCCCGGATGTGGTCATCCAGTTGAGGATGGGTTCTGGATGGGTGGTGGCGGTGTTGACGGCGGGCGCCTGCGGCGGCGGGTCGACGATCATGAAGGCGCGCTTGCTTTCGGCAAATGCCAGCGCCGCGCTGACGACGCTGAAATCGGTGACGCCGGGGGTCAGCAGCAGGTTAAAAATTTCGACCTTGTCGAGCGTGCTGTTGGGTTCGAACACCGCGGTCAGGCTGCCGCCGGGATTGAGATAATCTGCTGAGCTGAAGGTTGAGATCGGCGTTGCGACCTCATTGGACGGGCTGCGCGGTAAAGGGGTGCTGCCGACGGACGGCGGCGCGGTGCCGTAGCCGGTGGCGCTGGGCGCCACGTTGATCAGCTGGGAGGCCGTGTTGATGACCCCGAGCGAGGCGGCGGTGATCCCCAGGCCGCGATAGGTTTCGATCTGCGCGCCGTAGGTAACCACCAGGTCGAAGGTCTTTTTCGTGGTGTTGACGTTGGCGACCTGCACCGCCATCGGCACGACATCGGTCGGCTCCAATGCTGTGAATTCAATGCCGCCGCCGGTGGTGGCGACCTCCACGGCGAAGTGCATTTCGGTCGAGGCCAGGCCGAACTTCGCCGAGGCGGCGCTGGCGTATAGCCCCGGCTGCAGGCCGACCACCCAGGCGGTCGAGCCGCCGTTCAGGAAGAACTGATAGACAGCGCGCGGCAGGCTGGCATCGATCAGCCCGCTGCTGAACAGCGGCCCGAAGGCGGCGACGTAATCCGTGAAACTGAAGCATTGCTGGGCGACGTAGAATTGCTCGGTCTTGTAGGGATGCGAATAGCCCACGAAGGCGGCAATCGAGGTGGGCGCCGGGGTGATGGTATGCGAGCTGCTCGGGAGCTCCTGAATATAGATGCCGGGATAGGTTGGGGAGACGGTCATGGGGAGGCCTCTCGGTATGATGGGGTGCGGCGCGGGGGGTTAGCGCGCGCCTGAATTCCGGGCCGCATTCGGCCCGGCGGGGTCAGGGAATTGTGACGATTTTCAGGAACCCCTGCTGGGTCAGGCTGGTGAGCAGAGCGTCGACCACGGCTTCATCGGCACTGGTCAGGCCGGCGGCGGTTTTCCAGGCTGAGGCGTCGGGCTGGCTGTCGGTGACCGTCAGCACGCTCAGCGGGATTTGATATTGCTTCCCGGCGTTGCCGCCGATGTCCTCGCTTATGAACGTGACCGGGGAAGCCCCCGCGACATATTGGGTGGTCATTCGTTCCTCCTGCGGAAATTTAAGCAAAGCGTAACGGCGGGCGCCGTTACAAAGCCATCCACCAAAGGATCGAGAGAAGGTGGACGCCGGGGTCTAGATCTCTGGCCGCAGATCGCGCAGCCGCTTGGCCAGGTTTTCCGGCGTGAATTGGGTGCTGTCGCCGGGATCTGGGCCGAGCAGGCTGGTGAAATCGGCGGACAGGCTCAGCACCGGCACGGCGGGCGGGAACAGCGCGGCGGCAAGCGCGCGGGCGGCCGTGCCGGGACCGAGGATGGCGACATCGGCCGCGGCCGCCGATGACGATGTGGTTATGCTGAAAATTTCGAGCTTTATGCCAAAATCCGCCAGGCGCGCGGCGAGCGTCGCGGTTATAAGATCGACCAGCAATGGCGGCATCATGACGAGCGCCGCGCGAAGCTCGGGCATGATGTTGATCTCCCCGGAACCCGCATATGTTGCGGCGGCGGCGGGAGGAATTCCATTATCCGCAGGGTCTAGATCGAAAGCGTTTCGCGTTGGGTCAAGGCGATAGGGGGCTGGCCGGCGGCGCCCGGCGGGTGGGGTGCAGACGCATCATCACCTCGGCCCGGCGCTGCATTTTCAGCTTGTTCAGCACGTTGTGAACATGGGATTTGGCGGTGCTGAGGCTGATTGAGAGCCGGCGCGCGATCGCCTTATTGCTGAGGCCGGCGCCGATCAGGTCGAAAATCTCCTGTTCGCGCGGCGTGAGCGGTGCGTCGGCAGGGTCAGGCGAGGTCTGAAATCCGGCGCGCAGGCGGCGCAGCAGGCCGCCGGCGACCTGCGGCGAGCAGGATTGCTCGCCATGGGTGATCTGCTCCACCAGCGCCGTGAGATCCTCCACCGAGGCGGTATTGGGCACGTAGCCGGCGATGCCGGCGGCGGTCCAGGCCAGCACATGCTCCTCGGTCTCCGCAATGCCGAAGGCGATGACGCTGACGGCGGGGTGCTCGGCGCTGAGCCTGGCCGCCGCCGCGCGGCCGCCCGCCAGGCCGACATCGAGCAGCAGGATGGTGGGGTTGAGCTGCGGCACCTCCGCGAATGCCTGGGCGAGGCTGGCGGCCCGGCCGCAAATGTTGATGGATGGCAGGCGCGCCAGCACTTCAGCGAGGCTGTCGCGCAGAAACCGCACTTCGGAGACGATCAGTATCTCATGCAATATTGCCTGCGGCACCAGAATGTTCGTCGCCTCCAGCTCCAGGATTGTTCCTGTGTTCTTCATGCTTACGGCTCCATGTTGCGGCCATCCTTGGCAAAAGGCCGGCGTGGGGTCTGCAGATTGATTGGCGCGGCAAATTGGACAGGCGCGAGTGCGGCACTATTCTAAACGTTTATTGCTGCTTGCGTCGAGGATTCATTACGAAATATCGAACAGCTTTTGCAAAAACCGCCCGTTAACTCCTCTAGGTTCCGGCACTGCGTAGAAAATCACTCAACTTGTCGGTCTATTTGGATTCATCTGCTCGAAACTGCGTCGGAATCTTGTTAGTTTCCCGATGTTTCGATGTCCGGGTCGCACTAGGTTGTTTCCACCGCCCATGCCATATTCCGGCCAGCCTGCCGTAGACGAACGCCCGAAACCACAAGACAGGGAGCCCTTGGAATGACCAAATCCGCCGCGTCCTATATGGCAGAGGCCCTTGCCAAAATTGGCGTGAAGCGAATCTACGGCATTGTCGGTGATTCGATGAACGGATTCACCGACGCGCTTCGTGCGCAAAAGAAGGTTGAGTGGATCCATATGCGACATGAGGAGGGTGCGGCTTTTGCGGCTGCCGCGGAAGCGCATGTGACCGGCGAATTGGCGGTCTGCGCGGGCAGCAGCGGCCCGGGCAACCTGCATCTCATCAACGGATTGTTCGATGCGCATAGAAGCGGCGTGCCGGTGCTTGCAATAGCGGCGCATATCCCGAGCACCGAAATCGGGATCGACTATTTCCAGGCGACGCATCCTGAAAATCTCTTCAAGGAATGCAGCCATTACGTTGAATTTGTTTCAAACCCGCAGCTTCTGCCGCAAATTCTAAAGCGGGCAATTCGCGTCGCCATTGCCAAGCGCGGCGTCGCCGTCGTCGTCATTCCGGGCGACGTCGCATTACAGGCGTTGGATGCGAAGGTGCCGAACTGGCTGGTGCCGGCAAAACCCATCCTGCATCCGGCCGATGAAGATATCGCCAGCCTGGCGGCATTGTTGAATGCGGGATCGAAAGTCACCTTGTTTTGCGGCGCCGGCTGCGCGGGGGCGCATGCCGAGGTGCTGGCGTTGGCCGAAGCCCTGAAGGCGCCGATCGTGCATGCCTTTCGGGGGAAGGAATATCTCGAATACGATAACCCCTATGATGTCGGCATGACCGGGCTGGTCGGTTTTGCTTCCGGCTACGCGGCGATGAAGGAATGCGACACCCTGCTGCTATTGGGCACGGATTTTCCGTATAGGGCATTCTATCCCGAGCATGCGAAAATTGCCCAGGTCGATGTTCGGGTGGAGGCACTTGGCAATCGCTGTTCGCTGGAGCTCGGCTTGATCGGCAATGTAAAGGAGACGATCGCCGCATTGCTGCCGGCGCTCAAGGCGAAGCCAGATCGTAGATTTCTGGATGCCGCGCTGGCGCATTATGCCAAGGCTCGCAAGGGGCTGGATGATTTGGCGGAAAGCGGACCGCATAGCACGATTATTCATCCCCAATATGTGACAAGGCTCGCCAGCGAACTGGCGTCGGAAGATGCAATTTTCACCTGCGATGTGGGTTCGCCGATCGTCTGGACCGCACGCTATTTGAAAGTAAACGGCAAGCGCCGGATCATCGGATCGTTCAACCATGGCTCCATGGCCAATTCCATGCTGCATGCCATCGGCGCGCAGACGGCGTTTCCCAACCGCCAGGTTGTTTCGCTTTCCGGCGATGGCGGATTTACCATGATGATGGGTGATTTCATCTCGCTCCGGCAGCTCGGCCTGAAGGTGAAGGTGATCGTTTTCAACAATGGCACATTGGGCTTTGTGGAAATGGAAATGAAAGCGAGCGGCTTTCTGGACACGGGGACGGAGCTGAAGAACCCGAATTTCGCGGCAATGGCGGAAGCGATGGGGATTAAGGGCATAAGGGTGGAAAAGCCGCAGGATTTGCGCAATGCGCTAACGGAAGCCTTTGCGCATGACGGTCCGGTGCTGGTGGATGTGGTGAGCGCCCGGCAGGAACTGGCGATGCCGCCGAAGACGACGATCGACGAGGCCTATCACTTCGGCATGTTCACCATGAAAGCGGTGCTGGACGGGCGGGTTGGCGAATTGATCGATCTCGCGAAGGTTAACCTGACCCGCTAGAATTGCCAGGGAGAGAAGATGATTACCGCCGCTCCAATGCTGGCGCAGGGTCTGGCGCTATCCCTCGCCCGCGCGCAATTCGGATTTACCATCGCCTTTCATATCATGTTTCCGGCGTTCTCGATTGGGCTTGCGAGTTTTCTCGCGGTGCTGGAGGCGGGCTGGCTGATAAGCAGGCGGCAGGTGTTTCTCGATGCCTATAAATACTGGCTGAAAATCTTCTCCGTTTCGTTTGCGATGGGCGTGGTTTCCGGCCTGTCGGATCGGCGTTGTGATGCTGGCGTTGATCGGCATCGTCTCCCTTTGGTCGCCGTTTCTGGATTCAGCATTTTTTCATCGCTGGTTTGAATGGCCCGGCGTTCTGGCAACCGGGCTGGCGCCGATTCTTGTGGCGATTCTGGCGGCGGTTTATTTCTGGCAGTTATCCGAAAAGGCTCGGCGTATTCGCGACGAAATGCCGTTTACCTGTGCGCTGGGGCTGTTTGTGCTGTGCTATCTTGGCCTCGGCTATTCCATTTTCCCGCTGATTGTGCCGCCGTCGATTACGATATGGCAGGCGTCTTCACCGCCGGCCAGCCAGTTTTTTCTGATCACCGGCACGTTGGTGCTGATTCCCATTATTCTTGCCTATAATATTTTTGCCTATTGGGTGTTTCGCGGAAAGGTGCAGCCGGGTGCGCATTACCGCTGAACGCAAATCCGGCTTAAGGAAGCGGCTGTTGTGGTTCGCTGGGATTTATGTTGCCTCGGTGACGGTTTTTGCGGCGGTCTCGGTTTTGCTTGAGTTGATGCTTCCGAAATAGTTAGGCGCGCTGGGTATTTGCCGTAATGACGGTCGCGAATAACGGGCAGAGCTGGTGAGGGATATCATGCCCCATGCCGTTGATGATAAGGCGCCAGGCGGCTTTGAGGCTGCGTGCAAGATGTTCACCGGCCTCGGGCGGGATCAGACGGTCAGCGGCGCCGTGGATGACCAGAGCGGGCAGGCAGAGCGTTTGTAGAGCGGCGGTGCGGTCAGGGGCGCCGCGCGCCGCTGCCAGCTGGCGGCCGGCACCTGGGGGGTCGTAGGCCCGGGCCGCCGCCTGGACGGCGTAGTCGCGCAGGACCGCCGCATCGGTTGGGTAGCCGGGACCGGCCAGGGCCACGTTCAGCGCAATTGAGTGCTGGAGATAGGCTTCCAGGTCCTGTGCCGGGTCCGGCGCGGGGGCGGCGAGCATGCGTGTCAACGCTGGGTCCGCGGGGGCGAGCGATGGGTCTCCGGCATGGGACATCAGAATAGCGAGCGAGCGCACGCGTGTTGGGTGCTCGATGGCGAGCAGCTGCGCGACCATGCCACCGAGCGAGACGCCGACGATATGCGCTGCGGGGATATCGAGCGCGTCCAGCAGGCAGGCAGCGTCTTTCGCCATGTCCGAGATTGTGTAGGGCAGCACCACCGGCTCACCGCGGCTGCGGGCGGCCATGATGGCGGCGTAGTCCGGCACCGGGGCGCCGTGCATATGGGTTGAGAGGCCGGCATCGCGATTATCGAAGCGGATGACCCGGAAGCCGGCTGCGGCGAGGCCGCTGATCAGCTCGGGCGGCCAGCGCACGAGTTGCGCGCCAACGCCGTGGATGAGCAGGATCGGCGAACCTGCCGTCGGGCCTGAGACTTCGTATTCGATCGAAATGCCGTTGACTTTGGCCTGTGCCATATTGTGATCCTGTGACAGCCGAGCCTTATGCCGGCGCGGCTGACATGAGCACCGCGCAGGCATCAATTCAATACCTTCCTGGCATTGGCGCGGTTGTATCCGATGTTGTTTAAGGATCGAATATTTGAAGGGCGCCGACCGGCGAGCATCCGGATACCGGCGTTTGTGAACGCGAAGGGTTTGGTTGATGGCCGATTGCATAGCGTGAACGCGGCCGAGGGCAGCCTGCAATCCCGGCTTGCGGCGTTATGCGCGCGCCGGGCCGAAGTTGCGATCTGGAACGCGGCATATGAAGCGGTAATCGCGGAACTGCACCGGTCCGGGTTTCTGCAGCATGTCATCAATGAAGGCGAGGCCTTTCCTGATTTCGTAATGCCCAGTGCCGAGGGCCGGCTGGTCTCGCTCGCCGGCCTGCTGGAGCGCGGGCCTGTCATCATCTCCTTCTTTCGGGGAGAATGGTGCCCGTTCTGCCAGCTGATGCTGAGCGCCTTGGCCGCAGCATTGCCGCAGATTGAAGCCGCGGGGGTTTTATGCCTGCGAAACGGCGCGTTTGCCGGATGTGGCGACGCGGCGGAAGGTTGCGATGATGCGCCAGGAGGCGCGGATCGATCCGCGCAGCGAGCCTGCGACTTTCGACTCGCCGCCAATGCGGCAGCGATAGGGCAGCGGGACCTCCAAGATGCGCAGGCCATGCCGCGCCGCCTCAATCTGCATTTCGATATTCCAGCCATAGGTCATCTCGCGCAGATCCAGGCGCTGCAAGGCGTCGCGCCGGATCGCCCGGAAGGCGCACATGTCGCTATAGCGCGTGCCGGTGACGGCGCCGATGGCAAAGCCCAGAACATGGCCGGCGGCGATCTGGTGCAGGCTCATCGCGCCGCGATCACGCAAATGCCGGACCCGCGCGGCGATGACGAAATCCTTCTCATTGCGCTGGATGGGGGCGGTCAGTTCCTGCAACAGATCCGCGCGGTCGGCGCCGTCGCCATCCATGAAGACAATGATGTCGCAATCCGGATTTGCGGATGCCACTGCTGCCGCGCAGGCACGGCCGTAGCCGCGTGCATGCAATTCCAGCACACGGGCGCCGGCGGCGAGGGCGGCGGCCTGGGTACCATCCGTGCTGCCGCTGTCGGCAATGATGATTTCGGTAACGATGGCGGGAATTTCGGCGATGACCTGGGCGATGGATTCCACCTCGTTCAGCGTCGGGATGATGACGGCGATGCCGGGCATGCTACAGGCTCCAGCGCATGCCGCAATTCTGGCAGGGTTTTGGCGGCGCGTCGCTGAGCAAACTGGTGCGGAAATCGCGATAGGCCGGGCTGTTCCAGATATCGCGCAGGCTTTGCTGGGTGGCGTCGCCCAAGGTGTAATTCTCATAGCCGCGGGCGGAGAACGGCGCGATGCAGCATGGCAGCGCACGGCCATGGGCGGTGAAATACATCAGCGACCAGGGACGCCGGCAGGTTGACCAGGGGCGTTCGTCCTCACCGGCTTTCAGGCTGAGGCCGGGCTCGGTCGCGCCGGAGGCATTCAGGCGGATGCCCGATGCGGCGGCAATTGCCTGGGCGGCGGCGACGGTTGCGTCTTCTTCGGCGCGTGTGTGCTCGAATAAAGCGGATTCCGCGCGGGCGAGGCCGAATCCCGCCTCGTCGAACACCAGGCGCTGCAGATGCACTTCCCGCACGCCGATCTGCGCCGCCAGGCGGACGAAATCCGGCAATTGGCCGACGGTTTCCTTCAGGCCGGTGAGCCACATGGAAACCAGCGGGATGGTTGCGCCGATCTGCTTTTGCAGCGTCGTAAAACTGCTGATGTTGCGGACGATGCGGTCGAACATGTCCTTGCCGCGGACGGCAAGAAAGGTTTTGGCGTCGGCGGCGTCGAGCGAGACACGCAGCTCATCGAGGCCGGTTTCGATCAGTTCGCGCTGCTTGCGGGGGGTGAGCAAGGTGCCGTTGGTGTTGAACAGCGTGTAGATACCGCGCGCCTTTAGATAACGGATCATCTGCGGCAGGTTTTTGACCAGCATCGGTTCGCCGACGCCGTGCATGACCACGCGGGCGATGTTGGGCACCTGGTCGATGATGGAGGTGAAGAGCTCCCAACTCATATCCGCTGGCGATTCCAGATCCTCGAAGGTGCGTGGGCAGGTTTCGCAAAGCAGGTTGCAGCGGTTGGTTACCTCCAGATACAGGCAGACCGGCGGGCTTGCAGCCTCGGCGGCACGCGTTGCTTCCACGGCTTCGAAATAACGGCGGGGATCCGCGAGCGGGGCACCATTCATATGCTGTCTCCTTCGGCAAATTTCATTGGGTTCGGGGCGCCGGAAAATTTTGCTGCCCGCATATCGACCACCGCCAAGACGAAGAACGGGCCGTAGAGCAAGGCCGGCCAGAACAGTTCCGTGTGCGTTGGGTTGAGGTAGAGCAGGAAGCCGGCGGTCACGAGGTAGAGAACGCTGGACCAGGGCAGGATGCAGGCCGGGATGAGCAGCCAGCAATAATACCATGGGTAATGCGGTGAGAGCCCGGCCATCAGCAGGCAGCCGAGCAGCAGCGCGTTGCGGGCGATGATTTTTGTCCCCGCCGCGCGGTCAGGGAGCAATGGCTGCACGAACGTCATGATTGCGCCAAGTGCGATGAAGGCGGCTACGAGCATGGCCAAGTAGATTTTCGATGCATAGGCCGGCAGGTCTATCGCATGGCCGGCGATGGAGAGGAGAAAAATGCCGGCGCCGCTATCAATCCCTTCCTGCGCATTATAGCCGCCAAGAAAACCAAGCACGGCTTTGCCGGCGGTGAGATAGGGCAAATAGAGGGCGATGACGAAGCTGGCGAAGACGGCAGTAAATTTCCAGTTTCGGCGCCAAAGAGCCGGGAACAGAACGGCGGGCAGAAATTTCGTCAGCGTCGCGGCGGCGAGTGCGAGCGCACTCAATTTGGTTTTCGCCTCGACCGCCGCCAGCAAGGCAAAGGCGATGAAGCAGATGGCGATGGCGTCGACATGGCCGCTGCCGGCGAATTCCCAAAGCGGCAGCGGATTCCAGGCATAGATGAGGATTCTTGTGCGCGGCAGTCCGGCGTGGTCGAGCAGCCGCAGCATGCCCCAGATGCCGCCGGCCTCGAATGCCAGCATTGCCAGCTTCATCGTTAAAACCGGGACGGCGGCCAGCAGTTTGGCGGCATTTGCAATGGCGAAGAATATCATCTCGGCCGCGGGCGGGTAGATGGTGTGCGCGTAGTCGGCGCGGTTGATGTTGGGGAACACCGCGGCGTCGCGCAGAAACGCCAGATGCGGATCCGCGGGGATGTAGCGGTACGGGTTGATGCCGGCGCCCTGCACCCAGCCGTCCCAGATGTAGCGATAGATATCGTTTGAGAGAAATGGCGGAAAGATCACAATCATCGCGCGCAGCAGGAAGGTGCCGGCGAGCACAATCCAAAGCAGGCGCGATGACGGTTTGCTGCGCAGGATCAGGAGGACTGCCACGAAATAGATGAGGCCTTGAACGCATCCTAGGGCGACAAAGAAATCCAGCGGCCGGCCATAGCCGATGCCGAACTGGCCGATGACGGCGCGCGGCAAGGTCAACCCGAATGCGGTGAGAGCAGCGAGAAAAACGCCGCATAACACCAGGGATAGCTCGGGTTTCGGTGCGCGCATTTAGGCCGTTTTTACTTCCAGCTCGCTTAGCATGCGTTGCAGATAGAAGGAACTTGCCAGCGCCGAAAATGGACGCAGGGTTTCATCCAGAGGCGGCGGCGAGTCGATGCTGTCGATCAGCCTGGACAGCGCGGCGGCGTCATCGACATCGTACCAGCTCGGCAGCATCACCAGTTCAAGACCGATCTTTTGCGCACGCAAAGCTGTTTGGGCTGCGACATCCGCCGTGCTCCAGGCGATATCTTCGAACAGATGCGCATGGGCCTGTTTAACGCCGAGCAGATAATAGCCGCCGTCATCGGCCGGACCGAGCACGGCGCGGTCGCCGGGCTGCGCCAGCAGATTTGCGGTCATCACCAGAATGCTGGTCGGCAAGGTCGGGCTGTCGGCGTTCAGCACGCAGGCGGAGCCATAGCCAGCGGCCAACAGTGATTGCACGGCGTGCAGGAGGCAGCGGCCGAAGCCCTGCACCTGCGGCGGCATGTCCGGGGCGCCATCTGCCAGGACCAGGCCTGTGCCTTCTGCCAGATGGCCGTCGAATAGCGATTCCAGGCCGGCGGGGGCATAGGCGATGTAGCCATCGATTGCGGCCTTGCGGCCAGCTGTAGCCGCCCGGCCCGCGGCCGCAATATTTTCCGTGATGTCGCGCAGGAAGGCGGCGCTGAGGCCCGCGGCCTCGTTTGGGGTGAGCGGCGGCGAGAGGCGGGTTTTGCAGCGGCCGGGCTGTGGGGCTTTTGCCATGACCGCGATCGCGCAGGCGGCCGCCTTAGCAGCGCTCATCTAGCAGCCGCCGTCAGCCCGGCGCGGGCGGCGAGCCCGGCGCGGGCGGCGATGGTGATGACATCCAAAGCGTCATGCGCGCCGTTGGCCTCGCCTTTTTCGAAATCGCCGATCTGGCCCAGCTGGTTGGTTACCTGGGCAAAGCATAAAACCGGTTTGCCGCAGGCCTTGGCAAATGCGTAGAGTGCGGCTGCTTCCATTTCCACCGCCAGGATGTTTTCGGCCTTGGCCGCCGCCACCGCCAGTTCGGTTTCGCGGAACGGCGCGTCGGTGGTCCAGCTGGCGCCGATATGCACATGCCGGTGCGCCCCAAGCAATGCCGCCAGCACGGGTTGGATGAGGGCGACATCGGCAGCGGCATAACGCGCTGGCGGCAGGTAATGATAGCTGGTGCCCTCATCGCGCAAGGCGCGTTCGATCAGGATGAAATAGGGCGCCGCCGCACTCGCGATGATTTGTCCCGCCGAGCTGATGCTGATCAGCAATTCGCAGCCGCAGGCAAAAACCTGTTCGGCGAGAAGCACCGAGAAGGCGGCGCCGACTGCACCGCCGATGATGCAGAAGCGGATGCCATTACGCTCGAATTCGAACATGGCGGTGTGGTAGCAGGCCCAGTGTTCGCATGACCTCGCCTCACCGCTGCGCTGTAGCTGGGCGAGCAGATCGCCGTCCGGATCCAGGATGCAAACCGGTGCGACGGTTATGTCGGATAATTGTTTCTGCCGCCGCGCTTCCCGCAGCATGTTGCGCGCCAGAAATACCGAAGGCGCTGCGTGGTCCTTGGCGTTCAGGATCGGCGTGCGGTTTTGCGCCTGCTCGAGAACCGTCCAGATTTCTTCGAACCTTGCTGATTGATCCATCTTAAATCCCACTGAACCAGTTGTAGCCGCGATCCACCCAGAACCCGCCGGGGTTGCGGTTGGTGACGTAAATAGCGGTCACGAATTTCGGCTGTTTGAAGCCGAGTTTCGTCGGAATGCGGATTTTGAAGGGAAACCCGTATTTGGTGGGCAGTATATTATCCGAGAGCTTGAATGCCATGATGGTCTGCGGCTGCAGCGCCGTCGGCATGTCGATGCTCTCGTAATAGCCATCGGCGCAGACGAATCCTACATATTTTGCCGTGAGGTCGGCGCCGACCAAGGTGAGAAAGGTTTTCAGCGGCGTGCCGGTCCATTTGCCGATCATGCTCCAGCCTTCGACGCAGACATGGCGGGTCACCTGGCTCCGCTGCGGCAGGCCGTAGAGCTGCCGCATATTCCAGGGACGTTTGTCGGCAATCAGCCCGGCGAGTTCCAATTTGTAAGTTGAGGCCTCGATGACGGGGGCGAGCGGCGCCTGGTACCAGGCGTTGTAGCGGAAATTCTTCACCGCCATGCTTTCCGGATATTCCGGGGCGAGTTTGCTGCGGCTGAAAAGTTCTTCCTGTACGAAATTATTCCAGCGCGAGACGCGGGCGAACATCTGCTGCACGATATCGTCATCGCTGATGTCGCAGCCGGTGAGCAGCGTGAGCGCGCCGAGACTGAGGCCGTTGCGCAGCAGCTTGCGGCGATCGACGTCGGCGTTAATTTTTGGCGGTTGAATGATTTCATTCTCCGGCATGATGCATTGGCTCCGGATGGGTGGGGTGGGCGTGGCTGGCGCGGCCGAAGACCATCGCGACGAAGGTTTTCGGCACCAGGATCACAAGCGCGACATGCACGACCATGAACAGGCAGATCGCCGACATGAAGATGAAATGCAGTACTCGCGCGGTGGGATAGCCGCCGAACAGCCAAGTAAGGCCGCTCAGCTGTGCCGGTTTCCAGATGGCAAGACCAGTCAGGAACATCATCAATATGGCGAAGAGAACGCCCCAATAGGCGAAACGCTGCACGGCGTTGTATTCGCCCAGGCGATGGCCGAGACGGAAGGTGGCGGCGGCGATGAAATCACGCAAAATATCGCGCGGCCGCAGGGGCAGCAGATGCCGCCAGAAATGACCGGAAATTGTGCCATGCGCCATGAACAGCAGATAGCTTGCCAGCAGCAGCCACATGCCGGTGAAATGCCAGTTCAGCGCGTTGGCGACGCCGGGGTCCATATGGGCGATTTTCGATTGCAGCGGGTTGCCGCCCAATGTCGCCCATAGCGGGAAGCGGTAATTGCCGAAAATAGGAACGGAGTTGTAGATCCGCCAGCCGCTGCCGATCATGATGACAATGGCCAGCGCCTGCAGCCAATGGGCGATGCGCACCAGCGCCGGGTGTTCCTGGATGTCATGGGTTGCAGGGTTTGGTTTGGTGCGCCTGAGTTTCATGACACGACGCCAAGCCCGGCGGTCCGGAGTGCGGTGGTTCCCGCAGTGCTGCGCATTACGTTCAGAAGCGCCTGGGCATTTGGGCTTACCGCCTTGGCGTTTACCGCGCCGGCGTAATTTGTCAGCTTCGGGTCGGCGGTGAGCGTTGCAAGAATTGTCAGCCGCGGGTCGGCTTTTACGTCAGTTGCGTAGACCAGGCCGATATCGGCCGCGCCGGTGATGACGAGGAACGCCACATCACCGGTGTTGGGGGCGCCGATCACACGCGAATTCGTCAGGCCGTTGGCCGCGAGAACGGCGCGACCGTCAAGACCGGATGCGACGGTGTTGTCGGTTACCGCGAGTCTTACCCCGGACGTCATGCGCAACAGAGCCGGTTTGTCCGCCGGTATCGTCGCGCGATCGCGTAAGCCGGCCAGGACCAGGGGATTGGAAAAACCATCTATTCGCGTTTCCGGCCGGACCAGTTGCAATTGCACGGCCTGGTCCATCGCGCTGCTCAAGGTGAACAAAACATCGTTGCGCGTATGTCGCTGGATTTGCGCCAGCATCAAACTGGCCGGCGCCGAGAGAACGCTGACCGGCGCCCCGGCCTGCGCCTGCGAGATTCTGTTCAGCGATCGCATTGCGGGCCCCAAGGTGGGGTCGCAAAAAACGGTGACGCCCGGTGGAATGATGCCCGCGCTCATCAGGAGACCAGCGCGTAGATATGGCCTATCTTCGAGGCCGGAGCGAAAATGGGTTTGCGGCGCAGCAGATGATCCAGCCCGAGGCTTTGCCCGGCGCCGCCGGCTGCGAACATGCCATGCGCGCACATGATGCCGACATAGGTCCAGACCCATTCGGTCGGATCGTTATAAAGCCCGATAAGAAGATTAAGGATGAACAGAGCCGCAATGGCGCCGGTGAAGCGGACCGCGAAGCCGAAGGCCAGCGAGGCCGCGAAGAAAACTTCCAGCAGATAGACGAGCGGTTGCACGATGGCGATGCGGTTCAAAAAAACCTGCATGATATCTGCGTGCCATTGAAAGGAGCTGTACGTGACGCAGTTGGTCAGCCAGTCTTTAAAACCATGGGCGACCGGCCAGGGCAGTTTCCAAAGCGTTCCGAGATACCACATGCCGGCGGAGAGAAAGCGCATCAGAAAGACGAAGAGATGATGGGCGGTGCGCTGCTCGGGATCTTTCGACCAGTTGTACCACGCGATGGCGAGGCCGCCGAAAAACATCACCCATGCCATGGCAACGGTGAACCAGCGCAACGACCCCAAAGCGAGCTGGTCGTGAATTTGCCCGGTCATGACCTGGAACAGCGAGTGGATGGCGTTGTCACGCATTCGAAATGCCTTCCTGTGGTTGCGGGCACGGACAGTTAAGCGGCGTTGTTCTTTTCATATTCGAAGTGGGGAACTCAAAAGTTACAAACTTCTTTTGAAAGTCTTGCTTAAATATCCGCCGATTGATCTCGAGCATTTGAATAGGCGGAGCGCCACGCCAGCGTCCAGGCATGGTTTCGGTGCGCGCTGGGCATCGATTGCGGACGCAAACGCTGCCCTGTAACCTTTTGGGCCTGTAGACCGAATAGACATTCAGGCCGGCACATGCGTGCAAACATCCGCAAAGCCGCCGCGCCATGCAACCTTTTGGGGAAGTCATATCGAATGAACCGTCGTAGCATTCTCTTCTCAACAAGCGCCCTAGCGGCGCTTGCCGTTTTCGCCGGTTACCGGCGGCTGGGCTCGGCCCATGCCGCGTCGCAGCCCGGGCAGCAATATTCGGTGACCTTTACCGATGCACAGTGGCGCAAGCGCCTCGGTCCGGCGGCGTATGATGTGTTGCGTGAGGCGGGAACCGAGCCGCCATTTACCTCGCCTTTGCTGCATGAGGAGCGCAGCGGCGTTTTTGGCTGTGCCGGCTGTTCGCTGCCGCTTTACGCATCCAGCACCAAATTCGACAGCGGCACCGGCTGGCCGAGTTTCTGGGATCATTTTCCGAAGGCGGTGGACACCTCCGATGACAGCAGCTTCGGCATGTCCCGCACCGAGGTGCATTGCAGCCAATGCGGCGGTCATCTCGGGCATGTTTTCCCCGACGGCCCGCAACCCACAGGCCTGCGCTATTGCATGAACGGCGTGGCGCTCAACTTCACCCCGAGGATCGGATGATGCGTAAAATTTACCTCGCGATGCTTCTTATCGGCGGCGTGGCCGCGTTTGCCCATTTTCATCGCGCGGTGGCGGATCCGGCAATGCCGGTGCCCGCACCGGCGGTCGATGCGCCGCTTGCTAAAACGCCGGGGAGCGAGACCGCCATACTCTCCGGCGGCTGCTTCTGGGGCATGCAGGCGGTGTTTCAGCATGTGAAGGGGGTGAAGGACGCGGTTGCCGGCTATACCGGCGGCGCCGCCGCTACGGCGGAATATGAGGTCGTCAGCACGGGTGAGACCGGGCATGCGGAATCCATCAAAATCACCTATGACCCCAGCGTCGTCAGCTACGGGACATTGCTGCGGGTGTATTTTTCGGTGGCAACGGATCCGACCGAGCTCAACTTCCAGACGCCGGACACCGGCACCCAGTACCGGGGCGAAATCTGGGTTGCCGATCCGGATCAGCGGCGGATTGCGGCGGCGTATATCAGCCAGCTGAAAGCGGCCCACGCCTTTGATGCGCCGATCGTGACGCGGGTAGACGCGGCGATGCCGTTTTATCCGGCGGAGGCTTATCATCAGAATTACGCGACGCTTAATCCGGACAGCATGTATATCGCCACCTATGATGCGCCGAAGGTGAGGGCGCTCGCCCAGTTCTTTCCCAGCCTCTATGTCGCCCGCCCTGTGCTTGTGCAGGTCGCGACAGATTGAACGGGGAGCCGGCTGTCGGCTACTCGAAGTCAAACAGATGCGCTACAGACCGTTAAAGCAGTCCAAGGGGGCCATATTGGCCCGCTTGTGTCTTGTACCGGCACAAAACGGCCTGGGAGAGAAATTTTTTGACGGAGAGCGAGTGGCGCGCGCTGATGGTTGCTGCCCAATCGGGCAAAGGCGAGGCGTATCGCCGGCTGCTGACCGAGGTGAGCCTCTGGCTGCATCGCTATTACGTCAGGCGTCTGCCCGCCGGCATGGTGGATGACGCGGTGCAGGAGGTGCTGCTCGCCGTGCATGAAAAGCGGCATACTTTTGATCCGGCGCAGGAATTCGGCCCGTGGCTGGGCGCGATCGCGCGTTATAAATGGATCGACCGGCTGCGGGCGATGAAGGCGGCCCCCACAGAGGAGCTCTCCGACAGCCTGGCGATACGCGACCATGGCGATGCGGTGCAGGACGCCCGTTCGCTGGAAATGCTGCTGGCCAGGCTGAAGCCCGCGCAGGCGGAGGTCATCCGGCTGGTGAAGCTGCAGGGCATGAGCCTGGAGGAGGCGGCAGCGCGCTCCGGGCAGTCGGTTGCGCTGGTGAAGGTGAATATCCACCGCGGTATCGGCCGGTTGGCGGCGCTGGTGCGGGATCAAGCCGATGACGCATGACGCTCTGATCGACCGTCTGAGCGAAGGGCTGAAGCCGGTGCGCCGGCGGCGGCTTAGCGTCGACCTGCTGATTGTCGCGGTGATCTGCGCGGTGGAGCTCGGGCTGTTTTTCGGAATGGGCGCGGCGCGGCCGATGCCGATGCTGATGCCGCAGCCGAGCTTCTGGTGGCGGCTGGGAAGCCTTGGGCTGATTGCGGCAATCAGCGCCGCGCTGACGATTTTATCGTTCAATCCCGTCTATTCACCCAGGCGCGCCAGCCGGTGGCTGCTGGCGATCGGCGCGATCTGTCTGGCTGTGGGATTTTTGATCAATGCCGGTCCGGATGCGGACAAAAATCTGATCGCGCGGCTGGACTGGCCGGCCGGGCTGCAATGCGCCAAAAAAATGATCCTTCTGTCGATCCCCGCGGTGATTGGCCTTGCCGTGCTGATGCGCCGCGGCGCGCCGACGGATGGCAGGCGCACCGCATGGCTGGCCGGGCTCGCGGCGGCGTCCTGGGGGGCGTTCGTGTTCGTGTTCGCTTGCCCATTCAACGATCCGCTTTACATCGCCGTCTGGTACAGCGTGGGTTGCGGCATCGTCACTGCGGTATCCCGGCTGATACTGCCACGGCTTACGCGCTGGTGAATTAAGGAAAGCCGATGCCGCTCGATTACGATGATCTGATTTCCCGTCGCTTCGATAATCGGGCCCATAGCTACGACGATACGAAGATCCTGCTGTACAATCTCGGCATCGGCATGGGGCGCGACCCGCTGGATGCGGCGGAGATGCCGTTCGTGTTCGAACACCCGGCGCTGCGCGCGGTGCCGACCGCCGCCACCGTTCTCGCCATGGGCGGCGGCCTGCTCGATGGCGCGGCGATCAACTGGAATTTCGTGGTGCATGGCGAGCAACGGCTGACTCTGCACCGGCCGCTGCCGCCTGCGGCTGAACTGATCAACAATGTTTATATCGCCGAAGTGCTGGATAAGGGTGCGGGCAAGGGCGCGCTGATTACGCTGCGGAGCTCGGTTCGGCTGGCGTCCGGCGAACCGCTGTTTGACACCGATCATACGATGTTCGCGCGCGGGGATGGCGGCTTTGGCGGGGCCTCGAAATCGGCGGCGGTACCGCATGAAATGCCCACGCGGGCGCCGGATATCGTGCATGTGACGCAGACCCGGCCGGATCAGGCCTTGCTGTACCGGCTAAGCGGCGACCGTCACCCGCTGCATGCGGAGCCGGCCTATGCCAAAGCCGCCGGCTTTGAGAGGCCCATTCTGCACGGCATGTGCAGCTACGGCATCGCCTGCCGGGCGATCCTGGCGACGGTTGTCGATTACGATCCGGCGCGGATCAAGCAATTCGATGCACGTTTCACGTCACCGGTGTTCCCGGGGGAGACGATCCATACCGATATCTGGGTGGATGCGGAGACGGTTTCCTACCGCAGCCGCATTGCAGCCCGCGAGGTGGTCTCGATCAATAATGGCCGCTGCGTCATCAGTACCTGAGGCTTGCGCGCTGCCGCTTTAAGCAGTCAATCTATGCCAGGTCAGGGGGATTGAATGTCGCTTGAAATGCCAGAGCCGGATGCAGGCGTGCTGGCGCGTCGCGAAGAAATTATTCTGGCGCTGCGCGCGATCGTGCCCGGCGAAGGGGTGATCGACGACCCCAGTGCGTTGTTGGTGTATGAATCCGATGGACTCACGGCCTACCGGCAGCCGCCGATGGTGGCGGTGCTGCCGGAGACGACGGCGCAGGTCGCGGCGATTTTGCGGTGGTGCCATTTGAACGGGGTGAAACTGGTGCCGCGCGGCTCCGGCACCTCGCTCTCCGGCGGCGCGCTGCCGCTGGCGGATGGGGTGCTGCTGGGCCTGGGTAAGTTCAAACGAGTACTCGACATCGATCCGGCGAACCGGGTGGCGGTGCTGCAGCCCGGGGTAACGAACCTCGCGGTGACGCAGGCGATTGAGCATCTGGGGTTTTATTACGCGCCGGACCCTTCGAGCCAGATTGCCTGCTCGATCGGCGGCAATGTCGCGGAGAATTCCGGCGGCGTGCATTGCCTGAAATATGGGCTGACCACGAATAATGTGCTGGGCGTGGAGTTCGTCACAATCGAGGGCGAGATTATGCGGATTGGCGGGCGGGGGCTGGATGCGGCCGGGCTTGATCTGCTTGGCGTCATCGTCGGGTCCGAGGGGCTGCTTGGCGTGGTGACGGAAGTGACGGTGCGGATTTTGCCGAAACCGGAAGCGGCGCGGGCGCTGTTGCTGGGGTTTGCGACGGTGGAAGGCGCCGGGCGCTGCGTCGCCGAGGTGATTGCCGCGGGGATTATTCCGGCCGGCATGGAGATGATGGACCGTTTGGCGATTCATGCCGCCGAGGCGTTCGTGCATGCGGGGTATCCGCTGGATGTGGAGGCGTTGCTGATAGTGGAATTGGATGGGCCGGAGGCGGAATGTTCCGAGCTGATCGGCGAGGTCGAGGCGATTGCGACGGGCAATGGCGCTGTCTACGCTCGGATTTCGCAGAGTGAGCAGGAGCGGTTGAATTTCTGGGCCGGGCGGAAGGCAGCGTTCCCGGCGGTCGGCCGGCTGGCGCCGGATTTTTACTGCATGGATGGGACGATTCCGCGGCGGCGGCTGCCGGATGTGCTGACGCGCATGAAAATGCTGTCGGCGCAATATGGGTTGGGTGTCGCCAATGTTTTTCATGCTGGCGACGGCAATTTGCATCCGCTGATTCTCTACGATGTAAATAAGCCCGGGGATCTCGACAAGGCGGAGGAATTTGGCGCCGATATTCTGAGGTTCTGCGTCGAGATGGGCGGGGTGCTGACCGGCGAACATGGGGTTGGCGTGGAGAAGCGCGAGCTGATGCCGGTGATGTTCACGGAGGCGGACATTGCGCAACAATGGCATGTGAAATGCGCGTTTGATTCGAAATCCCTGCTCAATCCCGGAAAAATGTTTCCGCTGCTGCATCGCTGCGCCGAGCTTGGGCGCGTGCATGTGCATGGCGGGCAGATGGCTTTTCCTGAACTCCCGCGGTTTTGATGCTGCGGCCTGCGACTGAAGCGGAGTTATCCGAGATTGTTGGGGAGGCGGCTGCAACCGGCGGCCGGCTTGCGATCCGTGGCGGCGGCAGCAAAATCGAAATTGGCGCGCCCGAGGAGAATGTCCGGGCGCTGGAGATGCGTGGGTTTGACGGGGTGGTGGATTATGATCCGCCGGAGCTGGTGCTGACGGTGCGCGCCGGCACGCGGCTGGCGGAGGTGCAGGCGCTGGTGGCCGGGCAGAACCAGATGCTGGCGTTTGAGCCGTTCGATCATGGGCCGATTTTTGGGCGGCCGGCAGGTGATGCGACGATCGGGGGCGTTGTTGCGGCTAATGTTTCCGGATCGCAGAGGATCTCCTCCGGGGCTTTGCGGGATCATCTGCTGGGCGTGCGGGCGGTCTCCGGCCGCGGCGAATTATTCGTCAGTGGCGCCAAGGTCGTAAAGAATGTGACCGGCTATGATTTGCCGAAACTGCTGGCGGGCAGTTGGGGGCGGCTGGCGGCCCTTACCGAGGTGACGCTGAAGGTGCTGCCGGCGCCACGGATGGCCGTCACTTGTGTGCTGCGGGGGCTAGCGCCGGAGGCGGCGGTGCAGGCCATGGCGGCGGCAATGGGATCGCAGGCCGAGGTGGCGGCCGCGGCGCACCGGCCTATGCCGGAGCCGATGACCTTGTTCCGGCTGCAGGGGTTCAACGCCTCGGTTACGGCGCGGATGCAGGCGCTGGAGCGGCGGTTGGCGCCGTTTGGGCAGCTACAGCGAGCGGCCGAAGCAGAGGCGCTGTGGGAGGAATTGCGCAGCCTGGCGCCGCTGCCGGTCGATGTGCCGCTGTGGCGTGTCAGCGTGCCGCCGGCGGCAGGTGGCGGGCTGGGGCGTACGCTGCAGGCGCTGGGTGCGGAATGGCTGCTCGACTGGGCCGGCGGGCTCGCCTGGATTTCGATGGCGGACGGCGCGGCGGTTCGGCAAGCGGCGGCGGCTGCCGGCGGCCATGCGATGCTGCTACGGGGGCCGGCGGCGTTGCGGGCTGTTGTGCCGGCCTTTCATCCTCAGGCCTCGGCGCTTGCGGCACTGGAGGGGCGGGTGCGCAAAGCCTTCGACCCCGCCGGGGTTTTTGAGACGGGACGGTTCTGATGCGCACCGAGTTTACGGAAGTTCAGCTGGCCGACCCCGCCATGGCCGCGTCGGAGGCGGTGATTCGAAAATGCGTGCATTGCGGCTTCTGCAACGCCACCTGCCCCACCTATGTGCTGCTGGGCGACGAGCTCGATTCCCCGCGCGGCCGGATTTATCTGATGAAAGACATGCTGGAGGCGCAGCGCCAGCCCACCGCGGAGGTGGTGAAGCATATCGACCGCTGCCTTTCCTGCCTGGCCTGCATGACCACCTGCCCTTCCGGCGTGAATTATATGCATCTGGTCGATCATGCCCGCGCCTATATCGCGGAGAATTACCGGCGGCCGGCGGCCGAGCGGCTGTTCCGCGGGCTGCTCGCCGCGGTGCTGCCCTATCCTGCGCGCTTCCGGCTAACGGTGCGGCTGGCGCCGCTCGCCAGGCCGTTTGTGGGGTGGTTTGCGAAGCAGCCCGGGCTGCGGCCGTTGGCGGCGATGCTGGCGCTGGCGCCTGACCGGCTGCCGGTGAAGGCCGCGTCAAAAGATTCTCGTATTGCGGCGCCAGCCGGCCGGGTGGCGCTGCTGCAAGGCTGTGTGGAGCCGGTTTTGAAGCCGGCCTATCGGGCAGCGGCGGTGCGGCTGCTGAACCGCGCCGGTTATGATGTGACGTTTGCGCCGGGCGAGGGCTGTTGCGGGGCGCTGGTGCATCATATGGGCCGCGAGGCGGCGAGCCTCGAGGCGGCGCGGCGGAATATCGATGTCTGGTGGCGGCTCATCGAGGGCGGGCTGGATGCGATTCTGGTCACGGCGTCGGGCTGCGGGACGACGATCAAGGATTACGGTTTTATGCTGCGCGGGGACGCGCGCTACGCGGAAAAGGCGGCTCGGGTGTCGGCCTTTGCTAAAGATGTTTCGGAATTTTTGGTGGGATGCACCCTGCCGGCCGGGAATGGGCGCGGGCTGACGGTTGCTTATCACGCGGCCTGCTCGCTGCAGCATGGGCAGAAGGTGGTGGATGCGCCGCGGCTTCTGCTGGAACGCGCGGGCTATGCGGTAAAAATTCCGGCGGAGGCGCATCTGTGCTGCGGCTCGGCGGGGACCTACAATATTCTGCAGCCGGAAATCGCCGGGCAGTTGGGCGACCGCAAAGTGGAGAATATCACGCGGCTGCAGGCCGATGTGATCGCCACCGGGAATATCGGCTGCGCCACGCAGATCGGTATCCGGACGCAAACGCCGGTGGTGCATACGATCGAATTGCTCGACTGGGCGACGGGCGGGCCGGCGCCGGCGGCATTGGCCGACAAAAACGGTTGACCGCGAACGGGTCCTTGCTAGATTGCCGTTGAGGCCACGTCCTCGCCCTTGATTTAGGGGTTATAAGTCCGGGACGGCCCGGCAGCTTTGACGTGTGGAGCTGCCGTGATGCGACCAGAGAACCTGGATACACTGACACCGGAGCAATATCGTGCCCGCTATGAGGCTTTGCAGGCCAAGGCGCGGGCGCGGGCTGCGGCCCCTGCCCCCGCCGCGAGCGCCCCTGCGAGCCTGGCTGGGTTGTACCGGTCGGACTCCATCCCCGCCGGCTGGTATCTCGCAATCAGGCTGAAGCGGTTTGATGTGATCCGGATCCATAACCCCGAGGGCACCCCGGGTGCGGCGCTGTTCATCTGGAATGCGGATGACACCGCCGAGCGCTATAACGCCGGCGATACGGTGAAGCTGCAATGGACGACGGTGCTGGGCACCGGCCGGGTGCTGTTTTCGGATATGGGGCGGGTGCTGGCCTCGATCACCGCGGATAGCGGCGCCGGGCATGACAGCATCATTGGCCCGAACGGGCCGGCGCAGACGGCGGGCCGCAATGGGCGGGATAATCTGCGGCTGGCGGCCGGCAAATTTGGCCTGACCCGCCGCGATGTTGCAGCCGGCATCAGCCTGTTTTCGAAAATCGGCACGGATGACGAGGGCCGGTTTCACTACGCCGGGCCGCCGCCCCAGGGGGCGATGGTGGAGCTGCGGGCCGAGCAGAATTTACTGCTAGCCCTTTCCAATACGCCGCATGCGCTGAGCCCGCAGCAGGCGGCCGGTGGGCCCATTGATATCGAAATCGGCCATGCAGCACCCGGGCCGGATGATCTGTGCCGGCATTTCACCGAAGAGGCCGTGCGCGGCTTTGAGAATACCGATCCGGGATTCACGTCGTGAGCATCATCTCCGACATGGTTGTGCCAGCCCGGGCGCCTTATTCCGCGACGCTGCAAAAGGGCCAGGTGATGAAGATTATCGATGTCGAAAGCCAGCAGGCGGTCGATGCATTGTTCTATAATGCGCAGGATTTTTCCGAGCGGTATTCGGCGCAGGACACATTGGCGGCGCAGGCCGCCGCCGGCGGCAAATTCTATCTGGAAACCGGCTCCGTGTTGCGCTCGAACGAGGGGCGGCCGATGGTGCGCCTCATCGCCGACACCTGCGGGTTTCATGATACCTGCGCCGGCGCCTGTTCCTGCGAGAGCAATACGGTGCGTTTTGGGCATGAGACGCGGTTCATGCATGCCTGCCGGGAGAATTTCCTGACCGAGCTTTTCAAACACGGCATGGACAAGCGGGATCTTGTCTCCAACGTCAATTTTTTCATGAATGTTCCCATTCGCCCGAACGGCGAGCTGACCGTGGATGACGGCGTGTCCGAGCCCGGCGGCTATGTCGAATTTCGCGCCGAGATGGACGTGCTGGTGGTGATCTCCAACTGCCCGCAGGTGAA
>JAMFSE010000069.1 GCA_026225115.1 Rhodovastum atsumiense
CGTGAACCCGCGGATTTTGGAGGGCCCGGCGGAGATTTCGAGGCGCCCTCTGAAGCCGCCGCCGTCATCGCCGCTCGCTAATGTGGTCCGAAGCTGGGTCAGCGGACCGACCGAGGCCAGGCGCGATTGCGCGCGGACCACGGCTTCCTGGTAGCGGGCGGCGGTACCGGATTGCGTGGCGCCATTGAAGCCGGCCTCGTAGAGAACAATCGAGGCCATGGCGGCGATGACGAAGGCGACCATGACTTCCAGCAAGGTAAAGCCGGCTTCCGGGTCCCCCGCACGGTGTTCAATTCGCATTGATCTGCACCCGGCCGGTCAGCCAGTCGGCGGTGACCGTGAGGCTTCTTTCCCCGGCGCTGCCCAATAGGACACTGCCGCCGCTGCTGCTGCCATCCGGATTGAACAAAACCCCGTTTGGCGGCGCCTCGACAGCGTGCAGCCAGGGCGGCAGATGCGGCAGCACCAGGGCCACCGGCTCGCCTTGCGTAATGGCCTGCCCGTGGGCATCGCGCATGGCCTCGGCAACCTGCCGTCCCGCTGCCTGCGTCTGCAGCCAGTGGCTATGCGGCTGCATGTAGTTGGCAATCAGCAGCATTGTCAGCGCCATCACGGCAATGACCACCAGCATTTCCATCAGCGTAAATCCGGATTCTCCATCGGCCGGGTCGGCGCAGCCGTTACTGCGCGATATCATTAAGGCTCAGCATGGCGAGCAGCAGCGAGGAGACGATGCCGGCGACCGCGGCGCCCATCAGGATGGTGATCACCGGCACCAGCAATGCCACCAGCCGCTGCAGCGCCAGGCGGGTGCGCTCCTCATGAATATCCGCCGCCCGCAACGCCAGCGGCCCGAGCTGTGCCGTGGCCTCGCCCAGGCGGAGCAGATGCACCATGCGGGAGGGAAAAACGGTTGAGTTCTGCAGCGCCGCCGACATGCCCTGGCCGTTCTTCGCACTCTCCGCCGCGGCCGTGACTTCGTTCCGCGCCGCCCGGTTCTCCAGCACCTCGCGGGCGATGCCCAGGGCCGCCAGCAGCGGCACGCCGTTGAGTAGCAGCATGCCCAGCGTGCGCGTCAGCCGGGCGGCGAGGATTTCGCGGCTGATGCCGCCCAGCAGCGGCAGACGCAGGGTCAGAACATCGGCCCTAAGGCGCCATTCCGGGCGCTTCAGCAGCTGAAAGACGCCAAACCCCAATGCCCCCAGCAAAATGAGCGCGAGCAGCCCATAGCTGGATACCGCATTGCCGGTCGCCAGCAGGAAGGCGGTGGAGGCGGGCAGCGCCACGCCGTTCTGCGCGAACAGCGGTACGAATTGCGGCAGAACCGCTGTCAGCAGAAAAACGATGGAGCCGCCGGCGGCAACCAGCAGCACCGCCGGATAGATCATTGCCGATTGGATCGCCGCCGTCATGCTGCGCTGCCGCTCCAGCAGCTCGGCCAGCCGCTCCAGCGTGCTGGCAAGCTCGCCCCCGGCTTCGCCGGCGCGTACCAGGCCGATATATAGCCGGGAGAAGCTTTTCGGTTCGCTCTGCAATGCCGCCGCCAGCGAGGCGCCGTCGCGCACCAGCTCCCGCACCCGGCCGAGCACGGCGCTGACGCGCTTATTGGTGGCCTCCTCGGTCATTAGCCGCAACGAGCGGTCGATATCCTGACCGGCGCCGAGCATGCTTGCCAGTTCGCGTGTTGCTTCCGTCAGCTCGCCGCTGCGCAGGCCGCCGCCGCCGCCAAAATCCATCGCCAGCATTCCAAGCGCCCGGTTGACCGGGGTCACGGCGAGTACGATGGCGCCGCGGCGCTGCAGCTGGGCGGCGATTTCAGCCTGGCTGGCGGCTTCGCCGATCCCCTTGAGCATTTCACCACCGGCGCCGATGGCGCGATAGCGGAATTGCGTCACTCCTCGGCCCCGACGGCGCGCAGGATTTCCTCGACCGTGGTTTCGCCGCGGGATACGGCCTCCATGCCGGTTTGCCACATGGTCTTCATGCCGCCGGCAATCGCGGCGCGCTCGATTTCAGCCTGGCCGGCGCGGTCGAACAGCAATTTCTGAATCTCGGCACTCGGGGTGAGGAATTCGGCGATGGCCTGGCGGCCGCGATAGCCGGTATTGCGGCAGGATGGGCAGCCGACCGCGCGCCACACCTGACCGCCGGCGACACCAAACCGCGCCTTCAGTTCATCCGGCATCGGGGAGGGGGCTTTGCAGACGTCGCACAGCCGCCGGACCAGCCGTTGCGCCAGCACGCCGCGCAGCACCGCCGCCAGCAGATAGTCTTCCAGACCCATGTCCCGAAGCCGGGTGATGGCGGCGGCGGCGGAATTGGTATGCAAAGTGGAGAGCACCAGGTGGCCGGTAAGTGCGGCGCGCGCCGAGATCTCGGCGGTTTCCAGATCGCGGATTTCGCCGACCATGATGATGTTGGGGTCCAGACGCACGATCGAGCGCAGCAGATTTGGAAAACCAAGGCCGATTTGCGGCCGCACCTGCATTTGGTTGATGCCGGGTAGCTGGTATTCGATTGGATCCTCAACCGTAATGATTTTGGTGTCAGGCTTATTCAGGCCGAGCAGCGCCGTATAGAGCGTCGTGGTTTTGCCGGAGCCGGTAGGGCCGGTCACCAGCATGATGCCGTTGGGCACCGCAAGCGCGGCCTGCATCCGCTCGATCACCTGTGGGTCGTGGCCTTGGGTTACAAAGTCGAACGCAATCGCGCTGCGATCCAGAATTCGGAGCACGATAATCTCGCCATGCAGGCTGGGAGCGGTGGCGATACGGAAGACGACGTCCTGGCCGCGCACGGCAATCCGGATGCGGCCATCCTGCGGCAGCCGCCGCTCGGCGATGTCGAGCTTGGCCAGAATTTTCAGCCGCGAGATGATGGCGGGGGCGAGGCGCGCGGGATGGGTTTCAGCCTCCTGCAGATCGCCGTCATAACGGTAGCGGATGCGGACCCGGTCCTCGAACGGTTCGATATGAATATCCGACGCGGCGGTTTCCACCGCTTTTGCGATTATCTGGCTGACCAGGCGGATCACCGGCGCCTCGCTCGCGAGATCCTTTAATCGCTCGGCGTCGTCTTCGCCGGCCTCTGCCGGTTCGGCGGTGTCTTGCGGTTTCGCCTCCGGGTAGAGGCGGTCGAGGGCAGCTTCCAGCTCAATCGGCACCGCGACCTCGATGCGGGTTCGCATGCCCGTGGCGATGCGGATCGCCGCGGTGGTGAAATGATCCAGCGGCTCCGCCATCGCCAGGACCAGGACCTCCGCATTTTCGCCCGGCTCGCCGTCGACCGGTTCGACGACAACAGGCACCACGCGGGCGGCGCGCAAAAACCGCGGCTGCAGCCGCTCCGGCAGCAGCGGTTCATCCGGGTAGCGCTCAGGCAATGCGAGCGTGACATGCAGCAGCCGGGACCAGGCTTCCGCGAGGCTGCGTTCAGAGGCCAGGCCGAGCTGGACGAGCGCCTGCGCGCTCGAAATACCGGTCTCCCGCGATACCGCGCGTGCCCGCTCAAGCGAGATGGTATCGCAGAGCCCGGCCTGCGCCAGCAGATCCAGCGCGCGCTCCGGTGTGAGCGGTTCTGCGGCGGCGGTGGAAATATCCAAAGCCAGACTATCCATGCCGGAATTTTGCGCAGACCGAGCAGGCGCGCAAGTTGCAGGGGTTTTTCAGGCCAAAGCCGCGTTTTTCAGATACCATCGTTTCATGCTGGGAAGGGAAGTTGCGGCTCATTACACGGTTGGTCCCGGAGTTGAAAGCACCATCCATCATTACGAATTTTGGCTGCGCCAGAGCGGCTTTTTGTCAATGCAAAACATTCGCATCCAAAGGCATTTTGCCACAGAACAATCATAATTGCGTAACACCTGGGGGCGACGATCTGACGTAGATACGCGTGAAAGCTAACAACAAGTCAACAGATCAACATCAGGGTGAAAAAATCATGCGTTTACGTAAATATCTTCTCGGAGCCTCCGTGCTTGCCTCAACCGCCGTGCTTGGCTTGACCATGAATGCACGCGCGCAGACAGCGCCGGCGCCGACCGGCGCCACCGCGCCGGCCACCACCGCGCTCGAAACCACGCTGGTGGATAATTTGCCGACCGCGACGCCGATCAAGCATCTCGTCGTCATTTTCCAGGAAAACGTCTCGTTCGATCACTACTTTGGAACCTATCCGGTCGCGACCAATCCGGCGGGCGAGCCACGTTTCGTCGCCGCTCCCGGAACGCCCACGGTCAATGGCCTGACAGGCGCGCTACTGAACTACAACCCCAACGCAACGAAC
>JAMFSE010000070.1 GCA_026225115.1 Rhodovastum atsumiense
CGCGCCATCAAAATGTCCGGCCTGCAGGTCCGCGAATTCGCCAGCGGATAGGATCTTATACGCGACATCATCCATGGTCGATTCCCTTTAGCGGCAGTTTACCACGGCCCTCAACGGCTGGACAACAACAACTGGGTCTAGTTTTGGCCGGAAGCGGAAGGGCAGGTCTCGGGAAGAGAATGACGATTGCGGACATTCGCACCGGACTTGTGCACCAAATACTCAATTGAAAAACCTGGGCGAAGCAGGTGGTGCAGAATTCTTGAATTGTGCACCACCGGGGCGTCCGCTTTCGGGCGTTAGTTAAATGAACGGCTACGTCTGAATCGGACGCAAAGCGGAAATCCTAATTCCAACGGATACGCCGGCACCGTCTGAAAGCATGAATGGGGAATCTGGGGAATATCCGCAAGCATCGCGCGCATGATATTGATATCTAACATAAAGTTAGTAAAATTGTCACACGTGTGACACTCCCATGATGTTAGGGTTCCATCCCTTTCTCCGGCCAGCCTTGTCTAAAATTCTTGGCAAACTGCGGCCAGCGCCCGCATCTCACGGGAGATGGCGGGCGTTACCCGCCGCAAGCCTTGAGGTCCGTTTTCAGGCTCACGCTTACCCGTCAAGGATCACCGGCTTGGCCGCAAAGCGGTCATTCGGGGCGCCGTCCCGGCTGTCTGGGAAGCGGACCATGGATGGGTTAGCTTCGCTAACCCACCCTACTTGCTACTTGCTACTTGCTACTTGCTCCTTGCTCCTTGCTACAAGTTGCAATTTACTAGGTCGCAGGCGTGGTTCATGCCATCGCCCATATCCCAGATTAACAAAAGCTTTTTGGTTCGCGGGCGGCTAGCCTTTTTTCAAAAAAAGAACTGCTTGCCTAAGCCGCCTCCGCCTGCTTCTCCGCATCCGCCCCGAACAGGAAGTTGATGTCGTCGAAGTCGAAGGCCATGCCGCTGCCGGCTTCGCTGAAGGCGATGCTGGCAAGTTCGGCTTTGCGCTGTTGCAGTTCAAGAATTCGTTCTTCAACCGTATCTACCGCGATCAGCTTGTATACAAATACCGACTTGGTCTGCCCAATCCGATGCGCGCGATCGGAAGCTTGGTTTTCTACGGCCGGATTCCACCAGGGATCGTAATGGATCACGGTATCCGCCGAGGTGAGGTTCAACCCCCGCCCCCCGGCTTTCAGCGAAATCAGGAACAGCGGCACTTCGCCGGCCTCGAACCGGCGCACCGGCTCGGCGCGGTCGCGGGTATCGCCGCGCAGCTCGACGAATGGGATTTCCATCTCCTTCAGGCGCGGCTTGATCAAATCCAGCATCGAGGTGAATTGCGAGAACAGCAGGATCCGCCGCCCTTCCGGGATCAGCTCCTGCAGCATTTCCAGCAGATCCTCGAGCTTGGCGGAGGTCTCGACCGCGCGCGCCGAGGCCAGTTTCACCAGCCGCGGATCACAACAGGCCTGGCGCAGCTTGAGAAGCGCGTCCAGCACGATAATCCGGCTCTGCGCCAGCGTGCGTTCGGCTACCTGCTCGCGCACCGTCTCGTACAGCGTGCCGCGGATGGTCTCGTAAAGCTCGCGCTGGTCCGGCGCCAAGGTGATCCGGCGCAGGATCGTATGCTTGGGCGGCAGCTCCGTCGCCACCTCCGCCTTGGTGCGGCGCAAGATGAACGGGTGGATGCGCTGGATCAGCTGCGCCCGGCAGACCGGGTCGTTATTCTTCTCAATCGGCGTGCGGAAGCGTTTCGCAAAACCGCGCCGGTCACCCAGCAGCCCCGGCATCAGAAACGCAAATTGCGACCACAGCTCATCGAGGTTATTCTCAATCGGCGTGCCGGAAAGGCAAAGCCGGTTTTTGGTATCCAGCTGGCAAACCGCGCGGGTGGCGCGCGCATCCGGGCTTTTCACCGCCTGCGCCTCATCCAGCACCACCAGATGCCAGGGGATCGCCTTCATCTCCTCGATATCGCGGGTCAGCACCGTATAGGTGGTGATGACGACATGCACGTTCTCGAGATTATCCCGCCGCTCATGCCGGTCCATGCCGTGCAGCACCACCACGTTGAGGCTGGGGGCAAATTTCGTCAGCTCCGCGGTCCAGTTCGCAACCAGGCTGGTCGGCACCACGATCAGCGCCGGGTTGGTCAGCCGGCCGGCGGCAAATTCCACCGTGATATGCGCGATGGTCTGCGCGGTCTTTCCCAGCCCCATGTCATCGGCCAGAAACCCGCCCAGACCGTGGCTCGCCAGATGCTGCAGCCAGTTCACGCCGTCCTGCTGGTAATGCCGCAATTCGCCCTTGAAGCTATCCGGCAAATCCACCGGCTGAATATCCGGCTCGCCGCGAAAGCGGTCGACATAGGCCTCGATCGCCGCCGCGTTCTGCCAGCTGGAGGTCAGCACATCCTCCAGCTCCAGCACCGCCACCGCGGCGCCGACCGGCAACACCAGGCTCTTATCCACGGTGCGGCCGGCGGCCTCGATCAAATCGCCCATTACCGCCAGCAGCCGCTTGATGCGCTCGGCCGGCAGCTTCAGCACCCGCCCGTCATCCAGGCTGGTGATTAAATCATCGCCGACGATCTGCGCCGCATCGATCCCGCCCCGCTCCAGCAAATGCTGCAAAATCGGCAACAGCGGATGCCGCTCGCCGTCGATCTCGATGCCGAATTCCAGCGAGAACGTGCCCTTGTCGCCATCCTGCACCTGCATATCGAGCGCGCCGACGGTCTCCACCATGCGCGGCCCGAAATTCTCGTCGATATTGGTCTGCCACCCCAGCGCCTGCAAAACCGGCACCCGGACAGCCACAAAATGATGCCATTGCGCCGAGGCTTCCTGGCCGCGGAATACCAGCACCCGCTGGCCGCGGGCGGATTTGCCGTCATTCACCCGCATCTGCACGAAATTATCCGGCCGCAGCACTTCCAGCGCATCGGCCTCGGCGGTTGGGTCACGGCGGATAAACACCGGCCCGGTGGCGGATTTGCCGCGGATAAATGCCGTATCATCGGCGCCGTCCACCCGCACGCCGCCATAATCGAAATCCAGCGTCAGAACGTCAACCAGCCGCTGCCGCCCCTGCTCGTCCGGCGCATAAACCCGGCGCAAATTCAGCACCGGCACCGCCGGCAGTTCGATCACCACGCCGTTGACCTCGGGCGTGGTCAGCGGCGCTGCGATCACCGCCGGCTTGGCCCGGCGTCCTTGAGGCCGGATTTTCGGCGGCGATTGCGGCCGGGGCTGGGTCGGGTCATAGGCGGGAATAATCACTTCCGGCGCCGGCTTCGGCTTCTGCAGCGCCGGGAAGCGCTGCATTGCCGCCAGCGCGGTTGCCGTCATATGCGCGCATTTCCACTCGCCGCAGGAGCATTCCCGCTCGGCAAAGGAAATTTTCTTGTGATACATCGTCGGCTCGATCGTCACCCGCCGCTCAGTGCCCTTATCGTCGACGATGCCGGAGATCACATCGCCGCCGAGGCTGACCTTCACCGCATCGATGAAATTCAGGCTGCGCCCGCGCCGTATCAACGGCACATCAAAGGCTTGCTCCAAATCCTCGGTGGAATACGGCGTCGGCATTCGGTCAAAACCCTTTATCAGCCATCAGACGCGGGTTTCCGCCGGCGGCACGCAGTGAAGCACTTTGCTGGCCCAGCGAGACGCAGTGGAAGCCCAGGGGGGCCTCCAAAGGCACGACTCGATTGGCCAACGGTCTTAATACAGCATTTCAGAAAAAACGTTAGTCCTTTTACCGCAACGCAGCGTGGATTGCCGCCATTGTGGCATTTTCATCCCAACCGACCATCTCGATGGGTAACCTGTAAGGAGCGATTTCAATGGCAAAATTACGGCAATTGCGGCTCGGTGCATTCATGCGGCCGGTCAGCATCCACACCGGCGCCTGGCGCTATCCCGGCGCCGTCCCGGACGCGAATTTCAATTTCCCGTTGATCAAACAGATGATCCAGACACTGGAGCGCGGCAAATTCGACGCTTTTTTCATGGCCGACCACTTGGCAGTGCTCAACATGCCGGTCGAGGCGCTGAAGCGCAGCCACACCGTCACTTCGTTCGAGCCCTTCACCTTGCTCTCAGCCCTCGCCGGCGTCACCGAAAACATCGGGCTGATGGCCACCGCGTCCACCACCTATGACGAGCCGTTCCACATCGCCCGCCGCTTCGCCTCGCTGGACTATATCTCCGGCGGCCGGGCGGGGTGGAACATCGTGACCACCGGCAACCCGGAATCCGCCTGGAATTTCGGCCAGGAGGATCACATGGAGCATGACGAACGCTACCGCCGGGCCCGCGAATTCTACGATGTCGTCACCGGACTCTGGGACAGCTGGGCCGACGACGCATTCATCCGCGACGTTGCCTCCGGCACCTATTTCGACCCGGAAAAACTTCATGTCCTCAACCATAAGGGCAAATATCTCTCGGTCCGGGGCCCGCTCAACATCGCCCGGCCCATTCAGGGATGGCCGGTGATCATCCAGGCCGGCGCCTCCGAGCCCGGCCGTCAGCTGGCCGCCGAGACCGCGGAAGTCATTTTCGGCTCCTCCGGCACCTTGGCTTCCGCGCAATCCTTCTACGCCGATGTCAAAGGCCGGATGGACAAGCTCGGCCGCGACCGCAACCATATGAAAATCCTGCCAGCCGCCTTTGTGGTGGTGGGAGACACGCCCGAACATGCCCGCGAGATCCGCGCCCAGCTTGATTCTGGCGTGAATTACGAGAGTGCCATCGCCTCGCTCTCCATCATGCTCGGCACCGATGCCTCAAAATTCGACCCCGACGGCCCGCTGCCCGAAATCCCCGAGACCAACGCCAGCAAGTCCGGCCGCGCCGGCGCCATCAGCCTGGCGCAACGGGAAAACCTGACGGTCAAACAACTGGCGCAGCGCTTCGGCGGCTACGGCGGCCTCGCCTTCGTTGGCACCCCCGCCAGCATCGCCGATGAGATGCAGGAATGGCTGGGGCAAGAAGGCGCCGACGGCTTTAACATCATGTTCCCGTATCTGCCCGGCGGGCTCGATGATTTCGTCAACAAGGTGATCCCGGAACTGCAACGTCGCGGCATTTTCAGGCATGAATATCAGGGCAAGACCTTGCGCGAAAACCTCGGGCTGCCGCGGCCAGGGAATCAGTTTTTCAGCTGATCCGGCCTAATAATTCGTCCACAACCCCGGCGTCGCCACTTCCACCGAGTGGCCGTCCGGATCGCGAAAATACAGGCTGATACCGCCAAAACGCTGCCGTACCCGGCTCTCCAGTGCGACATTTTGCCGTTCCAGATGCGCGGTCCATGCATCGAGCGACGCCAGCGGAACGGCAAAGCAAAGATGCAGGGCGCCGCTGCCGCCATGCGGCGGAATCACGCCGCCCGGCACATGACTGGGCGCCAGCGAGCCATCATGCTTGAACAGTAAAAGCACCCCGCTCGATGGAACGCGCAGCGCGCACATCCGATGATCCTCCAGCAAGGCTTCAAACCCGAAGAGGCGCTGGTAGAATATTCTCGAGCGCGAGAGATCCGAGACATAAAGCGATGTCTCGAGGATATGGCTGACGCTTGGCGCTATCTCCATCTCTCCGTCCCTCGGTCTATTTGTTGGCCTGCTCCCTCTGCGGCGGATGGTCATCCGGCCCATAATATAGTTTGGCACATTCATCTGCCAGCAGGCCACCGGTTACCGTCAGATCATCTTTGAAGGCGTCACGGACAAAATCCATGATGTCGAGATTGCGGTTCTCGAAATACATCTCATGCACCTGATCGCGCTCCGCGCCGTACACGATCCGCGACACCCCGGCCCAGATCGCCGCCATGGTACACATGCCGCAGGGCTGCAGCGTCGAGTACAGGGTCGCCCCCTCAAACCGCGTGCATTGCAGATTCTTGGCCGCCCTGCGGATCGCCACAATTTCGGCATGGGCGGTCGGGTCGTTATTCGCATCTACCTCGTTCTCACCCTGCCCGATCGTCTCGCCATCGCGCACGATAACGCAGCCGATCGGCGCGCCCTTCCCCTCGCGCGCGGCTGCCTGTGCGAGCTGCAAAGCGCGCCGGATGAGAGCAAGGTCGGCATAATCGTCAGTCATTTTTATTTTTTACCTGATTTTGGAAAAGCTAAGCCCCACCCGAAAACGATAAATGAGATATGGGCGCAAGCAGGTCGCAGCCAACGGCAGATTTCTGAAAATTCAGTTATCCAACGGCCGTACGGCGTCGGTGTGCGCAGGATCCATGACGGGCATAATAAATATGGGCAACCAACGGGTTAGTGCGACAGGATTATCTTGTGCCTGATTGGGGTGCGGCCCAATCTC
>JAMFSE010000002.1 GCA_026225115.1 Rhodovastum atsumiense
GGCCCATCAGCGGCAGCGCCTTCTGGACCGTGAAGATCGACCCCTTCACATTGGTGTCGAAGATTTCGTCAATGTGCTCGGCGGTGATCTCGCCGAGCTTAAGCTGGCTTCCCACCCCGGCATTGGCGAAGACGACGTCGAGGGTTCCGCGCTCGGCCTTCACCGCCGCGAAGAGTCGGTCGAGGTCGGCCTCATCCGAGACCGAGCCCTTCACCGCGCGGGCATTGGGCCCGAGTTCGGCCACGGCGGCGTCGAGCGCTTCCTGCCGGCGGCCGAAGATGAAGACGAAGGCGCCTTCCTCAATGAAGCGCTTTGCCGCTGCGCGGCCGATGCCTGTGGCGCCGCCGGTGATCACGGCAGTTTTTTCATTCAGTCTGTTCATGTTATGCATCCTTCGTTGAAGTCTTACGGAGCTGGAGAATTGCTTGCCCTCAAGCTTTTCCATGACTTCTCCACCTGGGCTCTGTGTCTGGTCTTTCAGGGACGCCCAAGAACCTCAACATAAGTCCGCCCAAGTCAGGCGTTGAGTGGGGAAGCGCGCATATTGGTGGTGCAAAAATGATTCGGCAGGACGAGGGTGCCAGCCTTGACGATCGGTGTTTGCCAGTTTTGAATTGGCAACGTTCCTCAGCCTACGCTATGATGACCGCCCTTATTACCCCACAATGCATTAAATAAGGTATACAATGCGTTGAATAAGGGCTTCTGAAGACGCACACCGTGCGGTGCTAGATTGCACCGCAGTGCCGGGGATGCAACATGTTCGACTGGGATGACATTCGCTACTTTCTTGCCGTGGCGCGCGGGGGCTCGGTGCGGGCTGCCGCCGAGCGCCTCGGGGTAAATCACTCGACCGTGCTGCGACGCATCGGACAGCTCGAGGACCGCCTGGGCGCGCAGATGTTCGCAAAGCTGCCTTCGGGCTACCGCCTGACGGAAGCGGGCGAGGAAGTGCTTGAGCTTGCAAACCAGATGGAAGCGTCGTCTCTGCAGCTGGAGACGCGCGTTTTCGGACGCGACCAGAGCGTGCGCGGGCCACTTCGGGTGGCGCTGGCGCCGACGCTGGCGACCCATCTCCTCATGCCCGACTTCGCCGATTTCATGCGTCTGCATCCGGAGATCGAGATGGAAATCCTGTCCTCCGGCGAGCTGGCAAATCTGACCAACCGGGATGCCGATGTCGCGATCCGCGTTGTCTACGACCGCAAAACCCTGCCGCTCAACCTTCATGGCCTGAAGGGCCCGGAGCTGTTCGGCGGCGTCTACATATCTCGCGATCGACTAGCCGAATGGCATACAGGCGCGCCTGATCCCATAAGGTGGATTGTCATAAGTGCTAATGGAATTCCGGACTGGGCCAGGATAAATGAAGTGCATACCACCGAGATTCAGTTCAGGACCACCGACGGCGAGGCGCAGATTGTTGCGGTTCAGCAAGGGATCGGAATTACGACACTGCCGTGTTTCGTTGGCGATCCCGACCCCCTGCTGGTGCGGGTGCCGGGCACCGAACTGCAAATGTACGGAACGCTCTGGCTTCTCACGCAAGGTGAGACCCGCAAGACGAAGCGGGTGCGGCTGTTCACGGAGTTCATATCCCGCAGGCTCGGCGTGTACGCGCCGCTGCTCGCGGGGCTGTCAGTAGCGCGCGACTGACGCCGGCAGGCCGCCGGCCCGCATTGACAGCGACAAGCCTGCCACTAGCCTGAGAAAAAACAGGTGGGGGAACGGTTATGCTGCGAATTATTCAATGGGGCACCGGTTATGCCGGGAAGCGGACCGCCAAGGCTATTCATAAGGCGGCCGACCTCGAACTCGTCGGATGCTATGTCACCAGCGCCGAGAAAGCCGGCCGCGATGTCGGCGATATCTGCGAGACCGCGCCGATGGGTGTGCGCGCCACCACCGATAAGGAGGCGATTTTCGCAACGCCGGCCGATTGCTGCCTGTACATGACCATCGGCGAGTACGGGCTGGATGGCCCAGTCGACGATATCTGCCGGCTGCTTGCCTCAGGCAAAAATGTCATCTCCACCGCAACCACCGTGCTGACCTACCCGCTGGCCGCCGGCCAGGTGGTTTTCGACCGGATCGCGGCGGCCTGCAGGGCCGGCGGCACGACCTTTCACGGCGCCGGCATCCACCCCGGTTGGGCAACGACGCTGCTGCCGCTGATCATGACCGGGGCAATGGGGCGGATTGATCTGATCCATGTCCAGGAGATTGTGGATTACGGCAATTATCCCACCGTCGCCTCGATGTTCGAGCTGATGAAATATGGCGAGGCGCCAAATCCGGTGCCGCCAAGGCCGGTGCCGCTTACCCATCTCGGTGCGTTCGGAGCGCCGCTCAGGATGATCGCCGACGCACTCGGCGTGACGCTGGATGCCGATGTCATCTACCAGCTTGAAGTCGCGGTCGCGAAGGAGAGCTATGACATCCCCGCCGGGCGTATCGAGAAAGGCACGGTCAGCGGCAAGCGCTTCTCATTCACCGGAACGGTGGACGGCAAACCCCGGATCATTATGGAAAACGTCAACCGCGCCAACGATCCGGGCCCGGCGCATTGGCCGCAGGGTCATGGCTGGTACACTACCATTCAGGGCGAGCCGACGATGAAACTATCGGCGGAAGTCGCGATCAACGGCGAGGACCATACCGATTCAGGTACGCTCGCCGCGGCGATGGTCGTCATGAACCTGATCCGTCCGGTTTGCGCGGCCGCACCCGGCATTCGCACCTATCTCGATCTGCCGCTGATCATCGGCCGCGGCACCATGACCGGCACCGGCATCAACGCCTGACGCGTTAAGCGAATGCACCCGCGAAGCGTTGGTCCTGATCGATGATGGCATCCATCATTTCCGGATCATAGCGATAGAGCTGACCCAGAAAATTGGCACGCCAGTGCAGGTTCTCGACAATTCGCGGGTCGGGCGCGCCTTGCGGACGCAGATCCGCCAGAACCCGGCCGACGCGGGCAGCATGCGGGCGAAGCATGTCGACGTCGAAGCGGTAAAAGCGCGCGGCGTTTTCGCCGAGGATTTTCCGGACCTCGTCATCGGCCACGCCCTCGAAACTGAGCCGCATCCAGTCTTCGCTGTTCGGCCATGAGCCTTCCGAATGTGGAAAATCGGTGCCGAACATCATGGTGTCCACGCCGATCTGGTGACGCAGGCTCATCTCATAGGGGCGGATCTGTCCGGCGATCCCGCAATGGCGCCGCCAATATTCGCTCGGCCGCAATTTCGGGACTTTAAGCCCCATCTCGGCGAAACGGGCGCGGTCGAACCGGCGCTCGAGATGCGCCAGCGTCGGCGCCAGCCATTCGAACCGAAGCTCGGAGAAGGTGACACGCAATTCAGGAAAGCGATCGAAGACGCCGGCATAAATCATCTGCCATAACGGCGCCCGGCCGGGATCGTAGGAAATCTCCCCCTTCACCGCGACATCGGGATGACCCTTGGTGCGCACATCCAGCCCGTCGAAGGCGATGAGCGAAGCGCCTTGCGGATGGTTCTGGCCGAGATGCACCGCAACCGTCATGTCGCTTTCAACGCAAAGCCGCCAGTACGGGTCCCAGGCCGGGTCGGATACTGGAGGCTGATTTTCATACAGCCCGGCGAAGCGCGGCATTGAGACGATATCGAGGCCGCCGCGACGGGCTTCCGTGATCTGCGCGAGGCAGGCGGCCATGTCGGGCCAGGGCTCGGTCTGGATAACGCCCTTCATGCGGCCTGGCGCGTATTGGCAGAACTCCGCCAGCCAGCGGTTATAGGCCCGCACGCCGGCCGCCCGGTGTTCCGCCGAGCAGCTGGGGGAGAGGTTGGAGAAGAAGGGACCAACGGAGGCACGGTCGCCGGGGAAGAGCACCTCGGCCACAAAACCTTCGCCTTCGAGCTCGGCCAGACGGCGCGCCGGGTCCCACAGACCCTGCCGGCCACCGGCCTTCAAAACGCCGCGTGGATCGATATAGGCTTCGGTTTCGGCATCCACCGCTGTTTCCCACAGCAGATCTTCGATCTTGCGATTAACCTCAACGAGCGGCGCCGCCGCCTCGCGATATTGCGGCTCCAGCCACTCGGCGTAACGGGTGGCCGGCATGCAGGCATGCGTATCGGCCGAAATCATCAGCAGCTTTTCCATCAGGATCCTCCTTCTTGGTGTCGTCCTCGAATGCGCTTTTATGCGGGCGCTTGATTTTAAACCGAATAGCCGATTCAAATGGTTAACCATATCGGTGGAGTGGCGCAACTTAAACATCCGCGAGGCGATCGCCGGCGACGCGCCTCACTTTGCACAGGCAGCGGCCTCACCAGCAGCAATCTATTCCAATTACCAATAAATCCACCGCTCGCAGTGCATTGATGCCGGCGACGGCTGGTGCGATTTTCTTTTTCGGAAACGCCCTTCTTATCCCCTGATGTGACAATGCCGCTAACAAGGCCACGCCTTCGGGGACAAGGAGATTCTGCAAACAGGGAGGTTGTTATGGCGATGCAATTGGAGCTCGAGAAAATCACGCCGGTGGTGGGTGTCATTGCCCATGGGATCGATATCGCAAAACCGCTCGTACCGGAGCAGGTCGCCGCCATCCGAAATGCGGTGCTTGAAAACGGGGTATTGTTTTTCCGCGATCAGGGGCTGACGCAGGAAACCATGGGCGGTTTTGTCGGCAATTTTGGCGAGCCCTGCAACGATCCGTTTCTCATCTCGAACTATGCCAACGCCGCCGGGCGCGTCATCGAAATGAACACCGTGCGCTACCGCAAGGCGACCGCGGTCTGGCATTATGACAGCTCGCTGGCCGCGACGCCCGCGGCCCTGATGGCGCTGCGCGCGATCGAACTGCCGCCGGTCGGCGGCGATACCTGCTGGTCCAACATGTATGCCGCGTATGACGCGCTATCCGCGCCGCTGCGGGACATGCTCGACAGACTCACCGCCGAACATTCCGCCTTCCGGGTGCTGAAGCTGATGGGGATCAACGCCAGCGACGAATATCTCGATGGCGAGATGCGCAATATTCACCCGGTGGTGCGGGTGCATCCGGAAACCGGGCGCAAGGCGCTGTTCGTCAACGAGCTCTGGACCCAGAAAATCGTCGAACTCGATGACCAGGAGAGCGAGGCGATCCTCGCGATGCTGTTCGCGCATGTGCAATCGCCTAGCTTCACCATGCGCTGGCGCTGGCGGAAGAACGATCTGGCGCTGTGGGATAATCGCGCCTTCATGCATTATGCGGTCAAGGATTATACCGAGACGCGGGTGCTGCAAAAAGCGCTGTTGAAGGGCGACAGACCTTACGGCCCGAACTAGACGCATGATCAAACTTTTTACACTGAACGGCGATCCGCGCGCGGTGACGCCGATCACGCCAACGGCCGGCGTTATCTCGTTGACCATCAGCCGTCCCGTGGCACGCTGGAGCACGATGCCGCCGAAGATTTTTAGCGGTTCGATCGAATGTGCGGTTTATGAAACGCTTTCGGACCTGCTACGCCCGCATGATTGTGCCGATATGCAGGCGGTGCTGGCGCGCCGGCCCGGCACGCAATGCGTCGCAGAGGAAAACCCGATCATTACGGGGTCGGTGGGGCGGTCCGGGACGATCAAGCTGACCTCGATGTTCGGCAAGCTGCAGGCAATGACGATGCAGGATTTTCTGCATCATTACCCGAACAACCATGCGCCGTTGGTTCGTAAAACCCCTGAACTGCCACGCTATAATCAGAATTATGCGCTGAGTCCCGGTCCCGGTCCGCTCATCAATACATTCGACGCGGTCGCTGAACTATGGTGGCCCGATCGCGAGACGGCGATCCGGTCCTGGTCATCGCCGGCGGTGCAAATGGAGCAGGCGGAAGATTGCACCCGCTTTATCGGTTCCGGCGAAACTTTGTTCGGCGACGAGCTTTATATCGTCGGCTGAGGCAGCGCGCGCTGGACCATCCGCCATAACCGGTTGCAAGGCGGCGAAGCGTGGCTGCGTGGCCGCGTTAGCAGCGAATGAAAATGGATTTTTGCGCCGGCGATCGGTCGATGCACCAGGCCGGCAGGCCGATCCTCATCCTGCAGCCACCATTGCGCGCAGATTGCCGGCGTCCCGGTGCTCCGCACGTAATCGGCCAGACCGGCTTCGGAGGGTTCGGGGAGGCGGGTCACCCGCACCTCCAGGCCGGAGATCAAGCTAAGGATTGCGTCGTAAAGCGAGGGTGCCAATTCGCGGCGGAATATGGCGATGTTCAACCCCCGCAGGTCCGGCGGTTCGAGCACAGCGCCAGCCGCGAGCGTCGATTTATCCGGCAGCAACAGGCCGATCGGCGCCGAGGCAAGCAGCATTGTATCAATGTCGGCGGGCAATTTCTCGCTGTCGGGAAGCGACATGAAGGTAAGGTCGAGCTGTCCCGTCTGCATCAAAGTCAGAGCGTCCCGGGTGCTGGTCGACTGCACCTCCACAACATCGGCCGGATGGAGTTTCATATAAGCGGCGAGAAACCGCCGCCTGAGCGGCTGGAAATAATCCAATGATCCAACCCGCAGCGTGCTGGATATTTCGAGGCCGATATCGGCGATGGCGTCCAAGGTTCTGCTATGCGCTTCGAGCAGCTGTTTGGCATGCGGTACCAGCCGCTCGCCCTGCAACGTCAGCCGCACATCGCGCGAGGTGCGGTAGAATAGCCGGTAGCCAATGCGGTCTTCGAGCGACTTGATGCGCAGCGATATCTGCGGCTGATTGACCTGGACGATGTCGCAAGCCTTGGTGAATGAGAGCGTGGATGCCACCGCCACGAAAACGCGAACATCTCTGATATCCAGGTCCATTTTACAATTTGACCCAGGTCCTTGAGATTCGAGGCCGATTGCCAGCGCACATCCGTTTAACTCCTAGACAGGCTCCATAAAGTTCGGAAAGTTCTGCAGATAGTCAAGAAAGACCGGACTGACCCCTTCCTGCGCCAGATGGGCGCGGGAAAGCGGCAGTTTAGGCATCTGGTAATCGGCATCGCGCGCCAGGCGCTGGGGGAAGTCATGGTTGGCGATGCCGGCCCGTCCGATCAGCACAAAATCCGCGCCGGCATCCAGGGATCGTTGCGCCTCGCCACCGGAACGGATCTGGCCCGCTACCCCGAGCCTGGTGGCGTGCCGCGGCAGTTCGGCGAACCAGTCGATCAGGCTGCGTCCCTTGAAGGCCGCGGCTTCCGGTTCCTTGAACACGTCCCATAAGGATAGGTCCAGGTAATCGAGTTCTTTCTCCGCCATCAGTTCGCCGCAAAGCGCGCGTGCCTCGTGGATTTCGATTCCGAAGCGCTCGACGGTAAGTCGTACGCCCAGCGTGAAGCCAGCGCCGCAACGGGCGCGGATGCCGTGGATGATTTTACGTAGCGGCCGGGCGCGGTTTTCCAGGCTGCCGCCATAAAGGTCGTCACGGTGATTATGGGTGAGGCTGAGAAACTCGCACAGCAGATAATTATGCGCGCCGTGCAGTTCGACGCCGTTGAAGCCGGCCCTATGCGCACGCTCGGCGGCGGCGATATAGGCCTCGATCGTCGCTTCGACCTCGGCGATGTTCATCGCCCGCGCGCCGGTCGCGGCGTCGTCCGAGGGGCCGACGGCCTGCAGCCCACTCGCTTTTTGATCGGCGCGGATGCCGGCATGGTGCAGCTGTACCGCCGACCGGCTGCCGGCAGCGTTGATCGCCGCCGCAAGCTGGGTGAGGCCGGGCAGGCAGATATCATCATGAATGCCGAGCTGGCCCGGAAAGCCCTTGCCTTCGGTTGTCACATAGGCAGCGGCGGTCATAACGCCGCCAAAACCGCCCTTGGCGCGCATCGTCAGCCAATGCAGCTCGGCCTGCGATAATGTGCCGTCAGCATGGCTCTGCTGGTTGGTCAGCGGTGCAAGCATGAGGCGATTGGGCAGCGGCGCGCCATGGGCAAAGGTAAGCGGCGCAAACATCTCGGTCATTCTGAATTCTCCCTTCGGGACGGTTGCCGTTATTCTGCGCCGGCCGGCGCAGGTTTGCCATCCTACCCGCGGCCGGGATAATCTGGACGCGCGGCGCGGCGGTGGCGCCGGATTTGGCCGAAGGCAATTCAGGTGAGAACGAAGATCATGGGCCAGCTGCAGGTAAAGATCATCCCGGTCACGCCGTTTCAGCAGAATTGCGCGCTGATCTGGGATGGGGAAACCATGAAGGGCGGGATAATCGATCCGGGCGGCGATCTGCCGTCGATCAACGCCGTCATCACTGCTGCCGGCGTTACGGTGGAAAATATCTTTGTGACGCATGGCCATCTCGACCATGCCGGCGGCGCCGCCGAACTGGCGCGCAGCTTAAGTGTTCCCATTATCGGGCCGGACAAGCGCGACGCCCCGCTGATTGTCGAAATGGTCGACCAGGCCGAACGCTTTGGGATGAAGATCGAGGCATTCACGCCGGACCAATGGCTCGCCGACGGCAATTCAGTCAGCATTGGCGGCCACCAGTTTGAGGCGCTGCACTGCCCCGGCCACACCCCGGGCCATATGGTCTTCGTCAACCATGACGCCAAATTCATGGTGGTGGGTGACGTGCTGTTTCGCAATTCGATCGGCCGCACCGATTTTGCCTATGGCGACCACGCCGCGTTGATCGGGGCAATTACCAGTAAATTGCTGCCGCTCGGCGATGATTACGCTTTCATCTGCGGCCATGGCATGGGCTCCACCATCGGCGCCGAACGCCGCAGCAACCCCTGGCTACAAAATTGACCATAAAACCAAGCGGCAAGCCGGGTTCTAGCGCTCGGTTGCTTTCGGCCTGTATTTTTCGATAAAGACCGCAAACGCTTCCGCGGTTAGCCGGCGCAACGCCGCCACATGCTGTTTGTCCGACCGCGACAGCGCCTGGTTGCAGGTAAACGTCAGCTGAAAAATCAGCATTTCTGCATGCGACCTTTTATCGGACAGCTCGACCAGCGCTTCGTCCAAATCTGCAAAAGCGGGAACATTGCGTGCCAGGCCCTGGTATAACTCGGTGGCCAGCTCGCGCAGGCTTGGCAATCCCGGGGCTTCCCGGCCGACTTCCTGCAAGATGGTCGCGGCCACCTTCTCCTGCCGCCAAAACTTGGCGACCGTTTCGATCCATTGCTCGATTTCGGTATGCGACGGACTGGGCCCAGGGAGGCGTTCCATCACCTTTCGCGCCCTTGGCAGATAATCTTCTACAATGGCAGCGAGAATGGCGGTCTTATCCTTGAAATGCATGTAGACCGTTGAACGTTGCACCTGGGCTGCCGCGGCAATCTGGTCCATCGTCGTGCGATCGTAATGCTGCTCGAAGAAAACTCTGCTGGCGGCTTCCCGGATGCGGGTCCGCGTGAGTTCCATTTGCGCCGCACGCAAGGATGAAACCTGAGGCGGGCTGCCGGAATCCCGGACCGGCTTTTCCACGGCAGCATGTTCCGCCGGGATTTCAACGGATTTCACCGCCGCAGCCAGCTTTCTCAATGGGCGCTCGCCGACACAGCTTTAATTTCATCCGCCATCCGGTCCAGGGCAAAGGGCGGAAAGTCATGTCCCATTCCGGGGATCGTTACAAATCGCGCGCCCTTGATGTGCTCTGCGATGTCCCGGCCGGCGGCGATGTTGACCAGCGGGTCCGCCTGCCCGTGGATGACCACCGTCGGCGCGCGCACATCGGCCAGAATGCCACGTATATCGCCGGTCACCGCGATCGCGGCTATCTGCCGGCTCAGCCCATCCAGATAGATGGAACGCTCCGCGATCCGCCGGAAGCGCTCGCGCTCCGCCGGCGTGGTATAGTCATTTCCCGGACTGCCGATCGCAGACCACATGCGGATGCTCCATTCCACGAAAGCATCGATGGTCCCCGCCGCCGGGCGAGCCATGGCCTGGATTGCTTCCGGCACCGGCGGCGGCAGGCCGGGCGCGTTGGTGGTGGTCATGATGGCGGTGAGCGAGAGCACGTGATCCGCATGCCGGGCCGCCATAATCTGGGCGATGATGCCACCCATCGACATGCCAACGACATGCGCTTGGCCGATCTTCAGCGCATCCAGCAGCCCGGCGGCATCATCGGCCATATCGTTCAGCGTGTAGGCCGGCTTCGCCTGTCCGGCAAAAATGGCGGCAAAATCCGGCGCACCGGCAGCGTCGAAATTTGTCGAGAGGCCGATATCCCGATTGTCGAACACGATGACGCGGAAGCCTTTGGCAACGAGTTTACGTAGAAGCGCGTCCGGCCAGTGGGTAAGCTGCACGCTGAAGCCCATGATGAGCAAAAGCGGCACACCGCCGGCCGGACCGAAAATTTCGTATTCCAGCTCGATTCCATTTGCCGCTATCCGCATCGCGCTTCCTCTAAATTATTATTTTTGTCCTACATGGCATCCGGCTGGACAACAAGATATCCGACGAATTATAACGGACACCATGTCCGGCGAATAGCGACGATAAAAATAACGATCGCGAGGAGGATTGGATGGCCGAAATTGATGCGAACGGCGCTGCAGCGCCAGGATTTGACCCTGATGTGCTGCGCGGGAAATACCGGCAGGAGCGCGACAAGCGCCTTCGCAGCGACGGCAATGAACAATATATCGAGGCGCGCGGACATTTCGCCGGTTATACCGAAGACCCCTATGTAACCCCTGGCTTCACACGGGAGCCGGTGGACCGCGAGGTCGAGGTGGCCATTGTCGGCGGCGGCTTCAGCGGCATGCTGGCGGCGGTGCGGCTGCGCGAACGCGGTGTTACGGATATTGTGATTCTCGAGAAAGGCGGCGACTTCGGGGGTACCTGGTACTGGAACCGTTATCCCGGGGCGCAATGCGATATCGATGCCTATTGCTATCTGCCGCTGCTCGAGGAAACCGGCTATATTCCGAAGGAAAAATATTCCTACGCCGAGGAAATCTACGCGCATTCAAAGCGGATCGGCGAGACTTATGATTTATATTCGATCGCGCTTTTTCAGACCGGCGTCGACGCGCTGCGCTGGGAGGAAAGTTCACGATCCTGGCGTCTCGAGACCAGCCGCGGCGACCGCATCAAGGCGCGCTTCGTCATCATGGCCCAGGGTCCGGTCGGCAATGGCAAGTTGCCGGGCATACCGGGGATCGAGACGTTCAAAGGACATTCCTTCCACACCAGCCGTTGGGATTATGACTATACCGGCGGCAATGCGAAGGGGAATCTTCACCGGCTGGCGGATAAACGGGTGGCGGTTATCGGCACCGGCGCCACCGCCATTCAGTGCATTCCTTATGTCGGCAAGCACGCAAAGCAGCTTTACGTTTTCCAGCGCACCCCTTCCAGTGTCGATGAACGGGGCAATACGCCGACGGACCCGGATTGGGCGGCAGCTTTGCAGACCGGCTGGCAGCGCGAGCGGCGGGAAAATTTTAACGACATCGTCGTCGGCAACCCTTTTACCGTCGATCTGGTCGCTGATCGCTGGACCGACATCTTCAACCGGCTGATGGTCTCCGGCTTCGGCAAAACCCTTTCCGGGCCGGAGGCGCTGCAGCAGATGGAATGGGTCGATTTTGAAAAGATGAATGAAATCCGTGGACGGGTGGACAGCATCGTTGCCGATCCGGCCACGGCGGAAGCGCTAAAACCCTGGTACCGGCAATTCTGCAAGCGGCCGACTTTTAACGATGAATATCTGCCAACGTTCAACCTGCCGAACGTGACCTTGGTGGATGTCAGCATCAGCAAAGGTGTCGAACGCATCACCGAAAACGGGCTGGTTGCGAACGGAAAACTCTATGAGGTTGATTGTATCATCTATGCGACGGGATTTGAGATATCGACCTCGCTCAAGCGGCGGCTGGCGATCGACGTGACCGGCAGCAATGATATTTCGATCCACGATCATTGGGCGCAACGCGTTAAGACATTGCATGGCTTTACCACCACCGGATTTCCCAACTGGTTCTTTATGGGCGTTTCACAGAACGGCCTTTCCGTGAACATGACATCGATGTTCGACGAGCAGGCGCAGCATATTGCCTATCTGATCGACGAGGCGGGAAAGCGCCAGGTCACCCGGCTGGAGCCGACGCCGGAGGCGCAGGCGCAGTGGGATAGCTTTATCCGTGGCATGGGGCAGACCAACAGGGATTTCGCGGAATCCTGCACGCCGGGATATTATAACGGCGAAGGCCGGCGGCCGGCGGTGCCACAACTCGAACCGTTTGCCGGCAGCATCAACAAGTTCCACGCGCTGCTCGCCGACTGGCGGGAGCAAGGCGATATGGCTGGGTTAAACCTCGAATGAGATAGGTGCTCCGTAGATTCACCAGAGCCGGCTAATTTGAAGCGGGCGCCGGAATATCAATCCAGGAGAGATGCCCGCCTTTACCCGCGCCGGTGTCGAGAAAGATCGTTTTGCCGCCTTTTCGACCGGTCCTGACATAGGGGCGGCCATCCATGCTGCGGCGGTCATGGCCGCAATAGACCGTGATATGCGCCGGGACTTCATCGATCCAGTCGATCAGCCGTTCGGGCTTGCCGGCGCCGGTCACCCGGCCGGTGGTCTGGCCGTAGATCGCCCGGGCCAGCAGCGGCCCGGGCCGACCGGCCGGAAATTCCGGCGGCGCCTCGGCCAGCATGGCTGGGTGAAAACCGCCATGGACAAAGATGTTGTTGCCGTGCCGGATCCAGGCCGGAGCTCTCCGGATTTCGACCTGCGCCTGCTCCGATAATGCCGGGGTGAGTTCATCGATGGTTCGAACCAGATAAGGCGGCTTGGTGACGGCATCGCCCCGCAGCGCCCGAAGCAATTTGAAATCATGGTTGCCGAGCACAAATACCCCGCGATTCCTAGCGATCAGATCGAACATGATCTTCAGCGTGCCGGGGGTGTCGGGGCCTTCGTCCACCAGGTCGCCCAATTGGATGACAAAATGATCGGTCTGGGCGGCGATGGAGAAAGCTATGGTGTCGCCATGGACATCACCGATGATGCGAAGGCTGGAATTAGGGGGAATCATATTCTCTACATGGGGGTTTTGCCGGAAAACTCAAATCGAGTCCGGCCACAACATCTAGGTTAAGTTGTCATATTAATGGCATTAGATCTCTAAGATTGTATATGGCCTGCCCGATAGCTATGCTGCCGCGGTCCAGTTTGATCAAGGGGAGGGTGGGGTTTGCCCGGCGGCGGTATTTCATTAAGCGGCACCAGCGATGATTTCGGCCTTGCGCTCCCCGCCGATAGCAGCACGGTGCTCAGTTTTAGCGGGACGACCCTGGTCACGCAGCCGGAATCGGTGGGCGAAATCATCATCACCGGCACGGCCGGTTTTGCCGATACAATCACCGCCAGCGGCGTCGGGGGCACCGCATTGCTGATTGATGCCGGCGGGATTGGCAGCTTCCAGGCGGCGAGCGCGGTGACGCTTGGCGCCAATGCCGTGATCGGCAATGCCGGTGGCGCCGGGACGCTTGAGATCGCTACCGGGGATTTCCAGATTGGATCGGCCGGATCTTCCGCCAATCTGGTGATCGCCAGCAGCAGTCTGGCTGCGGGAAGCGTGGCCGATATTACCGGCGGCCTGACGGTGATGGGTGACCTGCTGCTAGGGGTATCGGCGGCGGCACAGCTTGATCTGAGCGGCGATCTCACGGCGATAGCAACCACCATCGATGCGGCCGGGACGCTGATCGCCAGTGGGAATGCCTCGGCGTCCTTCGGCGGGCTGGTAGATGCGGGAAGGCTTGTGCTCGGCGGCAATGCCGAGGCCAATGCGACCAATCTGATTTTAACCGGCGCCCTGCAGCTGGGCGGCCAGTCCACGCTCAGCGGGCTGAGCAGCGCCGTGATCGGCGGGGCGGGGTCGTTGACGGTCGGGCATGGGGCTGAATTCAGCACCGGTGAACTGAACGAAATCGGTGGCGGCGTGTCCGTCGCGGGCACGCTGCTGGTGGGCGGCAATCTGCAGGTCGGCGCCGTGATTACGCTGAGCGGCGGCACGCTTGGTGCCGCGGCTGCGACCCTGGAGAGCGGCGGCGTGCTTTCCGGCTACGGCGAAGTGGTGCTGGGCGCGGGAACGCTCCTCGCCGCCGGCAATATTGTTGCAAGCGGCGGGACCCTGGTGTTGGACGGCGATGTCGCAATCAGCGGGGGCAGTATTGCGATTGCCGGCGGGGCGGCGCTGGAGCTTGTGGACGGCGCGGCCGGAACTATCCTGTTCACCGGTGTAAATTCCGAGTTGATCATAAACGATATAGGGCTGGACTCCGCCTCCGTTTCCGGAATGGTCGGGCATGATGTGATCGACCTGGCCGGGGTGGCGCCGAGCCTGGTGAGCTATGCCGGCGGCGTGATCAGCGTGCGGAACGGCGGCACAACGCTCGGGCAGTTTTCACTTGGCGCGGCGAGCGGCCAGCCGGCGGTCCAGGTCGTCTCCGACGGCGCCGGCGGCGCGCTGATCACGCTGGGCGGTGAAATGGCCTGCTTTGCGCGCGGCACCCGGCTGCTGACGCCAAGCGGCTACGTGCCGGTGGAAATGTTCAAGCCGGGGGATCCGATCATCACCCATGCCGGCGCCAGAAAACCGGTGCGATGGGTCGGCCGGCGGGTGGAGACAGGGTGTCGGGGCCAAGGCGATATGCGTCCTGTTGTCGTGTTGCCGGATGCGCTGGGTGAGGGGTGTCCGAGCCGGGAAATCCGTCTTTCGCCCTCGCATGCCGTATTTCTGCATGGCGTGCTGGTGCCGGTGATGCATCTCGTCAACGGCGCCACGATTATCCGCGAGCGAAAAAACGGAGCGGTGACTTATTACCATATCGAGCTGGACCGGCATGATTTGGTGCTGGCGGACCGGCTGCCGGTGGAGACGTACCGCGATACCGGCAATCGCGCGCAATTCCAGCATGCGCTCGGGTCGGCCGGGCATGCGCGCGAAGCCTGCGCGCCGCTGGTCACGAACGGGCCGAAGCTGGCAGAAATCCGCCGCGTGCTGCACGGGCTGGCGATCCAGGCCGGATTTACAACGGCAAGGGAGCCGGCATTGTACGGGCTGGTGCGGGATATGAAGTTGTTTCCAAAGATTGTGCTGCAAAAACAAAAGACAAGCGTGCATTTCACATTGCCCCCCGACGCAGAACGACTGATGCTGTTTGCACAGGCTGCCGCGCCCGCCGATACCGATCCGGATTCCGACGACTGGCGCGAGCTCGGCATCTGCCTGCGCCAGCCGCGGGCAGCCCGAGACCGGCTGCATCTCGGCAGAGGCTGGTACGATATGGCAGAGGGCGACGCCGGGTTCTGGATGGGCGGCAACGGCGAGGTCTTGGTGCCGCCGGGCACGACCGGGCTGACGCTGAACCTGGCCGCGACGGCGCAACGCTGGCAGCACCCTGCCGCAATTGACTTCCAGCCGCCGGGCTTTTAGGGAGCAGCCTCGTTGCCGGGAACGTGGACAGGCCGTGGTGGTCTGCGCCCGCTCATGATTGTTTTTCAATCGTGAGACTACTGGCGGAATTTTAACAAGAAAGGGTAGCGCCATGACCAAGCGCACTGAGAGTAAGTATAAGATTAACCGCCGGTTGGGCGTTAACCTGTGGGGGCGCGCTAAATCGCCGATCAACAAGCGGGAATACGGCCCGGGCCAGCATGGGCAGCGCCGCAAGAAGCCGTCCGATTACGGCGTGCAGTTGATGGCGAAGCAGAAGCTGAAGGGCTATTACGGCAATATCAGCGAAAAAACCTTCTACAAATATTATGAGGAAGCGGTGCGCCGTAAGGGCGACACCAGCGAGAACCTCATCGAGATTCTGGAACGCCGCCTGGACGCGGTGATCTACCGCCTGAAATTCGCGGTCACCCCGTTCGCGGCCCGGCAGTTCGTCAGCCACGGCCACGTGACCGTCAACGGCCAGAAAGTGAACATCCCGTCTTTCCTGGTGAAAGATGGCGATGAGATCGAAGTCCGTGAAAAGTCCAAGCAGATCGCCGTGGTTCTGGACGCTGCCCAGAGCGCTGAGCGTGACGTGCCGGAATATATGGAAGTCGATCACCGGGCGATGAAGGGCAAGTTCCTGCGCGCGCCGAAACTTTCCGATGTGCCGTATCCGGTGCAGATGGATCCGAATCTGGTGGTTGAATACTACTCACGTTAAGTGAGAAGTAAGCGCTTCTTTTTGTGAACAAAAAGAAGCAAAAAAAC
>JAMFSE010000071.1 GCA_026225115.1 Rhodovastum atsumiense
GATTGCCGCTCCCGGCTTTGCCCCCACATCTAGCTGGGATCAAATGAAAGCAGGAAGAGATGGCAACTCGGCGTTTACGGGAAGGTTTACCGCATCCAATAGGTGCCAGCTGGGATGGCAAAGGCGTCAATTTCGCTCTGTTCTCCGCCAACGCGACCAAGGTGGAGCTCTGCCTGTTCGACGCATCGGGCGCCACCGAAACCGACCAGATCACGCTGCCCGAATATACCGACCAGATTTTTCACGGCTGGGTCGAAGGGGTTACTCCCGGCACGCCCTATGGCTACCGCGTGCACGGGCCCTACGCGCCCAAGGAGGGCCATCGCTTCAACCCCAACAAACTCCTGCTGGACCCCTACGCCCGCGCCCATACCGGCGAGCTGGTCTGGGACCCCGCCTGCTACGGCTACACCATCGGCCATGCGGATGAGGACCTCAGTTTCGATGAACGCGACAGCGCCAAATTCATGCCGAAATGCGTCGTCGTCGACCCGGATTTCGATTGGCAGGGCGAGCCGAACCGGCATCCGGTCCCCTGGGACCGCACCGTTTTCTACGAGACCCATGTGAAGGGTTTTACCCAGCTGCATCCGGCGGTGCCGGAGGCGCTGCGCGGTACCTATGCTGGCCTTGGTCAGGCGGAGGTGATTAAACACATCAAAGACCTCGGCGTGACCTCGGTCGAGCTTCTGCCGATCCATAGTTTCATCAATGATGCGCATCTGCTCGAAAACAAGTTGACCAATTATTGGGGCTACAACACCATCGGCTTTTTTGCGCCAGACCCGCGCTATGCGGCCGATCGCGCGAACAGCCTACGCGAGTTCAAGGAAATGGTGCATCGCTTCCACGATGCCGGGCTCGAGGTCATTTTGGACGTGGTCTACAACCACACCGCCGAAGGCAATGAGCGCGGCGCCACATTATCGTTCAAAGGCATCGACAACGCCTCCTACTACCGGCTGATGCCCGACGAGCCGCGTTATTATATCAATGATACCGGCACCGGAAACACGGTGAACCTCAGCCATCCCCGCGTCATTCAGATGGTGACCGACAGCCTGCGCTATTGGGTGTCCGAAACCCATGTCGACGGATTCCGGTTCGATCTCGGAACGATTTTGGCGCGCGAGCCCAACGGCTTCGACAATCAGAGCGGCTTCCTGAAGGCCTGTTCCCAGGATCCGCTGCTCAGCAGCGTCAAGCTGGTGGCCGAGCCCTGGGATTGCGGACCCGGCGGCTATCAGGTCGGCGGTTTCCCGCCGGGCTGGGCCGAGTGGAATGACAAATATCGTGACGAGACCAGGGAGTTCTGGAAGGCCGGCGTCGGTGCCGCAACCATGGCCTCGCGCATGTCCGCATCGGCGGATCTGTTCAACCGTCAGGGGCGGCGCCCCTGGGCCTGCGTGAATTTCGTCACGGCGCATGATGGTTTCACCTTGAATGACTGGGCAAGCTACGACGGCAAGCATAACGAGGCGAATAACGAAGACAATAAAGACGGCAGCTCGGACAACCATTCCTGGAATTGCGGTGTCGAAGGCGACACCGACGATCCTGAAATCAACGAGCTTCGCGCCCGTCAGATCCGAAACATGCTGGCGACCCTGCTGCTGAGCCAGGGCACGCCGATGCTGCTGGCCGGCGACGAATTCGGCCGCACCCAGGGCGGCAACAACAATGCCTAGTGCCAGGACAGCCCGATCAGCTGGGTGAACTGGGACATCAAGGAAAAGGGCGACGAGCTGATCCGGTTCGTTACCAAACTGACCAAGCTCCGGCGTGACTTTCCGATCCTGCGCCGCAATCGCTTCCTCACCGGCACGGAGGATACGGAACTCAACATTCGTGACGTCACCTGGATCAATGCCAACGGCAATCAGATGAACGACGAGGAATGGGCGGATGAGGGCATGCATTGTTTCGGCATGATGATCGACGGCCGCGCCCAGGCAACCGGCATCAAACAGCGCGGTTCAGATGTGACCGTGCTGTTGATCCTGAACGCGCATTACGATTTGGTGCAATGTACGCTACCGGACGCCGCCGACGCAAGCGGCTGGAAACTGCTGTTTGACACCAATATCCCGGATGCCGAAAAACCGGAACAGTTTTCGGTCGGCGCCACCTATGATGTTACCTGCCGGTCGTTCGTTGCGTTCGAACTAAAGACGGCTTAGTCCCTTCGTCATTGCGAGCGAAGCGAAGCAATCCATCTTTTTCTATCAGTAAAAGATGGATTGCTTCGGCGTCGCCTCGCAATGACCGAGGCTGTCTAAGTCAGATCAAAACGATCGAGGTTCATCACTTTCGTCCAGGCTGCCGCAAAATCCTTGACGAATTTGGGCAGTGAATCGCTGCAGGCGTAAACTTCTGCGATGGCGCGAAGCTGCGCGTTCGAGCCGAAGGTCAGATCCACGCTGCTGGCGCTCCATTTGACAGCGCCGGTTTTGGCATCATTGCCGTTATACAAATCTGCCAGCCCGCCCGCCTGCCATTTCGTGCCCATATCCAGCAGGTTGACGAAGAAGTCATTCGTCAATGTCTCAGCCTTATCGGTAAACACGCCGAGTTTCGATTGTCCGAAATTCGCCCCGAGCACCCGCAAGCCCCCTAGCAGCACCGTCATCTCCGGTGCACTGAGGCACAGCATATGCGCCTTATCCACCAGCAATTCAGACGCCGGCATGCTATGCCCGGCCGGATAATAATTCCGGAAACCATCGGCCTTGGGCTCCAGCACCGCAAAGGATTCCACATCCGTTTCATCCTGCGACGCATCCGTGCGGCCCGGCGTGAAGGAGACTTTTATCGCTTGCCCGGCATGCTTCGCCGCTGTCTCAACGGCCGCAGTGCCGCCCAGCACGATCACATCCGCCAGCGAAACCTTTTTGCCGCCGGCTAGTGAGGCATTGAACGCGGACTGGATTTCTTCCAGCTTCGCCAAAACTTTTGCAAGCGCCGCCGGCTGGTTAACCGCCCAGTCCTTCTGCGGCGCCAGCCGAATACGCGCCCCATTCGCGCCCCCGCGCTTATCGGTGCCGCGGAAGGAAGCGGCAGCAGCCCAGGCGGTGGTGACCAGTTGCGAAATCGACAGGCCGGAATTGAGGAGTTTGTCCTTCAATGCGGCAATATCCTCGTCCCCAATCAACGGATGACCGATCGGCGGAACAGGGTCCTGCCAAAGCTCCGGCTGCGGCGGCACCAAGGCCCCGAGCAGCCGTTCATACGGCCCCATGTCACGATGCGTCAGCTTGTACCAGGCTTTCGCAAAGGCGTCCGCGAACTGCTCCGGGTGTTCGTGGAAGCGCTTGGAAATCGGCCCGTAGATCGGGTCGAAACGAAGTGCGAGGTCGGTGGTCAGCATGGTCGGCGCGTGTTTTTTATTTGCATCGAACGCATCCGGCACGGTGCCCGCACCGGCGCCGCCTTTAGGGATCCATTGCTGCGCGCCGGCCGGGCTTTTGCTGAGCTCCCATTCAAAAGCGAACAGGTTTTCGAAGAACCCGTTGCCCCATTTGGTGGGGGTGGAGGTCCATATGCCCTCCAGCCCGCTGGTAATCGCATCCGCGCCAACGCCGGTGCCGAAACGATTGCGCCAGCCAAGCCCCTGCGCTTCCAGCCCGGCCGCCTCCGGCTCCGGCCCGACATATTTGCTGGGATCGGCGGCGCCATGGGTCTTACCGAAGGTATGTCCACCGGCGATCAGCGCCACCGTCTCCTCATCATTCATCGCCATGCGGCCGAACGTCTCGCGAATGTCTTTGGCGGAGGCCAGCGGGTCCGGATTGCCGTCCGGGCCTTCCGGGTTAACGTAGATAAGGCCCATCTGCACGGCGCCGAGCGGGTTATCCAGCTGCCGCTCGCCCTTGTAGCGAGAATTGCCGAGCCAGGTATTCTCCGGCCCCCAGTTCACGTCCTCCTCCGGCTCCCACACATCCTCGCGGCCGCCGCCAAAACCATAGGTTTTGAAACCCATGGATTCCAGCGCGCAATTCCCGGTGAGGATCAGCAGATCGGCCCAGGAGAGTTTTTTGCCGTATTTCTGCTTGATCGGCCAAAGCAGGCGCCGGGCCTTGTCCAGGCTGGCATTATCCGGCCAGCTGTTCAGCGGCGCGAAACGCTGGGTGCCGCCGGCCGCGCCGCCGCGGCCATCCAGTGTGCGATAGGTGCCTGCGCTATGCCAGGCCATGCGGATAAAAAACCCGCCGTAATGACCAAAATCCGCCGGCCACCAATCCTGACTATCCGTCATCAGCGCGTACAGATCCTTCCGCACCGCCTCCAGATCCAGGCTTTTGAATTCCTCGGCATAGTTAAAATCCTCCCCCATCGGGTCGGATACAGGCGAATGCTGGTGCAGAATTTTAACGCTGAGCGCATTCGGCCACCATTTGTCGTTCGACATTTTTAGAACAACGGCGGTCTTTTCCTGCTTCTCGCCGCCGTGGTCCACCGGGCATTTGCTATCGCCGTCCATGCATTCTCTCCATTTTATTGTGAATTGTATTGAGGCCGGGATGAAACACCACAATAGCTGATAGGTGAAGTTGAATTTATGTATATGTTCGATAGGTAATATCTATTATAACAGGATGATGCAAAAATCCCTGGCCGGCCTCTCCCTGCGGGATCTGGAATATGTCGAGGCCGTGGCCGAGTTGGGCCATTTCGGGCGGGCGGCGGAGCGCTGCGGGGTCAGCCAGCCCGCACTCTCCGAACAGATCCGGAAACTGGAAGCCCATCTCGGCGTGCCGTTTTTCGAGCGCACGCGAAGGCAGGTGGCAGTAACGCCCGAAGGTGCGGTGCTGCTCATCCAGGTAGAGCGCGTTCTAACCGAAGCCAGGCATTTCATGGCCATGAGCGGCCAGGGTGGCCGCGGCCTTGCAGGCCCCTTGCACCTCGGCGCCATCGAGACCCTCGGGCCTTATTACCTGCCCCAGCTGTTACTTCTGATGCGCGATAAAATGCCGGATATTTCGCTGCGCCTGACGGAAGGCCGCACCGCGGTGCTGGTCGAACGGCTGCGCCACGGCATGCTGGACGTCGTGCTCATGGTGCCGACACCGGAAATGCCGGGCCTGGCGTCCGCGGATTTGTTTTTCGAGCCCTTCATCCTGGCGACGCCCAAGGACCACCCGCTGGCGGTACTATCCCTGATCGCACTGGAAAACCTGCCGATCGAGGACCTGCTCCTGCTGGAGGAAGGCCACTGCCTGCGCGACCACGCCCTTGCCCTGTGCACCAAAGCGCCATCGGCCACCCGCCATGCCACCAGCCTGGAGACCCTGTGGCATATGATCGCCGCCGGCGAAGGCTACTCCTTGCTGCCAGGCCTCGCCATCGCCGCGCGGCCGGAAATCAACGCGCTCGTGCAATGCCGGAAAATGCTGGAATCCAATGCCGGCCGCCAGATCGCATTGGTATGGCGCACCAGCGACCCGCGGGAGAAGCAATTCCGCCAGCTGGCCGAGCTGCTCCGCGCCAACGCCCCGGCAGCGGTCGTTACTCGGCGATAGCCTCGGTCGGGGTTATGTCGGCGGCTTCGATGGGCGGGCTGGCGCTGTATTTCAGCGGTCCCTTGGCAAAGGCCAGGCAGGTAACCGCCAGCACCGCATAGCCGAGCGCCACGGGCGCCGAATTGGCAAATGCCAGCTGCGTGCCGTTGATGAAACCGAAGAAGGCCAGCACCGCGCCGATGGCCGCATAGATGGCGGCTTTCGGAAAATCGCGGTCGATGATGAACACCGCGATCGCGCCCAAGATCATTCCCGCCAGCGTGGCGCCGCCGCCGAACAATTCCATGCCGCGATAGATCACGCCCTCGCCGGCAAGCTTGTCGAACCCGACCGCCTGCGCATTGGTGCCCGCCGCGGCCAGAGCCGCATCCACCTGCCCCTGAGCCCAATTGGCAATATTCGGCAGCAGCGCGAGAATAACCGCCGGGGCATGGCGCATCGGCGTCGCCTCAAAAGCCTGAGCGCCGATGACGAGACCGATATAGAGCAGGATCGGCAGGATCGCGACCAGCGGCACCACCGCCAGCAGCAGCGCCGTGACGCCGAAGAAACAGACGGCCGAGATGACGACGCCGGTTAACAGCGAATAGCCGATGCGTCCGCCAACCGCCTTCCAGCCGGGATGCCCGATATATACGGCCGGCGGAAACGGGCTGCCGAGGACAGAGCCCAGCATCGCGCCGATGCCGTCGGCCAGCAGGATCTTGCGCAGATCATAGCTGTCACCGGCGGCCGACGCGCTCTCCACATTGTTCATACCCTCGGTGAAATTATAAATGCCGAGCGGGATCGCGGTCACCAGCAGCGGTCCGATATGCTGCAGCCCGACCAGGAAATGGCCGGAGGGCATCGGGATATGCAGGCCGAAAGCAGAAAAAGCGGCGCTGACGGCGGCCGGATCCATAATCGGCGCCAGGCCGGAGAACTCCCCGATCCAGGCCAGAATGGTGCCGAGCACGACCGCGGCAAGGCCGCCCGGAATGCCGAACGGCAGCCGCACCTGGCTCAGCCAGCTGATCATGATGATGCCGAATGAGAAAAACCCTAGCCAGGGCACCTGGAAAAACTGAAACGCAGGCCGCAAGGAAATGAAGGCGATCGAAATACCGGCAAGCGCGCCCAGCATGGCGGCGCGCGGCGTGTATTTGCGCACCGTCGGCCCGACGAACGCGCCCAGCGTGACGATGATGCCGATGATAAAAGCCCAGGCGAGGCCGGCATCCCAGGCGGCGATGGGATCATGAGTTTTCAGATAGGTCGGCAGCATGATGACGAAGACGACCAGAAACATATGCGGAACGCTGGGCCCGTAGGGCATCGCGGTCACATCCGTGCGGCCGGATTTTTTGGCAAGCTGGTAGGCGAGATAAGCGTAGAACAAATTGCCGAGCGGCAGCGCCACGCCAAGCGCCGGCAAAATCCGCCCGAACACCACGCTGCCGGGAATATGCACGACGCCGAGACAAAGCCCGGTGAGGACAATGACGTTCAGCAGCACATTGGTGAAGAGCCCAAAAAATCCGTTCCAATCGCCCGCCACCCAGAAAGACGGCTTGCTCAGACTTGCGCTCATGAATTTATTCCCCTGTAGGTCGAAATCGCCGTCACCACATCCCGGCTGGGCGCCACCCAGCCGAAAATACCGTCCTGCGCACAGGCCATCTCGAGCGCCATGCGATGGAATTCCGGAAAATACGACGCCGTGCCGTCCGACAGCAGCAGGCATTCGAAGCCGCGGTCATTGGCTTCGCGCATCGTCGTGTGCACGCAGACTTCGGTGGTGACACCGGCCAGGATCAGCTGCGTGATGCCGCGCTGCCGCAGGATCGTCTCCAGATCGGTTGCGTAGAACGCGCCCTTGCCCGGCTTGTCGATCACCGGCTCGCCAGCGACCGGCGCCAGCTCCGGGATAATGTCATGGCCGGCCTCGCCGCGCACCAGAATGCGGCCCATCGGCCCATCATCGCCGATACGCGTATCGCCGCGCCCGCGCCGGTGCTTCGCACCCGGCAGATCGCTCAGGTCCGGCCGATGGCCTTCACGGGTATGAATGACCAGCATGCCGGCGGCGCGGCAGGAATCCAGCACCGCGCTGATCGGCGCAATGGCGCTCGCCAGCAATGAGACGTCATTTCCCAAAGCGGCGCCAAAACCGCCGGGTTCCATAAAATCACGCTGCATGTCGATGATCACGAACGCTGCATTCGCGGGATCGAACGGAAAATCATAGGGGCGGGCTGGAACTGGAACGACCATGCAATGCTTCCCTGGCGATTCGTTTCAAAAGCATAACCCGGCATCCCGGCAAAAAGCCAGGATGCCGAGCCGTTAAAGTTGATTTTTTAGCTGAGCTTGCCTTCAATTCCCGCAACCAGCGTCTGGATGCCAGCGAGCGTGCCGTCATCCATGGTCTGCCCGGCGGGCAGGAACACCTTGCCGGTCTGGTCGGTCAACGGTCCGACAAAAATCTTATTCTTGCCGGAAGAGATATCCGCAACGGTGCTGGTGGCAAGTGCTGCCACATCCGGCGGCATGTTCAAAAACGGCGCCATTTTCAGCATACCGACTTCAAAGCCGCCCCAGGTATCGATGCTGGTCCAGTTTTTCGCCAGCACCGCCTTCATCCGCTGGGTATAATACCCGCCCCATTCATTGACGTCGGCGGTCAGCTGCGTATGCGGCGCGAAGCTGATCATATCCGTCGATTCGCCAAATGCCTTGATGCCGCGGGACGCCGCCACCTGCAGCGGCGCCGGACTATCGGTGTGCTGGGTCAGAATATCGCATCCCTGGTCGAGCAGCACTTTCGCCGCATCGCCTTCCTTGCCGGGATCGTACCAGCTATCGATCATCACGAATTTTAGTTTTGCTTTCGGGTTGATGCTCTGCATGCCGAGCAGAAACGCATCCATCCCCTGCACCACTTCCGGCACTGGCACCGAACCGACGTAACCCGCGAGCCCGGCCTTGGATAATTTGCCGGCGATCACCCCCTGCACGTAGCGGCCCTGATAGAAACGGATGTCGTAGGTCGCGAGGTTGGGCGCGCGCTTATAGCCGGTGCAATGCTCGAACTTGACGGCCGGGTATTTCCCAGCAACCCGCACCATATAATCCATATAGCCGAAGGACGTGCCGAAAATCAGATCATGGCCGGAAGACGCCAGGCTCTCGAACACGGCCTGGCATTCCGGCGCCTCCGGCACGTTCTCGACATAGCTGGTCACGACCTCGCTGCCCAACGCCGTCTGCGCCAGCTTGCGGCCGACGTCGTGCTGGTAGGTCCAGCCGAAATCGCCGACCGGGCCGAGATAGACGAAACCGACCTTCAGCGGCGCATCCGCGCGCGTGGCCCGCATGATGCCGGGAGCCGCCAGCGCGGACGCACCCAGCAATGCGGTAAAGCCGCGACGTTTGATGGTTGTCATGCAAAACTCCTGCTTCGTTGTTGTTTAAAATTAATTTCCAAAGTTTCAGGCCACGGCGTGAAAATACTTGCCGAGGCAGGCCGGCTGATTGAGCCGGATCCGCCGGCTGTCGCGCGAGATCAGCACCAGCACCACCACCGTGCCGACATAGGGCAGCGCCGAGATCAGCGGTGATGGGATCGGCACGCCAAGCCCCTGCAAAAACAGCGACAGATAGGTGATGCCGCCGAAAAGATAGGCGCCGGCCAGCAGCCAGAGCGGCCGCCACGCTGCGAACACCACCAAGGCGAGTGCGATCCAGCCGCGCCCGGCCGCCAGATCCTGCGACCAGAGCGGCGAGTAAAAAAGCGAGAGATAAGCCCCCGCAATACCGGCCATGGCGCCACCGAACGCGACCGCGCCGTAGCGGATCGGAATCACCGGATAGCCCATGGCATGCGCCGCATCATGGCTGTCGCCGACCGCGCGCAGGATCAGCCCGGCATGGGTTTTGCGCAGAAACCACGCAATCCCCCCGAGCATGATGAAGGAGAAATAAATCAGGATATTCTGATCGAATAATATCGGCCCAAGAAACGGTATTTCTGCCAGGCCCGGAATCGCGATCTTGCCCAGCACCGGTGCGGCGATGCCGACGTAATTCGCCCCCAGCAGGGCCGCGAACCCATGTCCGAAAATCGTCAGCGCCAGGCCGGTTGCAATCTGATTGGCGAAGAAACTCAGCGTCAGCACGGCAAACACCATGGAAATCAGCATGCCTGCCCCCGCTGCCACCAGCACGCCGACATAGGCATTGCCGGTGGCATGCGCGGTCGCAAATCCGGCAATGGCGCCAATCAGCATCATGCCCTCAACCCCAAGGTTCAACACGCCGGAACGCTCGGTGACCAGTTCGCCGGACGCCGCCAGCAACAGCGGCGTGGAGGCGGCGATGATGCTGATAATAAAGTTTGAGACCTCGACCATACTCATTTGACGGACTCCGCGAGGACCATGGGCGCGGGTGCTCTCACCCGCTTGAACCGATGCAAAATCAAAACATCCGCACCCAGCAGGTAGAACAGCAGCACGCCCTGAAATATCCCGGTGATCGCGTTCGGCAGATGCAGGTTGATCTGCGCCGCATCGCCGCCGAGATAGGAGAGCGCCAGCAGCAGCCCCGCGAAAATCACCCCGATCGGATGCAGCCGGCCGAGAAAGGCGACAATGACGGCGGTGAACCCGTAGCCCGGGGTGATTTCCGTCGTCAGCTGGCCGATCGGCCCGGTGACCTCGATAATGCCGGCCAGGCCCGAAAGCCCCCCGCTCACCAGCAGCGCGATCCAGGTCAGCTTGGCATTGCTGAACCCGGCGAAGCGGGCGGCGCGCGGCGCCTGCCCAACCACCCGCAGCTGAAACCCCAGCACCGAGCGTTCCATGACCTGCCAGAGAATAATCGCGATGACCGGCGCCAGAACGCAGCCGAGATGGATCGATGTCGTGCCGAAATCCGGCGTCGTGGCGCCGGCGCTGAACATCGCCGATTGCGGAAAGCCATACCCCATCGGGTCGCGCCAAGGCCCCGTCACCAGCCAGGTCAGGACCAGCTGCGCGATATAGACCAGCATCAGGCTGGTCAGAATTTCATTGGCGTTGAATTTCAGTTTGAGAAACGCGACGATGCCGGCCCAGAACATGCCGCCCAGCACGCCGGCAACCAGCACAATCGGGTAGAACCACCAGAACGCCGCATTCGGAAAAAACAGCGCGAGCCCGCCGCCCGCAATCGCGCCCAAGGTAAACTGCCCATCGCCGCCGATGTTCCAGACATTGGCCCGGTAGCAGAACGAAAGCCCGACCGCGATCATGATCAGCGGCGCCGCCCGCACCGCCAGCGAGGCAAGGCCGGAGACGGTCAACAAAGGCGAGATCAGAAAAGTCTCAATGGCGGTCAGCGGCGGCGTGCCCAATATCGCAAACAGCACGCCCATGGTGACGATGGTGAGAACAACTGCCAGTACCGGCGAGGCATAGCTCCATAGCTGCGAGCGCTCGCCGCGGGGCTCAAGCCGGTAGGGCATCGACCGCCTCCGCTTCACTGCCGCCCATCAACAGGCCAATCCGTTCGATCGTCGCTTCCTTCACCGCCATCGGCTCGGAGACCCTGCCTGCCGCAATCACCGCAATCCGGTCGCAAAGGAGCAGAATTTCATCGAGATCCTGGCTGATCAGCACCACTGCCGTGCCGGCCTGCGCCAACGCCACCAGCGCCTCGTAAATCGCCGCGGCGGCCCCTGCATCGACGCCCCAGGTTGGCTGACTGATCACCAGCAGGCTAGGCTGCTGCACCACCTCCCGCCCGACCAGGAATTTCTGCAAATTGCCGCCCGAGAGCGAGCGCGCCTCGGCCTGCGGCCCGGTGGTGCGCACATCGAAGCGCTTGATCACGCCGGCCGCAAAATCGAACGTCCGCCGCCGGTTGATTACGCCCAGCCGGTGTAAAGCCCCGCGCACATAGGCGGACAAAAACCCGTTCTCCGATAGCGACATCGGCCCGACCGCGCCGTGGCCGTTGCGTTCCTCCGGCAGGAACCCGCAGCTTTGCCGCCGCCGCTTCGCCGGTCCGTCATGGCCGATGGGCTTGCCGTCAAGCAGGATATTCTTCGGCGATCCGGCCGGAATTTCGCCGGACAGCGCATCCATGAACTCGCTCTGCCCATTGCCCGCAATACCGGCGATGCCGAGGATTTCGCCCGGCGCCACGCTGAACGAGATGTCCTTCAAATCCGTCCCGAATGGCTGATTGGAGCGGATGGTCAACCGGTCCAGCACCAGCCGCGGCGCCGCCGTGCTGGCGATCTTATGCCCGAAATCCTGCTCTTTCAGCTTGGCGCTGATCATCAGCTCGGCGAGCTCGCGCGCGGTCTTTTCCTTCGGCACGCAATGCGCCACCACCTTGCCCAGCCGCATAATCGTTGCCTGCTCGCAAAGTGCCCGGATCTCTTCCAGCTTATGGCTGATGTAGAGGATCGAGCAGCCCTCGGCCGCCAGCCGGCGCAAGGTCTCGAACAGCTTGAAGACTTCCTGCGGCGTCAGCACCGAGGTCGGTTCATCCATGATCAGCAGTTTCGGATTTTGCAGCAGGCAGCGCACAATCTCGATGCGCTGGCGCTCGCCCACCGAGAGGTCATGCACCGCGCGCGCCGGGTCCAGCGGCAGGCCGTAGCGGGTCGAGATATCGACGATCCGGTCCTGCAAGCCCACCCGGTCCGCCGGATTGTTCAGCCCCAGCGCGATATTTTCGGCCACCGTCAGCGCCTCGAACAGGGAGAAATGCTGGAACACCATGCCGATGCCAAGGCTGCGCGCCTGCGCCGGGCTGCCGATGCGCACCGCCTTGCCGAGCCATTCGATGCGCCCCGCATCCGGCTTCATCACGCCGTAGATTATTTTGACGAGCGTGCTCTTTCCCGCGCCATTCTCGCCCAGCAATGCATGGATTTCGTTCTGCCCGACCGTCAGATCCACCGCATCATTGGCAAGGCACCCAGGAAACTGCTTGGTAATCCCGCACAGGCTAAGCAACGGCGGCGGCATTTGGGTGGCGGGCCCGATGGTTTCAGAATCCATGCAAAAAATTAAGCAAGAATTAGACCAGCTCGCGCGATCCCCATGAATACGTTAGACGTCAAAGCCATGCGGCTATGGATCAAACAGCCGCTCGCCGGCATGCCGGCGGGCGCGGAAGGCGGGATCGTCCTCGACGGCCAGATCATTGCCGCCTATGTCGCCGCCGGCGAGCAGCCGGTGGCAGACGAGGTGTTCGACGCCGGCGAACATGTCGTCCTGCCCGGGCTCATCAACACGCATCATCATTTCTACCAGACGCTCACCCGCGCCTACGCGCCGGCAGTCGATAAAAAACTCTTCGACTGGCTGGTCGCTCTGTACCCGGTCTGGGCCCGGATGACGAAGCCCGAATTCCGCCTCGCCTGCCGGCTGGCATTGGCCGAACTCCTGCTCTCCGGCTGCACCACGGCAGCCGATCACCATTACGTGTTTCCCGAAGGCCTGCCGGACGCCATCGATATCGAGCTGCAGGAAGCAGCAGCACTCGGCATCCGCGCCGTGCTCTGCCGCGGCTCGATGGATCTCTCGACCGAAGACGGCGGCCTGCCCCCGCCGTCCGTTACCCAAAGCATCGACACGATCCTGGCCGACGGCGAACGCCTCGCCAGAACCTGGCACCAGCGCGGCCCGGGCACGATGAGCCAGATCGCGCTGGCCCCCTGCTCGCCTTTTTCCGTCACCGGCGCGCTGATGCGGGAAACCGCGCTGCAGGCCGAAAATCTCGACCTGCGCCTGCACACCCATCTCGCCGAAACCGATGACGAGAACGAATTCTGCCTCCAAAAATATGGCAAGCGGCCGCTGGATTACCTGGAAGATCTAGGCTGGGTCAGTAACCGCGCCTGGTTCGCCCACGGCATCCATTTCACCGGAGAAGAGATCCATCGCATGGGCATGGCCGGCTGCTGCGTGGCGCATTGCCCCAGCTCCAACATGCTGCTCGGCTCAGGCATCTGTCCGGTCAGCGCGCTGGAGCAGGCGGGCGTCGCGGTCGGGCTTGGGGTCGACGGCTCCGCCTCCAACGATGGCTCCAACATGATCCAGGAATTGCGGCAGGCGCTGCTGCTGGCCCGCGCCGGCCGCGGCATCGGCGCTGCCAAATTCAGCGACCCGATCCGCTGGGCAACCCAAGGCTCCGCCCGCTGCCTCGGCCGCGACGATATCGGCGCGATCACCCCCGGCCTGCAAGCCGACCTCGCCTTCTTCAAGCTGGACGAACCACGCTTCTCCGGCGCCGGCGATCCCCTCGCGGCACTGATCACCTGCGGCGCCCACCGGGCCGACCGCGTGATGGTCGGCGGCATCTGGCGCGTCATCGACGGCGCCATCCCGGGGCTCGACATGCCGGCACTGCTGGCCGCCCATAATGCCGCCAGCCGCCGGTTGCGTGCCGGATAGCCCCCCGGCGGAGCCGGATAGCTTCCCCTCGGCGAACGTGTTAGCGACCCGGCAGCAATGACGGGGAGAATGCCGTGCTGACGGCTTACGGATGCAATCACACCCGGTTTTTCGAAACGCCGCGCGGCGCCCCCAACGCCGTCTGGTACGATCTGCTCAGCCCGTCGGATGAGGAGATCGCGGCGACCGAAAAGGAAACCGGGTTATCACTGCCGACCCAGGCCGATATAACGGAAATCGAGAACTCCTCCAGGCTTTCATCCGACGGACCGGTGCTGACCATGAGCATGCCGGTCGTCGCCCGAACCGATGAAGGCCTGGAGGGCAGCGCCTGCGGTTTCGTGCTATCCCCCGACCGGCTGGTGACGATCCGCTTCGCCCCCAGCATGCCGATCGATCATTTCAAGCAGACCCCGCACGAAACCGGCGAGCCCGGAGGCGCGGCCTCGGCCTTTATCTTCACCGGCCTGCTGGAAGCCTTCGTCGACAAGCAGGCGGATGCGCTGGAGAAACTGCGCAACGAGCTCGACGCCATGTCGCACCAGGTGTTTCACCACCGCTTTGCCGCGGCCAGCAAACAGGCGGACAAGCGACGCAACCAGGAATACGAGCTGCAGGCAATTCTTGTGACGCTCGGCCGCGCCTACGACACCATCTCCTTCCTGCGTGACAGCCAGCTGGGCATTGCGCGGATCGCTCCCTTCACCCAGACCACGGCCGACTGGCTGCCGAAATCGGTGAATGCGCGGCTGAAATCCCTGAACAAGGATATCGCCTCGCTGAACGAATTCAGCACGCATCTGACCGACAAGGTGCAGTTCCTGCTGGACGCAACTCTGGGGCTGATCAGCATCGCGCAGAACGGCCTCATCAAAGTGCTGACGATCGTCTCCATCGTCGGGATTCCACCGACGCTAATTGCCGGCATCTACGGCATGAATTTCCACGACATGCCCGAATTAAGCTGGTCCTACGGCTACCCCTACGCCTGGGCGTTCATGATTCTCTCGGCGGTGCTGCCGCTGATTTTGTTCCGGGTCAAAGGATGGCTGTAGCCGACAACACCTCGCCCTTTCTGGCGCCGGAGGATGACAGCGCCACCGCCGCCATCGCGGCGATCGGCGACGAGCTGGCGTTTTTCGACGACTGGATGGACCGCTACCAGTTCATCATCGAACTCGGCCGCAAACTCCCCGATTACCCGCAGGACTGGCAGGACGAAGCCCACCGCGTGCAAGGCTGCCAAAGTCAGGTCTGGCTGGCCGCCGAGGAACGGAGCGAAAAACTGTTTTTCGCCGGCGCCTCGGACGCCGCCATCGTCTCCGGCCTGGTGGCGCTGGTGCTGCGCGTCTATTCCGGCCGCAGCCGCGCGGAAATCCTTGCAACGGACCCGGTTTTTCTGAAAGATCTCGGACTGATCGCGGCATTGTCCAGCAATCGCGGCAACGGCGTCGCGGCAATGGCGGAGCGGATTCAAACGATCGCAAAAACGGCATAAACGCCCGGACAAACGGGAGACAAAGGAGGGGTAAATGAACGCCACCAACGCTGGAACATTCCTCATCGGCGGCGACCTGCCGGTGCACCGCATGGGCTTTGGCGCCATGCGCCTGATCGGCCCGCAGGTCTATGGCGAGCCGCTGGATCGCGGCAACTCGCTGGCGGTACTGCGCCGCGCCGTCGACCTCGGCATCGATTTCATCGACACGGCAGAGGCCTACGGCCCCGGCATCGACGAAGAACTTATCGCCGAGGCACTCTTCCCCTATGCGCCGAAACTGGTGATCGCCACCAAATGCGGGATCGACCGCCGCGCCCTGGATTTCAACGAGACCCGCATGAAAGGCTCACCCGAACAGATCCGCGCCTCCTGCGAGGGCAGCCTGTCCCGCCTGAAACTGGAACGGATCGATCTCTACCAGCTGCACCGGATCGACCCCGCCGTACCGCTGGAGGATTCCATCGGCGAACTGGGCCGGCTGCAGGCGGAGGGCAAAATCCGCCATATCGGCGTCTCCGAATTCGACGTCGAACAACTCAAACGCGCCTGCGCGGTGGCGCCGATCACCACGGTGCAGAATCGCTACAATATCATCGACCGCAACCACGAACCCGTGCTCGAATATTGCGAAGAAAACGCCATCGGCTTCATCCCCTGGTACCCGCTCGGCGCCGGCCCGCTCTCGGCCGCGGACGGCCCGCTCGCGCCCACCGCCACCCGCCTCGGCGCCACACCGGCGCAAATCGCACTCGCCTGGCTGCTCGCGCGCTCGCCCGTCATGCTGCTGATCCCCGGCACCGCCTCCGTCGCGCATCTGGAACAAAACACCGCAGCCGTGGATGTGCAGCTGAGCGATGAAGATATGACGGAACTAGGCAAGCTTAAGCGTTAAGCGAAGCAGCCGCTTTTTTGAAAAAAAGCGGCGCAAAAAACTTTTGCTATACTGGAGCCGGGAGCTACCAGCCCCCATGGCCCAGATGACAAAAGTCTTTTTGCTTCTTTTTCTTCAGAAAAAGAAGCGCTTCATCTAGGCGGTATTTCCAGCGTCGACCGTCACGACAGTGCCGGTGATATTGCGCGCGCCGTCGCTGAACAAAAATGCCACGGCGCTGCCGACGTCTTCTACTTCTGCCATGCGCCGCAATGCGCTGCGGCGGACTATTTTATCGTAACCCGCTTCACCGAGTCCGCTAGTCAATTCCGTATCGACAAATCCGGGTGCAACGGCATTGACGGTGATCTCAAGCGGACCCAATTCGCGCGCCAGCGATTTGGTAAATCCGACCAGCGCGGCTTTGGTCGCGCTATAGACCGACAAGGCATTGAAGCCGTTGGACGCGACGATCGATGAGATGTTGACGATCCGGCCGCCTTTTTGCGTCATCATCGTGCGCGTCACATATTTCGTCAGGGCGATGGGCGAGTGGATATTAAGACGCAGCAATTGCGCCATCGCCGCATCGTTCATGCCGGATAGCAGTCCGCCGGTGCCAAGCCCGGCATTATTCACCAAGCCATAAAGCGCGCCGAATTCTTTGCGAATGGCTTTCACCAAAGCGGGAATTGCCTCGATATCTGCAAGATCCGCCGCGTGGAACTGCAACGCTCCCCGCCCCGCTGCCTTTACGCGCTGCGCCGCTGCATCAAAAACTTCGGTCTGGCTGCGGGCTATGGCGATGACCTGAAAACCGTCGGTCGCCAGTCTTTCAGCAATGCCGAGCCCAAGCCCGCGGCTGCCGCCGGTCACGATGATGTTACGCATTGCGCAACAATTTGCCGGCGGCGTTGATTTCTAGCGACGGCACCTGCGTCACGAATGCCGGAATTTTATGCGCGGGCAGGCGTTCGCGGCAGGAGATCAGAATCTCTTCCCTGGTTTGTGCGAAGGAATCACCTTCGTGTTCAAGCACGATATCGGCCACGACGATAGCGCCAGTTATCGGACTCCTCCTGCCCCGGACCCGCGACATCCGCACATTCGGATGCTGGTTGAGCACCGCTTCCACCTCTTCCGGATGCACCTTCAGGCCGCCGACATTGATCACGCCTTCGCGCCTACCGGTGAAGTAATAGCGGCCGTCGCGCAAAGCCACGGTATCGCCGGTATCGACAAAGCCGTCTTCATCGGCGAGTACGCGCGCCGCATCACCGGCATAGCCGCCGGCCAGCCGCGTGGAACGGATCCGCAAGGTTGCGTCGATGACCCGCATCTCCACTGGCGCCCCGGGACGTCCAACCCATTCCGCCGGAAAGCCCGCCAGGCCATCGGTCACGTCGAACGCCACACCCGCCTCGGTCGAGGCAAAGGCATGCGCAATTTTGGCTGCCGGGAAAACGCTTTGCAGTTGATTGAGGACCGCCTGGTCCGCGATCTCTCCCGAAAGCCGAACATAGCCGGGCGATATTTTTTTAATCTCCGGGCTCATCAGCGCGCGGCGCCAATGCGACGGCGTGCCGGAAATATGCGTCACGCCAAAGCTGCCGAGCCGGGCAAGAAAATCGCCGACCGGCTCGCTTGCTTCGGACAGCGCCATCGGCGCACCCTCGGTGAGTGCACGCAGCAGAATCTGCAGCCCGCCATACCGGCGAATATCGTAGAAGCTGCTCCATTTGGCCGCGCTCGGCCGGGGCGCGGCCCGGCCGGCATCGCCTAAGGGACCGGTCAGGCTTTGCAGCGTATGCACGACCATTTTTGGATTGCCGGTAGTGCCCGAGGTGAAGAGCAGCCATTCGGTGACCCGATCGGCGCCCCGCGGACCGCAACCGGTCAGCGTCAACCCGCAGGCAGCGACGGAAACGCCGCTGACATGTTCAACCAGACGATCCGGTTCCTCCGACAAAACGGTATCGGCTTCGGCGTTGCTGATGACGGAAGGCAGGTTCGCCACTGCGAGATCGGGCGGACAGAGGATGATCCGGCGCGCGATGCCATCAAGCTCGATCGCCGCCAATGCGGACGCCAGCTGCCGCTCGGCATAAATAACAACCGACTTGCCGCGCGCCTGCTCCAGATCAATCCCGAGGGAAGTGGCGCTGGCAAGGGCGCCTAGTGCGACGGACTGACTTCTATCGGAGAGGAAAAACCCCGGCGTCAGACCCGTTTTTGTAACCAGTTCCCATAGCGTGGGATGGCTAAGCGGCTGCATTTTCGTAAAGCTGGATGAAATCGCCCAAGGTCACCGGAAATGCGAGATTTTCATCTTCGGCGAACGGGTCCAGTTCCAGCGCATCGTCGAGGCTCGCGACGAGCACGGCGACGCAAAGCGAATCCAGGCCGGATTCCATCAGCGGCAACGCATCCGTCAGTGGCGCCAACTGCTTGTTATGCAGCGCGGCGATGCGGTGGATTTCATCCAGGATCGTCGACCTGACCGAGGGTTCAGTGTTGTCTGCCATGCGGGATGTCATCGAATATCGGGCTCCTGAAGTCAACCTAATACAACCGGAATCAGCGCCATTTTTCTAAAAAAATAACTATTTTCTCAAAATAGCACTTCTTCAGATACAACAGGCGCGGTTAGATTCGGCAACTCGGCTTCCTCATGCACGAAGTGACGGCCACGGGTCCAGGATGCGGCTGCCGCGATCAGACACATCAACGCGGCGAAGATAAATGCATCGGCAAGACCGGCATGAAACGGCGGGGAAATCAGATTCGGGAAAAACCGGTTGCCGGTCACCGTTGCTAGATCACCGGGCGAGAGTCGATGCAGCACATCGCTTCCGACCAGCGTCTGGATCGGATTGAAACCCAGAAACGCGGCGAACAGGATCGAGACCGGCGGTAATCTGCCGACCAAGGTCGCGGTAGCGACCGGTACGCCATGCTGCAGCAGGCCCTGCGTCAGTGTCACCGACAATGTCGTCGAGAAACCACTCAGAATCAGGGTGAAAAAGATCCCGATCGAAAATACCTGGGCGGCATTCTGGAAGGTGGCATTCATGCCGCCGCCGGCGCCGCGATCGTCCGTCGGCAGGCTGTTCATGATCGCCGCGCGGTTGGGCGCGCTGAAGGCGCCCATCGCCAGGCCGTTGATGAGCAAAATGGCGGCAAATTCCGGGTAGCTGAAATTAATGGGCAAAAATATCAACAACATGAAGCTGCCGCCGGCCGCCAGCATGCCACCCGTGGTGAACAGCCGAGCGCCGAAATGATCGGACAGAATCCCGGAGACGGGACCGGCGATCAGGAACCCTACCGTCAAAGGCAGCATCAGAATGCCGGCCCAGAACGGGGTTTGCTCAAAACTATAACCATGTAGTGGCAGCCAGATGCCCTGCAGCCAGACAATCAGCATGAACATCAGCCCGCCGCGGCCCAATGCCGATAGAAAGGTTGAGAGCGTGCCGAAGGTAAATGCGCGGATCTTGAACAGATCCAGGCGAAACATTGGATTTTTCACGAAGCTTTCGATGACGAGAAAAGCCAGCAGCAAAGCGCCGCCCGCGCCCAGCAATGCCAGAACCGGCAGGCTGGACCAACCCATCGCCTGGCCGTTGGCGGGCTCGATGCCGAAGGTAATGCCGATCATCGACAGCATCATGCCGCCCGCAAAGGTGGCGTTACCTGCCCAGTCGATCTTTGCAGTCTGGCGCGTTCCCAACTCCTTCAATCCGAAATAGGACCAGAGCGTGCCCGCCAACCCCAAAGGCACGGACACCAGAAAGATCAGCCGCCAGTCGATCGCCGCCAGAACCCCGCCCAGAACCAAGCCGATGAACGACCCGCTGATACCCGCGACATTGCCGATGCCCAAAGCCAGGCCGCGCTGATTCTGCGGAAAAGCGTCGGTTATGATCGCCCCGGAGTTGCCGGCGAGAAATGCCGCCCCCACCGCCTGGAAAACCCGGCCGATGATCAGCCACATCGCCGCCGCCGCACCCGACAACGGCTCAACCGCCAGCACCAGCGAGAACAGCGTGTAAACGACGAAGCCAAAATTATACATTCTGACGCGCCCGAACATATCGCCCAGCCGGCCGAAACTCACCACCAGAACCGAACTGACCATCGGGTAACCAAGGATCATCCACAGCAGATAGAAGCTGTTGCCCGGCTGCAGCGGATCGAGATGGATGCCGTGGAAAATCGCCGGCAAGGCGATCAGCATGATCGAGGAATCGATGGTGGCGAGCAGCGTGCCGACCGTGGTGTTGACGAGCACCATCCATTTGTAATGTGGCGAGACAACCCGCGCCTTCATGACTTCCTGGGACGCGGACTTTGAACGCATTAGGCGGCTTATCTCCGAACCTGCCGATTTTAGCAGAGCCCCTGGAAAACTACAAAGGTGGACTTCTTAAATCAACCTGTGCCGGCATCGGCGCCCGGCGCGCCGGCTTGTCAGGCGCCGGGGGGCAGGCGTAAAGGCGGCGGAACGCGTATTTCCGCAGCTGGAGAATTCAACGGAGTGAAAACGGTCCACCCAACGCGATGACTGGCGTCGCCGTTATTCTGGTGAACTGGCGCGGTGCTGAGGACACCATTTCCTGCCTGGCGTCGATCGGCCGTCTAAATGGCCCACGCCCATATGTCATCGTCGTCGAAAACGGTTCGGGGGACCAGTCATTAACCCGGCTGCGCTCGGTTCCGGGAATCGATGCGCTGATCGAAAGCCCAGAGAATCTTGGTTTCGGCGGAGGCTGCAATCTCGGCATCGCGCATGCGCGCAATTCCGGCTGCAACTATGTGTGGCTGCTCAATAACGACACCAACCCTATGCCGGACGCGCTCATGGCGCTGCATCAACGCATATCCATGGACCCGAGAATCGGCGCCGTCGGGTCCTTGATCTTCCGCGACATGGCCTGCACGGATCTGATCTGCTGGGGCGGCGGCAATGTCAGTTTTCTGAGCGGCCAGCCAAGGCAGCGGCGAACGCCGGGACCGGTCAATTTCATCACCGGAACCTCAATGCTGCTGCGGCTGGACGCGCTGGCGCAGATCGGCGATTTCGATGAGCGCTTCTTCCTCTACTGGGAAGATACCGATCTATGTTTCCGTCTGCGCGCCGCCGGCTGGCGGCTGGAAGTCGCCGATGCCAGCCGCGTCCGCCACGCCATATCCGCCAGCACGCGCAAGCTGGGGCCGGATCTGACGCGTTATTTCAACGACAGCGCATTCATGTTTTTCTCCCGGCACGCGGCGCTGCCCTTCGTTCCTATCCTCGCCAATTTCATCTTTCGCAGCGCCGGCCAGGCGAAGGCCGGAAATTACGCCGAGATTCTGAGACTGCTGCGGATCTTATTGCGCATCGACAAAGGCAGGCCCGCAATCAACGGCTAAAGCCCGTAGCGGTGCAGGGCATACATGCCGCCCAGGAACAGGCCAACCCTATGCCCCGCATCGCGCGGCACCGGCAGTAAGCCATCCCGTAGCCGTTCTTCATACGCCGCCAAAGCGCGGCTGCTAACCGGGTCGCCACGCGCGAGAAACTCGCCCCGGATTTTCTCGACGATTTCCGGCCGCGACCATTTATGGTCGAGCAGCAGCGCCGCCTCGGCCGAGTAATAGCGCTCGGCGCTGCTGGGCTGCCATTTACCCTCGTCGGACAACCGCTTGTCGTGAAACGCCACCGCGCCCGGCTGAAAAATCACCTTGTAACCGGCCAGGCGAACCGACCAGGAAAAATCCACGTCATCGCAATAGAGAAAAAAACTATCCGCATCGAAACCGCCGAGCGCGCGGAACAGACGCAGCGGGATCATCGCGCAGGCGGTGGTGGCCCAGGCGGTCTCGCCGGTCTGCGTGTCATAATCTTTCGGATGCTCGATCGGCAATTGTTTCGCCTCCGCCATGCCGGCGCCGGCCACGGCAAAAACCTGCAGCAGATTGATGAGCAACCGGGGCGAGACCACGACATCTGGATTTTGCACCAGGATGAAATCCGCTTCCGCCATTTTCGCCAGCCGGTTATGGCCGCGTGCGGAGCCCAGATTCGCGTCGAAGAAATCGTAATGAATGTCGAGCGCATGCGGATACAGCGCGCGCAATCGATCGAGATCATCCGCCGACAGGCACGGCCGCTCAGAACTATCCCCGTAGCGAAGCGCAACCTGACCCGCGATGCCATAGCCGATCGCAAGCTCGGCGGCGCGGCCAAGGCTCAGCACCGCCCGTTCCACGCTCGCGAACGCATTGCCATACAGCACCGATTGCACCTGGATGCCGGCGCCGGGTTGCAGAAACCGCTGCAGCGGCGAATGAAAATCGGGTTCACTCAAGGGTCAGCATGTCCTCTGCTTGTCCGAACTGCGTCTCGATCCATTGCTGCAGCCGGACAAGCCCCGCCTCCACCGGAAATCTCGGGCGCCATTTCAGACCGGCGATCGCCGCATTGCTGCAGGAGGCGTGCCGCACATCGCCGAACCGGTACCGGCCGCTGACATGCGGCGCGGGCGCGTCATATAATTCGGCAATCCGCTGGCCGATATCCATGACGCGCGTGGCGCTGTCGGTGCCGATATCATAGGCATGCGGCGCGATCTCCGGCGCATCCAGCATCGCCATCAGCCCGGATACGACATCGTCGATCAGGACGAAATCGCGCAGCATTTTTCCATCCTCATAAAGCGGAATGGATTTTTTGGCGCGCGCGATCCGGCAGAAAAATGCGACGATGCCAGTATACGGATTGCTCAAGGATTGCCCCGGGCCGTAGACATTCTGCAGCCGAGCAATGGCCGGCGCGGTTCCAAAACCTGCGCACCAGGCCTGGATTATCTGCTCCTGCGCCAGCTTCGTGGCGCCGTAAACGCTGGCCGGGCGGGCGATGGTGACAGCGGCTTTGGACGGCAGCGGACGAAGCGCGCCATAATCCCACTCGGCGCGGGCCAGCTGCGCGCGGCTGCGGGTTCCCGGATGAATGATCTCGCCCGAACCCGGATCTTCCCAGGCGCCATCGCCGTACACCGCGCGGCTACCGGCCAGCAGAATGCGGGACGGGATGCGCCGGTGCCGCGCCAAAGCCTCCAGCATCACCGCGGTGCCCGTCACGTTGACATGCGCGTGCCGCGCCGCCTCGGTCATCGACTGGCCGGTGCCCGTCTCGGCCGCGAGGTGAATGACGACATCCGGAAAAATATCCGGCAACAGCCAATCCCAGCCGGCGGCCTCGGTGATATCAAACCGCTGCAATTCGACATCGCGGTGCAAAGCCGCTGGGCGCACCGGCGTTTTGTGAACCTGCGGATGCAGGATGTCGATTGCGATAATCCTCTCAAAGCGGCTGCGCAATTCAGCAGAAATCGCACAGCCGATGAAACCCGCCCCGCCGGTCACAAGGCAGGTCCTGGCTCTCACCGCCGCACGGCCAGCTGGCGCGGCCAGGTGAACAGCCGCTTTAAAATACGGACCGGAGCGGCAATGCGCCAGGAGCGCGAGTGATAAAGGGCGAAGACGAGATCTTCCACCTGCTCCAGCGTCGCGTCACGCAAACTCGCGGCGAGAATTTCCTGCCCGCCGGAGAACAGACGACCGAATGCGCGCAAGGGGCGTGTCAGCCGCCAGGAGGTTGATTCTAAAATCCAGCATAGGCGGAGATTTGCGGATTTTAGCCGCTGTTCGGCGCTGAGTCTGAAGCAGGCGAGGTCGAGTTCCAGTATGGCGCCCTGCTGCTGCTGGCGCAGCAACTCGGTTTTGAACGCCGCATGTTCCTGCAACAGGGTCACCAGTTCCCGCGTGCTTCCCGGCGGCAGTCGGAAATAATCGGAATCCCAGTTTTTCCAGATGCGCAGATGGTTTTCCCGCCATTCGTCGGTCAGATGCAGCGTGCGGGAGGATTCTCCTCTATTCCACCACCGGTAGATCGAGGTGATCCCGCTGGCATCCGCCACCCCGATCATTGAGGCGCAGCGCATGAAAAAATCCCAATCCTCCGTTGTGGTCAGCGTCTCGTCGAAGCTGATCCCGGCATGGGTGATCAATTGCCGCGGAAAGGCGAGCGTCATCGGCGGACTGCGATTCTCCAGTACATGCTCGAAAAAATTGAAGGTTTTCGGGAACTGCATTTCCGGCGATGCCTCGGCGCGCAAACCGGGCAGGCTGTTCACCGAAACCGTATCGACAATCTGCACGACGGTGTTGCTGCGCAGAACCCGGCCAGGCATCGCCAACGACGCGTCCCGAAAGCGCTCCACCCAATGCGCGAAGATTATGTCATCGTCATCCAGCACGGCGACATAGGCGCCGCGCGCCGCCTTCAGCCCGATCTGCAGCGGCCGCGTGCGGGTGCCGTCTTCAACGGCAATATAGCGGATGCGATTGCGCAGCCAGAATGGGCAATCATCCACCAGGCCCGCCATCAGATGTTCAGTCTCGGCATCCAGCCGGTGGCCGAGCAGCAGAAGCTCGAAATCGGTGTCGCTCTGGGCCGCCAGACAGGTGAGCACTTCCACCAGCGTATGCGGCCGGCGCCCCTGCGTGCGCGTGATGATGGTAAGAAAGGGTGGGTTGACGCCGGCGCACCAAGCCTCGGAGAGATCGGGCTCAGGTTGAAATGCTATGCCGGAAAAATTGTTCATTTTTCTCCACCAGCGTCACGACTGCGATGTTACCGGGTCACCTCGGCTCGGGTTAACAACTTAAGATAGACTTAATACCCGTTTTCCGGGAATTTGCAACATCTTGATACAACCTTACACTGCATGGCGTTAGCGCGGCCTGTTTACTGGCTCAAGCCATCCAAAAAGGCCGGCAGCCGGGATTGGTCGGATTTATAATCTCCGGTCAGCGCATAGATCACCAGATTGGCGCCGAACCGGTCCGCAACCACGCGCTGGTCTTCGCCGCCGGGCAGTGGGGTTTGTTCCGCATCGCCGTTGGCATCCCGCGCCCAGGCGCCGGCCCAGTCATTCTGGCCGATGATCACCGGCGTCACCCCATCGACATCGCGGGCGGCGGCGCTGGCGATGAGCACCGGGTCGCCGACGAATTTCCCCGCGAATGACGGCACGATATAAAAACTATGCGCAATCGCATTGGCCGTCGTCAGCGGCTCGAGCGGCGGCAGATTCAGGCAGGAAGTCGCCCGGCTGAGCGCCGTCTGCGCCCCCGGCGCAAAACCCGCGCCGCTGCCGGGGGCGCCGGCATCCGCACCCTGGCTGTCGATCAGCAGCAGACCGCCATGCTGCATGTAATCGCTCAGTGCGCTGCAGGTTTTGCCGGAAGGCGCCGCCGCATCGGACAGAACCGGCCAATAGATCAGCGGATACAAATCGATGTTATCCCGGGCGGGGTCCACCCCGGCCGGTGGCCCCAGCTGCGCGGAGCTACGGGCGGATACCAGCGCCGAGAGATAGCCTAACCCGTCGGCCGACGTCTGATCGGTCTGAGGATCACCGGTGCGGACATAAGCCAGCTGCGTCTGCAATGCCGCCGGCGGCACGTTGCCCGGCGGTACTTGAGCTTGCGCCGGGCTTTGCAGCACCAAGGCAATGCCAAGCGCGGCCACGGCGCCGCGCCATCGCAGCAATCCACGCAGCCATAGCGAGATCAGCAGATCCAGCGCCAGCAGCCACATCCCCGCCAGCAGCAGTGCCGCTCCAAAATCCTCCGGCCCGCGCGGCGTCCCAAGCGGCTCCGCCGCCGGCAGCACTGCCGCCACCGGCAGCGCGACATGGCCGCCGAGATTTAGCGCCAGCCCAGCCGCCCCGATGCCGTAAAACCCCGGCGGCTGCGAGGGCGAGACGGCAATCTGATCAGCGTCACGCGCGCTGACGCCGGCAACACCCGGTTGCGGCGGCTGCAATTTGCCGAAACCATCCAGCGCCTGCAGCATCGGCAACACCCGGTTGCGATGCACCGGCACCCTCGCGCCCAACCCGATCAGCCGCTCGAGCAGGGCCGGGTAAATCCCGGCCAACGCCAGATTCGACCAATCGGCATTGGCCGTGGTCAGCACCGAAACCAGCACTCCCTTCCCAACCGGTTTTCCCAGCACCAGCGGCGTGCCATCGGCCAAAGCCGCCCATACCGTGCCCACATCCAGCCGGGTCGGATCCGCCAGGATTTGCCGCGTCACGGTCGTGCCGCCGTCAACCTGCAACCCGGCAAAGGGCGAGCCAGCGGGAAACGGTGCCAGGCTCTGCGGCCGGGTCCAGGTCAGCGCCCCTCCCAGCCGCCGGTCGCCGGCAAGCTCCGGGTCGGGCGTGAGACCATCGGGCATATTGGCGGTCAGCGGACCGGCAAACCGGATCAGCTCGCCGCCGGCCGCGATCCAATCGGAGAGCATCTGCTGCTGGGCCTGGCTCAGCACGACATCCGCCAGGATGATAACATCGGCCTTCTCCGCAATCAGGCTGGCGAGATCGCCGGTGATGACCTGGCTGGAAGCCGGCAGCCCGCGGCTGGCAAAAAACAGCGCGCCGAGATACGGCGTATCGGCGGCGCCGCTGGCGGCAAGCCCGACCAGGCTGCCATGCGTGCCGCTATCCAGCAGGAAAACACTGCCCGCGGAGGCCGGCCCCTCCAGCACTAATCTGCCGACGCGATTGGCCAGCGGCAGCGGCAGGTTGATCCCCGCATCGCCGGATTTGGAAAAAGCCGCGCGCGCCAGCACCGCACCCGTTGCAGTTTCCGCCAGCACCGACAGACCGGCGGCGCCGGCAGCATGCGCGACAAGCTGCCCATGTTCATTGAAGCTTGGCGGCAAAAGCAGATTCTTGTCACGACCCGCCGCGATGATGCGTGCCGGGTTCAGCGCCTTCATGAATTCCGAAAAACTGGCCCCGTCGGTAATGCCGTCGGCAAGATAAATCCGCGTACCCTCTCCGGCATTCCGCAAGGCTGCCGTAGCAGCCGGCCGATCCACCGGCCAGGGGAGAGGTTGCAGCGCGTCGATGGCCTGCGCTGCCTGGTCAGCGGTCATGACCCCTTGAATGACCGGCGCGCCGCCGCCGGCATCGCGCGCCGTGGTCAATATGGCGACGCCCCGGCCGGCATGCCGCGCCGAGCCCACCACCTGCCGCGCTGCGTCCATCAAGGGCTGCCAATCCGCCGCCGCCGCCCAGCCGTTATCGATCACCAGCAGCACCGGGCCGCTACCTGGTAAGGCGGCGGGCGGATGCAACGCCGGTCCGGCCAGACCCAGAATGACCAGGCCGGCAGCGCATAGCCGCAGCAGTAGAAGCCACAGTGGCATGCGCTGCGCGGCTCGCTCAGCCTGCGGCAGGCCACTGAGCAGCCGCATCGGCGGAAACACGATACGCCTGGCCGCGGGCGGGGTCAGCCGCAGCAGAAAATACAGACCCGGCAGTGCCGCCAGACCCAGCAGGACCCAGGGCGCCAGGAAGATCATGCCGCGCTCAAGGCCTGATACAGCGCCGCCAGCGCGCCGGCCGGCGGCGCATCGGTGCGGTGGAACAAGGCCGTCTGCCCGGCCCGCTGCGCCGCCTGCACCACCGCCTCACGCTGCGCGGCGATACGGGCACGGTAAGCCGCCGCCCAATCCTCCGCCCGCGCCGCCTCAATCTCCGGCTCATGCGCAAAGCCGTCAAAAATACAGCGGCCGGAGAACGGAAAATCGCATTCGGCAGGATCCAGTACCTGCACCACGGCGCCCCCCGGCGGCGCATAGAACACCGGCGCCGCTTCAAGAAAATCGCCAAAGGCGATCACCCTGGATTTCGGATCGATGCGCGCCATGCCGCCATTGATGAACGCCGCTGCCAGCGTGCGCAGCGCCGCATTGCCGGTCAGCGGCGGCGTTTTGCCCGCCAGCGCCACCCGCTCCCCGGCGCGCAGCAGCAGACTGGCCAGCGCCAGCAGCAACAGGATCGCCCGCTCGCGCTTGGACGGCAGTGCCGCGGCGGAGCGGTAATCCATCCCCGCATGATCGTGCAGCACCAATGAAATGCTGGCCTGCGCCTCCCATTCGCGCTCCCGCAGGAACAGCCGGTCGGCGCCGGCGCTGCGCCGCCAATCGACCCTTCGCACATCGTCGCCATCGCGAAAATCCCGGTATTGCCAAAAATTCTCTCCGGGCCCCGGCCGGCGCCTGCCATGCGCGCCGGGGGCCGCCACATGCGCCAGCCGTTCCGCCGCCATGAGCAGTTTCGGCAGGCCGGCGGCAAGCGATTCGGCGGCGGCAATCCGTGCGGTCAAAGCGAGCTGGTCAGCCTGGCAATAATGGCGTCGAGTTCGACCCCTTCCGCACGCGCCGAAAAATTCAGCGCCATCCGGTGCCGAAGTGCCGGCGCCGCCAGCGCCGCCACATCCTCCAGGCTGGGAGACAGCCTGCCATCCAGCAATGCCCGCGCCCGGCTGGCCAGCATCAGCGCCTGTGCCGCGCGCGGCCCCGGCCCCCAGGCCAGCTGCGCCGCCAGCTCCCGCCACGCCGGCGTCTCCGGCCGGGCGCCGCGCACCAGCTGCAGAATCCCGTCGACCACCGAGGTCGCCACCGGCATCGCCCGCACCAAAGTCTGCGCTTCGATCAATTCGGCGACATCCAGCACCGGCTGCGCCGCCGCCTGTGCTGTGCCCGTCGTCATAATCAGCATGGTTCGCTCATTGGCAGCGTCCGGGTAATCGATGCGGATATCCAGCAAAAATCGGTCCAGCTGGGCCTCCGGCAAGGGGTAGGTGCCCTCCTGCTCGATCGGGTTTTGGGTCGCCAGCACATGAAACGGCTTCGGCACCGGCCGATTTTCACCCGCCACAGCAACATGGCCTTCGGCCATCGCCTGCAAGAGCGCCGACTGGGTGCGCGGGCTGGCGCGATTGATCTCATCGGCCATCAGCAATTCGGTGAAAATCGGCCCGGGGAGGAACCTGAAACGCCGGCCGGCCGGCGTCTCATCCAGCACCTCGCTGCCAAGAATATCGGAAGGCATCAAATCCGGCGTGAACTGCACCCGCCGCGAGGCAAGCCCTAGAACTATGGACAAAGTCTCCACCAGCTTGGTCTTGCCCAGCCCCGGCACGCCGGTCAGCAACGCATGCCCGCCCGCCAAAATCGCCGCCAGCGACTGCTCAACCACCTCGCTCTGGCCGATGATGATATCGCCCACCGCGGCCTTGGCACTGGTCAACCGGTCTACCACCGCGCTCAGCCTCGCTTCGATCGCGGTCACGTCCATCATGCCAATTTACCTTGATCCATTTGATTGCCTATAGATGGTACCTATATCGAGGCATGATGAGAACATCGGCGGTAAGGAAAAGCGAAATTGTGACTGAAGGCTCCGGCAATAGCAAAAAACCGCAGGCCGCGGGGGCAAAATCCAATTTCCCCAAGCCAATGGTAATGCCGGCGCCCTGCGATGTGCCACCCCGCGTGGCAGTTGATCACGGATATCTGCCCTTTATCATCAAACGGGACGGCACTTGGCTTTACAAAGGCAGCCCGATCAACCGCAAGCCGATGGTTTGCCTGTTCTCAACCGTATTGAAACGCGAGGAAGACGGGTCCTTTTTCCTCGAAACCCCGGCGGAACGCGGCCTGATCGATGTGGAGGACGCGCCGTTCGTTGCCGTTGAGCTCGATTGGACCGGCCACGGTGCCCAGCAATGCCTGAGCTTTCGCACGAACACCGATCAATGCATCACCGCCGGGCGCGAACATCCGATCCGGATCGCCCATGATTTGCTCACATGCGAGCCGACGCCCTATCTTCATGTCCGTGATGGCAAGGGCAAATACCCAATCGAGGCGCGGATCAACCGCGCCACCTATTATGAGCTGGTGGCCCTGGCCGAACCGGGCATCTTCCATGGCCGCAAGGTGCTGGGCGTGTGGAGCGACGGCGTTTTCTTCTCCCTCGGTGATCTGCCGCCGGGCTGTGAGGAAAAGGTCTGAGGCCACACGCCTGCCATTTCCGAGGCTCACATGAACGAAAACGACATCAGGGCGCGGCTGCTGGGGCTTGTGCACGCGCCGCTGGCGCTCGACGATTACTGGCCATCCGCGGTCCTGGTGCCAATTGAGGTCGGCCGGGGCGTCTGGCTGACCCTGCGCGCCAGCCATTTGAGCCGGCATGCCGGACAGGTGGCGTTCCCCGGCGGCCGGATCGAGACCTCCGATGCATCGCCGGAAGCTGCCGCATTGCGTGAGGCTTCAGAAGAAATTGGACTTCGGACCGAAGATGCAACAATTATCGGCCGCATGGACGATGTTCTGACCGCTACCGGCTTTCACATGATCCCGGTGCTGGCGCTGGTCAGGCCCGGCACGCAATTCGTTGCCGCCGCGGAAGAAGTTGCCAGCGTGTTTTGCCTGCCGTTCGCCGATCTTCTGGACCCGGCCGGCCCGCAGCAACGCACCGGAAGCTTCCGCGGAGAGGACCGGCAGTTCTGGGTCTGGCCGAAAGCCGAGCATCTGATCTGGGGCGCCACGGCGGCAATCCTCGTCAAGCTGGCGCAAAGGCTGCGCGGTGATTGAGGAAAGAATCGGCGTGCCCGGGATCGGCCGCATCTGGGCGGCATTGCCGGAGGCACGGATTGCCGGCGGCGCTGTGCGCGACACGCTGCGGGGCCTACCTGTCGCGGATGTGGATTTTGCAACGCCGCTGAGCCCTGAGACCACGATGCGGCGCCTGGCGGACGCAAAAATCAAAACCGTGCCCACCGGTCTTGCCCACGGCACCATCTCGGCCATCATCGGCCGCCGCGCGTTCGAGATCACCACTTTGCGCCGTGATATCGAAACAGATGGCCGCCACGCCGTCGTCGCCTTCACCGATAACTGGCGGGAAGACGCGGCCCGCCGCGATTTCACCATCAACGCAATGTCGATGACCCGGGACGGCACGGTATTCGATTATTTCGGCGGCCAGGAAGATCTGCGCGTCGGCCGGCTGCGATTCGTCGGCGACGCCGCCACCCGCATTGCCGAAGATTATTTGCGAATATTACGATTTTTTCGCTTCTTCACGCGCTACGGCAAGGGCAACCCCGACGCCGAGGCCATCGCCGCCATCACCAAATGCCGCGACGGCATCCGCAAACTCTCCGCCGAACGCATTTGGAGCGAGTTGAAACTGATCCTCTCGGCAGCCGATCCGGGTGCCGCGATCGCGCTGATGCAATCAACCGGCGTGCTGCCGCTTATCTTGCCCGAAGGCACCGATGTTCAGGCGCTGAATCGGTTGCTCGCCTACGGCGCTCCGGCCGATCCACTGATGCGCATCTCCGCGTTGAGCACGGAAAATCCCAAAAACCTGGGCGCGCGCCTAAAACTCAGCGTCAACGAACTTGTCAAATTGTTCGTCTACCGCCTGCCCAACCGGCTCACCCCGGCGGCCACGGACGTCCAACTGCGGCGCGCACTCGCAGAAGATGCCGCGGAATTTCTGATCACCAAAACCTGGCTCGCGCAAACCGGTGAACCAGGCTGGCCCGAACTGCGCGACCGCATCGCCAACACCCCGCGCCCGATTTTCCCCCTGCAGGGCCGCGATATCGTCAAAACTGGAATCCCCGCCGGCCCGCTTGTCGGCGACATCCTGAACTTGACGCGCAGATGGTGGAAATTTCAGGGATGCTCTGCGGATTTTGATATGTGCCTGGAGAAGGCAAAGCTATTCGCGGAAAGGAAAGCGTGAGACTGAAGAGGTCGCTTTTAAAAAAAGCGACGCAAAAACTTTTACTAATTTGGAGCCGGGATTTTGCACGCCCCGTGACCCAGATTCAAAAAAGTTTTTTGCTTCTTTTTATCAAAAAGAAGTGCTTAATTTTCTTTTCACTTTCTCAAGCGAAACCTTAATGCCTGCCTCTTCCAGCAGGCGCAGCCATTCGAATTGATGACCGGAGAGATGGTCGTTCTCCGCCTTGATTTCCACGAAGCGGTAATCGTTTTCGTTCCAGAGAAACAAATCCGGCAGGCCGCTTGAATGCCGTGCGATGTTCCGGGCCAGGTACCGCAACGCCGCGGCGTGGCCGGCGCCAGGCAGGCGCTGGACCATGACGCTGAGCACGTCCAGCAGGTCATCATGCCAGGCCACGAAAGGATTGGCGATGCCGGTTTTGGTTCGGGAATGTTCACGCATGATGGCGAAGGCGGAGGCCGGTTCCGCCAGCATTGCCAGCCTTGCCTCGATCCGCGGCTGCCGCCGCGCATAGAAATGCGGCTGATGCAAATCCGACGGCGCGAACTGGAATGGCGAGTGGAACACGCCGAGCGACGGATCGTAAATGACATCCCACAGCAGCAGGCCGAAGCTTGCATTCCACAGCCAGTTTTCCGAATGCACGCCTTGCCAGCCCTGTTGCCGGTAATGCGCGAGCACGGCCTGCTCGACGCCGGACTGCGGATAGTCAAGCAGCAGCGTGGCGCCGCCGCGTTCCAGTTCCCTCGCCTCCGTTCGGCGTGAACGCCGCTCCAGCCGGGCAAGCAGTTGCCGCGCCGCATAGGCCTCCTGCGCATGGCAAGGTGAGTTCAGGATTTCGCGCAGGAGATCGGTGGCGCCGGCCGCATCACCGGACTTGATCAGCAGGCGCGCGCGCCGTTCCCGCGCCGGCGCTACGGGGCTGGTGACATACAGCGCCGCGGCGGCATCTGTTTCATTTGCACGTTCCAGCAATTGTCCCAGGCGATTGACCAGCCGGTCAAACCAATCCTGCCCGGCATTCAAATCCTCGCGGTGGATTTTCTCACCCTTCCACCATTCCAGAATCACGGTCGCGGACTGGCTTTCGCGGATATTCCGGAACTCCTGGTACAGCGCAGCCATCCGATAAGCGTCGTCCATTTCCTCGCGGGTGCTGAAAAGCGGCCGCAGCGCCGCTGCTTCCACCGTTTCGGTTACAATATGCCCGAGCGCACGGGTGACGAAATCCGACAGGTTCTGGCGCAGCTCGCCAAAAAATAGGAAACGCAGAAAGGCAAACGGGTCGGACGGCGGCAGGCAGATAACGGAATGACGCGTGAGCAACGCCGCGACCCAGGCCCCATACCCCTCCCATTCCGCGATCCACGCGAGCAGTTCCGGCCGCCGGCAAGTCCGCACCGGCTTATGCTCCCGCAACGCGGCTTTAAGCTCCGGATAGGTGAAACATGCCAGCAGAAATTCACGCGCATGCTGGTCGGCGCAGCGCTGCAGCAGCGCGGCATCGGCAAGTTCCTGCACCGCGGCTTCAACATTTCCGATCTCCTGATAATCCAACCCAGCCACGCGAAAATATGGACCACGGCGATTGACCAGCCGCGCGTACAGCATCCGTGCCGCCGGCGTCAGCGCCGCCAATTTTGCCAGATGCTGACGCTCCTCCGCATTCAGCAAATCGGCGTATCGGGCACATACGCCATCAATAACCGTCATGAAGTCCACGAGGTAATACGGCATAGCGCCAGCCGCCGTTGGCGCTGCGCGTTCTGTGGATTCAAGCAGGATTACGGTCTCGGACATGGCGCCCGCAGTTTCCAATTTTCATGTTTTGTTCGCAAGCCAAAAACTATCTAGCGTTGACTTGCTATCCGCCCGCTGCACATGATGGCGCAAAAGACGGAGGACGTCAGCATGACGGCAATAAATCAGATCGAGAAAACCGATCCCTGCTCGATCCCGATCGAGCAGATCGATCCCAGCGATGGATCCCTGTACCCCACCGGGCTGGCGCATGAATATTTCAGGCGGTTGCGCCGCGAGGATCCTGTGCATTGGTCGCCAACCGGCCCGGCCGGGCCTTACTGGTGCATCACCGGATTCGACGACATCGTCGCCGTGGACAGTAACCACAAGGTTTTCTCATCCGAGCCCAGCATCACGCTTGGCGAACAGCCCGAGGAATACCGGGACATCAGCTTCATCTCGCTGGACCCGCCGCGCCACGACATCCAACGCAAGGCAGTGCAGCCCGGCGTATCGCCGAAACGCCTGCGCGAACTGGAATCGCTTATCCGCCGGCGCACCGGCGAGACGCTGGACGCGCTACCCTTTGGCGAGACCTTCGATTTCGTCGAGCATGTGGCGGTCGATCTGACGACCAAAATGCTGGCGTCATTTTTTGACTTCCCCTGGGAGGACCGGAATCTGCTGCCCTATTGGTCGGACGTCATCTCCGCGAGCGAAGCCACCGCCAGCGCCTTGCTCGAGCCGGGGGAGCGGCGGCGCATCATGGGGGAATGCCTGGCGTATTTCGAACGGCTCTGGCGTGAACGTGCGGCCGCACCGCCGGCGGATGATTTCCTCTCGCTGTTCGCGCATAATCCGGCGACGAGCGACATGCCGGCAAACCCGCGAGAATTGCTTGGCAATCTTTCAACACTTGTGGTCGGCGGCAATGACACGACGCGGCATTCCATGACCGGCGGCGCGTTGTTTTTCGATCGCAATCCAACCGAATGGGAAAAGCTGCGCGCCAACCCGGCATTGGTGGAGAGCGCGGTGTCGGAAATCATCCGCTATCAGAGTCCAATTGCCCATATGCGGCGCACCGCGCGCAGCGATTACGAATTGGGCGGCAAACTGATCCGCAAGGGCGACCGCGTTGTGATGTGGTATTTATCCGGCAATCGCGACGAGACGAAATTTGAAAACCCGGATGAATTCATCATCGACCGGCCAAAGCGCCAGGAGCATATTTCGTTTGGATTTGGCATCCATCGCTGCATGGGCAACCGGGTTGCCGAGTTACAGCTGCGCATTCTTCTGGAAGAATTGCTGACGCGAGTCTCCCGCATCGAGGTCATGGGAGAGGCTGTGCGCAACTCCGGCAACATGCTGCAGGGCTATCGCAGCATGCCGGTGCGGTTTCACCCAAGAACGTAACCGCTCAATAATAATGGTAGCGGCCGTTCCCGTAGTACCGGTGATTGAAATACATTCCATGATAGCGATACGGATACCGGCGGCCGTGATAATAATAATACCCTGTCGGCACGACCGCGGTTGATGCGGAAGAATGGACAGTCGGAATGCTGATAGCCTGCGCGGCGATGGCCGGCGGCTGAACGCAAAGGAATCCCAGCATTGCTGCGGCTGATACGAAACTCAAATGCTTGAACAAACTCATGGCGGTTTCTCCACTAGCCTGGCCCACCCTAAGACAGGCCGTGTGCGTGAGCAATGTGCAGCGCCCTATTCGGGCGGCCGGCCCTTCGCCGCCGGCGAATTGAATGATATATGGCGACCGATAAAATGATCAGGAGCGGAACGTGAAAAACAAATGGATGACCGGTGCGATCTTATTTGGCGCGCTCACCGCCGCGCAGCATGTAACGCCGGCGCAGGCGCAGTTTTCCAATATGATGCAGAACATGCCCGGAATGTCGAACATGACCGGCAGCGCCGCACTGCCTTCGGTAACCAGCGCCAGCCCCACCAACCTCGCGGGGATTCTACAGTATTGCGTGCAGAATAACGACCTCGGCGCCACTTCCGCATCCTCTGCCTCATCCGTGAAGGATTCGCTGCTCAACAAGTTCACCGGTTCGTCCAGTACGCCGACGTCGGATCCAGCGTACACTTCCGGCAGCGACGGCGAACTGCAAACCGGCAACGGGCAGACCACCAGCCTGGGCGGCGCCGGCCTGAAGGCGGAGGCCACGCAGCAGGTTTGTTCAATGGTGCTAAGCCACGCCAAGTCTTTAATCTAAAGGCAAACAAGAAGTCGCTTTTTGAAAAAAGCGGCGCAAAAACTTTTGTTACTCTGAGGCATGGGCGTTGGCCGCGCTTGCGCCCATGGCCCAGCATAAAAAGTCTTTTTGCTTCTTTTTCTTCAGAAAAAGAAGTGCTTCCTTAAACCGCTGTCCGCTCGTCCGCGCCGATTCCTAATTGTTTCAGCTTCCGATGCAGGGCGCTCCGTTCCATTCCGACGAAATTGGCTGTGCGGCTGATATTGCCGCCGTAGCGCAGTAACTGCGCCTGCAGATATTGCGTCTCGAACACGTCGCGCGCCTCCCGCAGCGGCAGCGCCATCAAATCGGCAGCGGGATCGATGGCCAAGGCGCGCGGCGCGTGCGCTGCCAGTTCCGTCGGCAGATGCTCGGCGCGGAAATAATCCGTGGTTTCGCCGGAGCGCATGATCATCAGCCAGTCCATCACATTGCGCAATTGCCGGATGTTACCTGGCCAATCATGCGCCTGCAGCGCCGCGATCGCATCTGATGCCAGTGCCCGCGCCGGCAGCCCGGATGTATCCTCCGCGCGCGCCAGAAAATACGCTGCCAGCGCCGGAATATCCTCGCGGCGTTCTTTCAGGGACGGCACGCGCAGCGGCACCACGGCCAGCCGGTAGAACAGATCTTCCCGGAACCGCCCGCCGGCAATCGCATCGGCCAGATCGCGCGCCGTCGTCGTAATTACGCGGATATCGACCTTCACCTTCCCGGCAGCACCATTCTGTCCGACGCGTTCAAAGCTTTGTTCCTGCAGCACGCGGGCAATTTTGCTCTGCGTCTCCATCGGCATTTCGGAAATCTCGTCGAGCAGCAGCGTGCCGCCATGGGCACGTTCCAGCACACCGACGCGGCGCGGCGAACCCTCGCCATCGGCGCCAGCTTCAACCCCGAACAGCTCGGCCTCAAAGCGCTCCGGCGCCAGGATCGCGCAGTTGAGCACCACGAACGGGCCCTCTGCCCGGCGCGAGCGCGAATGGATCATCCGCGCGACAATTTCCTTGCCCGCCCCCGGGGCACCGGTGATCAGCACGCGCGAACCGGTCGGCGCCACACGCTCGATCGCCGATCGCAGCGACGCAACCGCATTGCCGTCGCCGGTAAGCTCGGTTTCCGGTCCCACGCGCAGCCTCAATTCGGCGTTCTCCGCGGTCAGCTTGGCGGCCTCCAGCGCGCGCCGCACCACCAGTAGCAGGCGGTCCGAATTGAACGGCTTTTCGATAAAATCATAGGCCCCGCGCTGAATCGCGGCGACCGCGGTCTCGATGGTGCCATGGCCGGAGATCATCACCACCGGCACCCGCGGCTCTTCCTGATGCAGCACGTCGAGAATACCGATGCCGTCAAGTTTGGAGCCCTGGAGCCAGACATCCAGAATCACCAACGCCGGCCGGCGAGCGCGAAAGGCGGCGATCGCTTCGTCGGAGGTGCCAGCGCTGCGCGCCTCGAACCCTTCGTCCCGCAGGATCGCTTCCACCAACAGCCGGATATCCGGCTCGTCATCGACGATCAGGATTTCAGTCATTGTGCGGCAAATCCCCCAGGGTGGTAATGCTTCATATCGTCAGCTGCTGCCGTTTCCGCAAGCGGATCAAGCGCCGGTAAAATCAGGCTCACCACCGCACCCGTGCCATCCGGCGCCTGTTCAAGCTCCAAACGGCCGCCATGGTCCTCCATTATTTTCCGGACGATGGCAAGGCCAAGCCCGGTGCCTTTCGGCTTATGCGTCACATAGGGCTCGGTGAGCCGCGCACGATCCTGCTCGGGCAGGCCGACACCGTCATCGGTCACGCTCAGCACCGCATCGGTGCCGAGCATGGAGACATGCAAAGTCACATTTTTGGCGCCCGGCCGCATGGCGACGGAATCCGCTGCATTTTGCAGCAGATTTGTCAAAGCCTGGCCGATCAGCCGGCGGTCGCACACCGCGCGCAACGCCGGATCGTCGATCACGATCTGCCAATCGACTTTCGGCGCCGCCACCCGCTGCAGCACCATCGCCTCGCGGGCGATACGCTCCAGCGTTTCCGGCCGCATGATCGGCGCCGGCATGCGCGCGAAGGTCGAGAATTCATCCACCATCCGGCCGATATCGCCGACATGCCGCACGATCGTATCGGCGCATTGGTTGAAGCTTTCCGGATCGGAAGTGATTTCGCGGCTGAAGCGGCGTTTCAGCCGTTCCGCGGAAAGCTGAATGGGCGTCAACGGATTCTTGATCTCATGCGCGATGCGGCGCGCGACATCGGCCCAGGCCGCCTTGCGCTGTGCCGAGAGCAGCTCCGTCACATCGTCGAATGTCACAATAAACCCATCCGGCTTGCCGTTGATCATCTCGGCGCCAATCCGCACCAGCAGCACCCGCTTATGCATCGCCGGTCCGTGTTCCAGCTCGGCGGTGGCCGGCTTATCCGGTGCTGCCATCACCGCATCGATCAACGCGGCAAATTCCGGCGCAATTTCCGCGAGCGGCTGACCGATCTTGGTCTGCAGGTCGAGCCCCAGCAATTCGGCGGCGGCGCGGTTCGGCAGTTCGATCCGGCCGCTCGCATCCAGCCCGATGACGCCGGCGGAAACACCCGCGAGCACCGTCTCGGTAAACCGCCTGCGTTCATCCAACTGGCCATAGGCCACCATTAGTTCCGAGCGCTGCGCCGCCAGCTGCCCGGTCATCCGGTTGAAGGCGCGCGACAGCTCCGCCACCTCATCGCCGGTGGCTTTCTCCGGCACCCGGACTTCCAGATCGCCTTCGCGCACCCGCTCCGCCGCGCGCATTAAATGCCCGATGGGGCGGGCGATCTGGTTGGCGAGAATGAGGCCGATCAACACCGCCGCCGACAGCACCAGCAGCGCGACGGTCGCGAAAATCAGCGCAAAGGAAACCTCCAGCCCCGCCCGGTTGTGCGAAAGCCGCTGATATTCCGCCACCGCCGCCTCGGTCTTATTCACATGGTCCAGAATCGCCGGATCGATCGGCCGCTCGATCAGCAGCACCGCCGGCGGCGTGAAATTATCAAGCGCGATCACCGCGCTCTCCAGCGTCTCATCCGGCGAGGCGGTCACCGCCACCTGCCCGGAATGGGCGTTGGCAAGTTCCGAAGGCGTGGGAACCGCTGCCACCAAATTGCCCAGCACGCCGCCGGATGACGCCACCTGGCCGGTCGAAGGCACGTAAATAACCGCCTGCGTCAACCCGCGAAGCTCCGTCTGCGTCGCCAGATAGGAAGTGAAATCATCCGGGTTGCCGAGAAAAATCGGCCCCTGCTGCGCCAGATTATTGGCAATGCCCAACGCATCCAGCCGGATGTCATTGGTATGCTCATCCAGATATCCCTGCGCCACCTGGCTGCTTTCCGCGAGTGCGGTCTGTACCCGTTGATTGAACCAGGCCTGAATGCCGATATTGAAAAACACCGTCGCAAATACCGCCACCAAAATCGCCGGCACCGCCGCCACCACGCCGAACAGCACCACCAGCCGCACATGCAGCCGCGCCCCCGCGGTGCCGCGCCGGTGCTCCATGATCACGCGGATCACGCGCCACGCGAGAATGGTGATCAGCAATATCAGCACCGCAAAATCGGCGACGCTCATGCCGACCGCGACGCCCGAATGCACGGTGAGCTTTACCCGCCCGGCCAATATTGCAAAGGTGGCAATGCCCAGCACCAGCGCCAGGCAAGGCAGCAGAAAAGTCGACAACCGGCCAAAAGCGAGATCGCGCGCAAATTTGGACCGTGAGCGCTTCTCCACCGGTGGCATCGACGTATCCGGCATGTTCAGATGCTACCCGACACGCCGCTGCACCCCAATGCCGTGCTCGCGGATTTTCTTGCGCAATGTGTTGCGGTTGAGTCCAAGCAATGCCGCCGCCCGGATCTGATTGCCCCTTGTCTCCGCCAAAGTCATGCGGATCAACGGCCGCTCGAGCTCTGCCAGGGCGCGTTCGTACAGCACCCCTTCCTCGCCGCTTTCGCGGATCGCCGCCAGTAATCGGCTCACATGCCGTTCGACCACCTGCGCCATCGTATCGGGCTCATCTCCGCTCACCGGCGCCAGTTCCTGAACCGCGACATGGTCGCTGAGTTCAGGCGCCAGAATCTGTTCCGTAATCACCGATTGTGGCACCAAAGCGGCAAGCCGGCGGATCAGATTTTCAAGCTCGCGCACATTGCCCGGCCAGCGATAGGCAGACAGCATCGCCATGGCGCCCGGGTTCAGCGATTTCGCAGGCAGCCCCTCGCTTTGCGCGCGCGCCAGAAAATGCTGCGCCAGTACGGGGATATCATCGGGGCGTTCGCGCAACGGCGGAAGTCGGATCGGCACCACGTTCAGCCGATAGAATAAATCCTCACGGAACTGCCCGCTGCGGATCAGCGCCCGCAAATCCCTATGGGTCGCCGCGACGATGCGCGCATTGGCGCGGATCGGCTGCCTGCCGCCCACTGTGGTGAACTCGCCCTCCTGCAGCACCCGCAGCAGCCGGGTTTGCGCCTCCGGCGGCATATCGCCGATCTCGTCCAGGAAAAGCGTGCCGCCATTGGCCTACTCAAACCGCCCGACATGTCGGTTGGTGGCGCCGGTGAAGGCGCCGCGCTCATGGCCGAATAATTCACTCTCGATCAGCTCGCGCGGAATCGCCGCCATGTTGATTGCAACGAAAGGCCCCGCCCGGCGGCGGCCATAATCATGCAGCGCGCGCGCCACCAATTCCTTGCCGGCCCCGCTCTCGCCGTTGACCATAACGGTCAAATCCGTCGTCGTCAGCCTGGCGATGATCCGGTAGATTTCCTGCATCGCCGGGCTGCGGCCGATCAGCGGCAGCGCCTCATCGGATTGTTTCAGCCCTTCGGTATTCGCCGCCACATTCAGCGGCTGCTTCAGCGCCCGATCGACCACCGCCAGCAGATCGCCGAGATCGAACGGCTTCGGCAGATAATCGAAGGCCCCGCGCTGCGCCGCCTGCACCGCCGTCGTCAGCGTCGATTGCGCGCTCATCACAATCACCGGGAGTTCCGGCCGCAAGCGGCGGATTCGCGGCACCAGATCCAACCCGTTCTCATCGGGCATGATGACATCGGTGATCACCAGATCCCCTTCGCCATCTTCCACCCAGCGCCACAGCGTCGCGGCCGATGAGGTGGCGCGTACCTGATACCCGGACCGTCCCAGAGCTTGCGTCAAGACAGTGCGTATCGAGCGGTCGTCATCGGCAATCAGGACAGTCGGGAGCGTCATTAATAGTTACTTTCCGGGGGTTCTTCGAAGACGGGCAGGTTGATGCGGAATTCGGTGCGTCCAGGCCGGCTATCGACATCGATAAGCCCACCATGATCGGCGACGATTTTAGCGACCAGCGCCAGGCCAAGCCCGCTGCCGGTGGCCTTGGTGCTGATGAACGGCTCGAACAGATGCCGGCGGATATCTTCGGGAATGCCTGGCCCGTTATCGCGCACGCAGACAAAGATCGGCAGGTTGGCGCGGGTCCGCCCGGATGCGGCGGAAAGCCGCACGCCATGCTGAAAACCGGTGGAGAGATGGATCTCGCCATCCTGGCGCTCCGTCCCCGCAATCGCCTCGGCGGCGTTCTTCACCAGGTTCAGCAACACCTGAATCAGCTGGTCGCGATTGCCGTTCACATGCGGCAGCGATGGATCGTAGGATTCCACAAACCGCACCCGCGCCGCAAAACCCGAGCCGGCCAGCTTGCGCACCCGTTCCAGCACCCGGTGAATATTTACCGCATCGCGCTCCAGCTTCTTCTCGCCGAACGTCTCCATGCGTTCGACCATCGCACGGATCCGGTCGGCCTCGTCGCGGATCAGCACGGCAAGCTCCCGGTCCTGCGGCGGCACGCTGGTTTCCAGCAACTGGGCAGCGCCGCGAATGCCGGAAAGCGGGTTTTTCACCTCATGCGCCAGAATCGCCGCCATGCCGGTAATGCTGCGCGCGGCGTTGCGGGCCGACATCTGCTGGTCGAGCGCGCGCGCGGCCGACTCGTCATGCAGCGTCAGCACCACATGCCCCGGCACATCGCCCATGGGCGCCACCTGCACCGATGTGCCGCGCCGCGACAGCCGCGGTCCTTCCAAAATCATGTCATGCTCGGCAACCGTAAGCCCATTTCGCCGCGCCCGTTCCAGCAGCAGAAAAATCGGATGGTCGGCCGGCAGAATATCGCTCAGCTGCTGGTTTTTCAGCAGTGTCGCCGAGGAGCCGAAAAACTCCTCCGCCGCATAATTCACGAAGCAGAATGTATCGTGCTCATCCAGCGTCACCACCGCCACCGGCAGCGCGCCCAGAATCTGCGCCGGGTCCGAACGAATACTGCTGGGTCCCGGCGCCGAACGCTTGACCATCCCGAACGCCCGCCGGAAGCCGCTCATGCTGCAATGGCCAATGGATCAGCCATATCGGCGGCTAGTTCGTCCTGCCGGACAAACCCCGCCTCGATCAAAGGATCATAAAAACTGTTGATCAGGCCGATCACCGCATCGGCCTCATCCAGCCGGTTCATCTGCGCCCGGAACGCCGCCGAACCGCGCAGCCCATGGCTATACCAAGCGATATGCTTACGCGCCAACCGCACGCCGGCGCGCTCGCCAAAATGCGCCACCACATGCGCGTAATGACGCAGCAAAACCGCCTTCTGCCCGGCCAGTCCGGGTGGTGCGATCCGCTCGCCAGTCTGCAGATAATGCGCCACCTGCGCCAGAAACCACGGCCGGCCATAGGCGCCGCGCCCGATCATCACGCCATCGGCGCCCGAACGCGCCAGCGCCTCGGCGGCTTTGCCCTCACTGGTGATATCGCCGTTCACAATCACTGGTATCCGGACCGCCTGCTTCACCTCAGCGATAAAATCCCAATCCGCCACGCCCTGGTAGAACTGCTGCCGGGTCCGCCCATGCACCGTCACCATTGCAATCCCAGCGTCTTCCGCAATCCGCGCCAGCGCCGGCGCGTTCAGGCTCTCCCGGTCCCAGCCCATGCGCATTTTCAGCGTCACCGGCACCTCCACCGCCCGCACCGTCGCCGCAAGGATGCGCCCGGCCAATGCCTCGTCGCGCATCAGCGCCGAACCGGCGGTCTGCCCAATCGCCACTTTTTTAACCGGGCAGCCGAAATTAATGTCGATCAGGTCTGCGCCCTGCCCCACGGCAATCCGCGCCGCCGCCGCCATCGCCTCGGGCTCACAGCCGGCAAGCTGCACTGAAGACGGACCGCCCCCGGCCACAACCTCGGCCATGCGCATGGTATTGCGGTTTTCCCGCACCATTGCCCAGGAAGCGATCATCTCAGAGACCACCAGCGGCGCCCCCATCGACTTCGCCAGAGCCCGGAACGGCAGGTCGGTAACGCCGGAAAGCGGCGCTAAAATCACCGGGGCATCCAGCTGAACCGCGCGGCTGCCGGTGCCAATCGTGACCGGTTTAATAAGTGGAAACGTCAGACTGCTCATGATTTGTGCAAACTACCGGGGACACGCTCATCGCGCAATCACCCCCGCAGAAAGACAAACCTAAGAAAGCAGTTCGTTTTTGTAAAAAGCTGGCGGCTTTGCAAAAAGCTGGTTTGCAAAAAGCTGGTTTGCAAAAAGCTGGCCGCCCGCGAGCCAAGAAATTTCGATGCTTCAGGCCTTCGGCGTTATCGCTCTCGAACTTTTACGCCAGCAGCTAATTGACAAGGCTAATATGGGAACTACCGGCCGCGCCGGTAAAGGAGAGCAGGCTGCTGCCATGAGTGTCCGGCAGATCAAACCATCGCATCACGCCACACGCCGGCGCTACGCCATTCGCCAGGGATCCGGTCACAACGATCGGCTTCACCATATTCATAGGTAAACCTGCAAATGCACCGCTGGTGCCGGCTGGAACCTGAGCGCCTTGGCCAACACTGGCCGAAATGAATTGCATCACGTCAGAATTGACGCTTGAAAACAGCATTGTTGCGGCCTTGGAAATCGCGATCACGTCGGCCGCCACGCCCACCGCGGACTTTGCTGCCACAGCAGCCGGTACGGTAACGTTAAAAACCTCGCTGCCGGACAAACCACTGCTATCGGTGGCTGAAACCTTCAAAGCCAGGTGCTCCGCCCCGGCAGGCACCGTACCGGAGAAGGTTCGGGTCGTGGCATTGAAGCTGAGCCAGGACGGCAGCGCGCTGCCGCTGGACAGTGTGGCGCTATAATTCAGTGTCTCGCCTTGCGGGTCGGTAAAGGTTTTCGCGGCCAGAGCCAGACTGATCGCCTTGCCCTGCAGCCAGCTCTGGTTCGGAGTCTGGCTGGTGAGAGCCGGCGCCGCCGCAGGTACCGTGACCGCAAAGCTCTCGCTGGCTGAGAGCCCGCTGGTATCGGTTGCGGTGACCTCCACACCCAGGCTCTGCATTCCAGCGGGAACCGTGCCGGCGAAGGTCCGGGTTGCGGCATTAAAGCTAAGCCAGGCGGGCAGCGCCTGGCCGTTGGATTGGCTGGCGGCATAGGTCAGCGGCTGGCTCTGCGGATCGGTGAACACACCGGCGGGGAGGGCCAGACTGATCCTGCGCCCCTGCAGCCAGGTCTGGTTCGCGGTCTGGCTGCTGAGCTGCGGGGCCGCGGGCGTCGCCACGCTCACCGCCAGGCTTTGCCAATCGCCCCAATAGGCGCCGTTGAACGCCCGAACATCGACGCTGTCAGAGCAAACGGTCGCGCCGGCCAGCAGTCCGACAGAAGAGAGCGAGGCGACGATTGCGCAGCTGGCAGCCGAATGGTCGCCGGACTGTGCAGCCCCGCCCAAAGTGATCGAGTCACCGCTATTGCTGTTATAAACCTGCCACTCGGTAATCGCCTGCGAGGCCAGCGGATTGCTGGCGGAAAACAACGGAGCCAGCGGTGTGCTCGCCCGCTCGGTCATGGCCAAGCCCGTGACCAGGGCGCTGACCTTCGGCGTATCGAGTTCGTACACCACCACATCGGCGGGATTGACGCCGTTGAATTCCTGCGCTGCGGCATGCGGAGCTGCGATCAGAACATCGTTGGCCGAACCGTCTTTCGCTGCGTTTTCAATACTGCCATTGCCGTTCTCATAGGTGATATTATCGACCAGCAGCGCCGTGCTGCCGCTGCCGGCGACAACCGTCGTGATATGGCCGCCCCCGGCGGTAGTCACGAAGCCGACCATTTCTCCGGCGCCAAGTTTTTGCTCCCAATTGGCACTGGCGCTGACCGGCCCGTTATAGGCGACAATCCATTCGCCATTGGCAACGCCCGGTACCCCCGTCAGCGTGCTGGAAGCCGGCAGTGAGGCGCCCGCCTCCGCGGAGATATTGGATGTCAGCACCCAACAGCCGTCCATGTTCCAGGCCTTGCCGACAAACGACTGCGCGGCGGCGCAAATGGAATCCGGCGTCGCCTGGATCGGGCCCGGATGCGCCGCCGCCGGCTGCGTGACCACGCTGACGCTGCCCTCATAAGTAAAATTCTTGGGGTTCTCTTCAAGGACATAGGGACTTGCCGCATAGGCTGCCGCCTGGTTGGCATTGCTGGTGCCGTAAACCGACAGGCAGACATTGTCGTTCGTGTTCGTTGATGCGGTAAATGTCAGCTGGTTCAAATAGCCATAGCTGGCATTGTAATATTGTCCGGAGGCAGCCTGGTAGCTGTAAACGATCCCCACGGAATAGGCATCGCCGCCGGCATTGCTGAAGCCTTGTTCCGCGCCGTTTCCGGATAGCGCGCCCATATTCGACAGATTATACCCAGCGGTATATTCATCGCGGTCAAGCCCGGTGACGATCAGATAGGCCGGATTGGCGGCGGCCGGCGTCACCGCGAATAATGCGGAAATTCCGCAGTTTTGGCCTGCGGCCGCGACGACCGATCCAGTCATTGGCTTTATTCCCATCGCGGCAACCTCCTGATATGATGGAGACTACCTAGGGTTGTATAATTTCCGGAAGGTTAACGCCGCTCAGAGATGCCGGATTTAGCTGGGTTGCCGGCACAACAACCGCTTGCGGCGGAATCGGCGGCAGCGCTAAATTCGATTCTGCACCAGAAATCGAGTCCGTTTTGCGCTTTCCCCTTCTCCGCTTCGGCCTGCTGGCGCTGCTTACGGGATGTGCCAGTCCCTACGCGCATTATGGGACGGCCACCCCGCTCACCTGCGTCCCCTATGCCCGCAAAACCTCCGGCATCGAACTGAGCGGCGACGCCTGGCAATGGTGGGATGAAGCCGACGGCCGCTACCCGCGCGCCCAATCCCCGGCGCCCGGCGCCATTCTGGTGTTCAAACCGCATGGCTCGATGACATCCGGGCATCTCGCCGTGGTCACGGCTTTGGCGACGCCACGGCAGATCGAGGTCACCCAGTCCAACTGGCTGCCGCATCGCATCGAGCATAACCAGCCCATCCTCGACGTCTCCACCAGGAACGACTGGACCGAGGTCCGGGTCTGGTTTGAGCCCGCGCATGCGATGGGCCGAACCATCTATCCCACCTACGGCTTCATTCTGCCGCAATAACCGAACGATGGACGTCAGCCATGCCCGAATATGAAATTTCCACCGACCCTGATCGCCTCGATCTCACGGTTATTTACAAATATCTGGCCGAAGAGAGCTATTGGTCACCGGGTATTCCACGCGCGGTCGTGGAGCGCGCAATCCGCAATTCGCTTTGCTTCGGTGTCTATAAGGGCGCTTGGCAAATCGGCTTCGCGCGCGTGGTCACGGACAAGGCGACATTCGCGCTGCTGGCGGATCTATTCATCCTGGCGCCGCATCGCGGCCGCGGCCTGTCCAAACTTCTCATGCGGAGCATTGTCGCGCATGAGGATCTGCAAGGTCTGAGGCGGATGCTGCTGCTGACCTCCGACGCCCACGGCCTGTACCGTCAATTCGGTTTTACCGAGCTTGGAAGTCCATCACGCTTCATGGAGATGCTGCGGCCGGATATCTACAAGGCGGCAACTTAATTCGTTGCCGGCGATTCCATTTGGGTCAGGATTACGCTAGCTCACCGCCCATGAGCTTTACCGCATGTTAAAAGGCGCCTTCACGGTCGGCATGTGGACCATGGCAAGCCGCATCCTCGGCTTCGCCCGCGACATGCTGATCGCCGCCATCCTCGGCACCGGCCCCATCGCCGACGCTTTCTTCGTCGCCCTGCGGCTCCCCAATTTGTTCCGCCGACTGTTCGGCGAAGGCGCCTTCAACGCCGCCTTCGTCCCCTCCATCTCGCATATCCTGCATACCGAGGGGTTGGAGGCCGCGACCGGCTTTGCCGAGGAGGCCACCGCAGTGATGGTGTTCTGGCTCGGCTGCCTCACTGTCGTGGGCGAATTGTTCATGCCCTGGCTGCTCTACGTCCTGGCCCCGGGCTTTTCCGGCGACCATGCAAAATTCACCCTCGCGGTCGTCCTCACCCGGATCATGTTTCCCTATCTTTTCTTCGTCTGCCTGACCGCGCTATTTTCCGGCGTCTTGAACGCCATGGGCCGTTTCGCCGCCGCCGCCGCGGCGCCGCTGCTGTTCAATGTTTTCTCCATCGCGTTCATGCTGTGCCTCACGCCTTACGTAAAAAATGCCGGTTTCGCGCTGGCCTGGGGCGTCACGGTCTCCGGTGTAGCCCAGCTGCTGCTGCTCATTTTTGCGATGCGCCGCGCCGGCATGCGCATCAAACTGCCCAAACCCCGCCTGACGCCGCGCATGCTGAAATTGTTCCGCCGGATGGCGCCGGCTTTGGTCGGCGCCGGCGTTACCCAGCTCAACGTTTCTATCGACATCATTATCGGCACTTTGCTGCCGGCCGGTTCGGTGTCGATCCTGTATTACGCCGACCGCGTGAACCAGCTGCCGCTCGGCATCATCGGCACCGCCGCCGGCACCGCCTTGCTGCCGCTGATCTCCCGGCAGATTTCGCTGGGTGAAAACGCCAACGCACTCGCCACCATGAACCGCGCGCTTGAATCCGTTCTGATCCTCACCTTGCCGGCCGCCATCGGCCTATCGGTTGCCGCCCGCCCCGTAATCGAGCTGATTTTCGTCCGCGGCGCCTTCACCTTGCACACCGCGGCGCTGACCGCCCATACGCTCGCGGCTTTCGCAATCGGCCTGCCGCTGTTTGCACTGGTCAAGATCCTGACACCGGGATTTTTCGGCCGTGGCGACACCGTCACCCCCTTGAAAATCGGCATCGCCGCCGTGGTTCTCAACCTCGCGATGAACCTCGTTTTCATGCACCCGTTAAAGGCTGTAGGTCCGGCACTTGCGACCAGCCTGTCGGCTGCCTTCAACGCCGCGGTGCTAGGCTTCATCCTGCACCGGCGGGGCTATTTCGCATTGGACGGCCATGCCAAACGCCGCCTGCCCCGCATTCTGCTCGCCGCCGCCGCCATGGCCGCCGCCCTCTACCTTACCGAACGGCTGCTGCCCCCCGGCAAAACCAATATCCTCGATTTCTCGGTCCTGACAATCGTCGGCGGCATCACCTATCTCGGCAGCGGCCTCCTGAGCCATGCCTTCGACCTAAGCGAGGTCCGCGCGCTCCTGTCGCGCCGCCGAGCTAAAAAACTGGCACCTGAGGAGAGTTGACCGGTCGATAAGGCTGAGCGTAACCAACCCGCCATGTCCAAAACTCCGTCACCCCGCATCTTCTCCGGCATCGCCCCTTCCGGCGTGCCCACCCTTGGCAATTATCTCGGCGCGCTCCGCAACTGGGTGCAGTTGCAGGCCGGCCACGACTGCCTCTATTGCATCGTCGACCAGCACGCGATCACCAATTTCCAGGACCCGGCGGAGCTGCGGGAGAAAACCCGGATCATGGCGGCGATCCTGATTGCCTGCGGCATCGACCCCGAAAAAAACATTCTGTTCCACCAATCTGCGGTGGCGGCGCACGCCCGCCTGGCCTGGATCTTCAATTGCATCACCCGCGTCGGCTGGCTAAACCGGATGACGCAGTTCAAGGACAAGGCCGGCAAGGACCGCGAGGCCGTCTCCTCGGGGCTATATGTTTACCCCAACCTGATGGCCGCCGACGTTCACGCCTACCACGCGACACTGGTGCCGGTGGGTGACGACCAGCGCCAGCATATCGAACTTGCCAACGACATTGCCGAGAAATTCAACCATGATTACGGGGTGAAATTCTTCCCGCGGATCGAAACGCTGATCCCGCCAGAGGCGGCGCGCATCATGAGCCTGCGCGACGCCACCAAGAAAATGTCGAAATCGGACCCGTCGGACCAGAGCCGGATCAATCTGAACGATAGTGCCGATACCATCGCGCTGAAAATTCGCCGCGCCAAAACCGATTCCGAGCCGTTGCCGGAGACCATTGCCGAATTGAAAGACCGCCCGGAGGCGATCAACCTGCTCGGCATCTATGCCGCTGTCACGGGCACAACACCGGCAGCTTCACTGATGCAATTCGCCGGTTCCGGTTTCGGTCCGTTTAAGGAAAAACTTGCCGAAGCGCTGGTGGCGCATCTTTCCCCCATCACCGCGCAGGCGCAGCGGCTGCTGGCGGATCAATCCTACATTGATTCGACGCTGCAATCGGGCGCGCGCCGCGCCGCCGCGATTGCCGACCCGATCGTCGACGAGGCCGAGCGCATCATCGGCTTCTTGCCCCGTCAATAAAAAAAGCGGCTGTCAGCCTCAGCATACCGGGGCTCACAGCCGCTCAATGAAAAGTCATGTTTTTTATGGGTGTTTTAGTTAACCCGCTGCAGTTCCACGGCGGCGACGCGCCCCTCACGTTGCTGCAGCGCAAATTTAATGCGCTGGCCTTCGGTCAATTTTCGCAAACCCGCGCGCTGCACCGCGCTGATGTGAACGAAAATATCGTTGCCACCCTCTTCCGGCGCTATGAACCCATAGCCCTTCCCCGGGTTGAACCATTTAACGATACCGACATGCGCGGAAGAGTCAGATGGGTCGGTTCCAACATGCTCTGAACGTAATTGCGCCGTTTCCATTTGCGCCACCTTCTTCTAAGCCCTTTTGGGCATGGATCGTTTCCTCGCCGGCTTATGCCGACACTGGACACTAATCCCGAAAATAAGGTTTCAGCAACGAAAAAAAACGAGCATTACAACAATGCCACAAAATACCGCACTGCACAAAACCCAGCACCGCGCCTAAAAGATTTTAAAGCCATGCGCTGCACCGCAGCATCCGTTTAACGCGTCTTCCACCCATGGCGGGTAAAACTGGCTAGGCTGAGTCAGCTGGGGCGTGTTTCGAGAACCGGACCGCAGCGGCCTGCAGGCCGCGAGGACGGCAGCGGCCGATCGCCGGAAGCGCAGAACCGCGCCTCAGATGACCATCGTAGCCAGTTTTACGCGGCGTCCTCTCGGCGGTCTCGGACGCGGACGTACGCTATCGCCGCGTGATCCTCGCAATAAGGCTTCCCCGGCACCGACCCAGCACTGCAAAAATGGAAGCTCGGCTTGCCCGGCTCGCCACTCGGCCAGCAACACGGCGTTGCCCGCAACGTCTGCTTCGGCGCCGACATGATGGGCCGCAGCGTAGGCGCCGGTCCGCCCATAGAAGCAGCCAATGGCGGCAGGGTCGGCCCCTGCGCCCGGCGCGGCGCCTGTGGCCGCGGCGAGGCACTGCCCTCAACCCCGCGGCGGATCGGCGAAGGCCGCGGCGGCAGATTCAGGCGATGCGCCTTCCCCACCACGGCATTTTTCGAAACATTCAGCCGGCGGCCGATCTCAGCGGTTGAAAGACCTTCCACCCAAAGCACTCGGAGTCTTGCGATAACGTCGTCCGACCACTCCATGTTGTAGGCCTCCCCTGCTGCACTACAATATGCAGTAGAGTACAAAGCGAAAAATCTCAATATATTGTGGCCGCCCTACCGAGTCTTTTCTGTGGACAACTTTAAAGCCGCTATTGCGTGCCGATCATCTCTCCAGGAAACGCGCCCCAGAAATCCTCCCGTGCCAGATAGCCGGTCACATGCCCCGTACTCGCCTTGCACCAGTCGGAAGCCCCAGGACAGCGCAGCAGATTTCCCGAAACACCGAAATTCAGAAATGCCACCACCGTCGCCCCGCTATTTGGGCTGGCGCGCAAACTCGCCTGCTGGCTGGTCACGATAAAACTGCGGCGCGAACGAATGGTCGCCTCATGCACCCAGCCTGTGCCGCCGTCCGGCGCCAGCAGCTTCCGCCAGACGTCGAACTCGCCGATAACCTCCACCGGCAAATCCTGCCGCTGATAAACCCAGACCACCGGATATTGAAATCCCGGTCCCGCCCGAAAATTCACCTCATTGGTGCGCAGCGAGACAAAGCGCGGCAGTGGATAACCGTCCGCTTTGCCCACCCCCGGCCCCGGCCCGGAACCTTCCGGTACCGAAGTCCAGCCGCCCAGCAGCACGCAGGCCAGCAGGCCGAAAGCCAACCGAAATTTCATCCCCTACCCCCCAGCAACCGGCAATGCGCGATCGCCGCAACCGCTGCATCCCGGATCCCGGCGCAGCCGCACCTTTCGAAATTCCGCCTGCAGCGCATCCCAGATCACCAGCCTTCCCGAAAGCGACTCGCCGATGCCCATAATCTCCTTCAAAACCTCGGTTGCCTGCAATGTCCCCATCACCCCGGTCACCGCGCCCAGCACCCCGGCTTCACTGCAACTCGGCACCATGCCGGGCGGCGGCGGCTCCGGATACAAACAGCGGTAACAGGGGCCATCCGCATCCGCATGCGGCTTGAATGTGGACAACTGCCCCTCGAATCGCAGCACCGCGGCAGACACCAATGTCTTGCGCGCGAGCACGCAGGCATCCGCCAGCAAAAATCGCGTTTCGAAATTATCCGTGCCGTCGCAGATGATATCGTAAGCCGCCAGCAGCCGCTGCACGTTCCCGGTCTCCAGCCGCTCGGCAAAAACCTCAACATTCACCAGCGGATTAATCTCCCGCATCGCCGCCGCCGCAGACTCCACTTTCAACTGCCCGAGCCGCCCGGTGGTATGCGCCACCTGTCGCTGCAGATTGGAAAGTTCCAGCACATCGGCATCAACAATCCCGATCGACCCAACCCCCGCCGCCGCCAGATACAGCGCCAAAGGCGACCCCAACCCGCCGGCCCCCACAATCAAAACCCGCGCGGCTTTCAGCTTGGCCTGCCCAACGCCGCCCACCTCCCGCAGCAAAATATGCCGCGCATAGCGTTGAATTTCAGCTTCCGAGAAATCTAAATCCATACCGGCAATCTAAGGCAAAAACAGAAAATAAAACAGCAGGCCGGGAAAGCGGTTCTTTTTTTGAAAAAAAGAACCAAAAAACTTTTGTTAATTTGGGGCATGGGCTGTGGCAAAGACAGCGCCTATGCCGGATGCTGCTCCAACCAATGCCGCGCGATATCAATCCGCCGCGCCAGCCAAACCTTTTCATGTCCCTGCACGTAATCCAAAAACCTTGCCAGCGCCGCAGCCCGCCCGGGCCTTCCCACAATCCGGCAATGCAGCCCCACCGACATCATCTTCGGCGCGACTTCGCCTTCGGCATACAGAACGTCGAAACAATCCTTCAAATAGGCGTAAAACTGCGCACCCGAATTAAACCCCTGCACTGCGCAAAACCGCATGTCATTGGTATCCAGCGTATACGGCACCACAAGCTGCGCCCGCCCGTTCGACGCATCGTAATACGGCAGATCATCGGCATAAGAATCCGCATCGTAAACAAACCCGCCCTCATTAGCCACCAGCCTCGCGGTATTTGGACTGGTGCGCCCCGTGTACCAACCCAATGGCCGCGTCCCGGTCAGCGCCGTATGCAACTTGATAGCCTCTGCCATATGCTCGCGCTCGATCGCTTCGGGCACATGCTGATAGTTGATCCAGCGAAGACCATGGCAGGCAATCTCCCAGCCGCTTTCCAACATTGCCGACACCACCTCAGGGTTTCGCGCCATCGCCATCGACACGCCGAACACCGTCACCGGCATACCGCGCTCGGCAAACAATTTCCGCACCCGCCAGAACCCGGCGCGCGCGCCGTATTCGTACAGGCTCTCCATGCTGATATGGCGCATGCCCTCAATCGGCTGCGCGTTCACAATCTCCGATAAAAACGCCTCCGACGCATTATCTCCATGCAATATGGAATTCTCTGCGCCCTCTTCGTAATTCACCACGAAATTAATCGCGACCCTGGCGCCGCCCGGCCACGCCGCCGCCGGCGGCCGCCCCCCATAACCAATCAAATCCCGAGGATAATTCAACTCATCCGCCCCGATAGGTGGAATAGCCGAAAGGCGAGAGGATCAACGGCACATGATAATGCACTTCCGGCTCGGCCACATAAAACCGTATCGGTATAATATCGAAAAACCCGGCTCCCTGATAATCTCCTGCATGGAACAGCAACTCATAGCCGCCCGCTTCCAATGTCTCCAGCAATTCACCGCGCCCGCCCGCATCCAGCGTCACGCTCGCCAGAACCTCGCCGCCGCGCCGCAGATCCACCCGCATGCCGGCCGCACCGCAGCCCTGCGCAGTGTCCAGCACATGCGTCGTCAACCCGCTCAGTGGGTGAACTCCACTTCCGAATAGGCCAGGAACTCACCGAGAATCTCCTTCGAATCATCGGTAAACAATTGCCGCGTGACGCCCGCCACAACTTTCGGCACCGCAAATTTCAGCCCTGAAAGGGCCGCCGCCGAAAGCCCCAGGCTTACCAGCGCCGAGTAGTTGAAAACGAACAGTCCATGCAGCCGGTCAGCCGCCTCCGGCGACTTCGGCATAAATTCAAAGGACGGCCCGAGATATGGATGATCCTCGATCAACCGATTCTGCCTGCCCTCCGGGGCTGAATAAACATCCCGCCAATGCGCGATATCCTTGGCAACCGCTGCCAGCTCCGGCCGTAGCGCCACATCGGTCAAAAGCCCTGTGCTGGCGATCACCATCGCGTAATCATGCGTGGTCTTCGGCGTCGTCACCCGCACCCCTTCGGCAATCTCCTCCACCTTCAGCCACGGCTCACCCAGATGCAGATGAAAGCCGGAATAGGCGGAGGCGCGGGAGAACGTATCATTGGTCGGTGGCTGGCTGTGATTAAGGAAAAAATCCATCGCCTCGTATTTCGCCGCATCACCCAGATCGGCGAAATGCCGCAAGAACCCGGCATTCTCCATATAGCGTATTGGATTGATCCGCGGCATCGCGCTGCGCCGCATGAACACATGCACCTCCGCGATCCCCATCCCCAGCGAATACTGCGCATTGTCAAAAGCCGAGGCGCCGCCGCCCAAAATCCCGATCTTCTTGCCGATCAACGGAGCGAAATCGATCGGCCCGGAAGTATGCGCATATAAATGCTTCGGCAATGCCGAGGTGATGAAGTCCGGCAGATGCCATTCCCCACCACCCTGAATCCCAGTCGCCAGCACCACCTTACGCGCCAGGATCGTATCCCCCGCCCCAGCACCCGATACGACCAGCCGGAACAAGCCGCGCTCGACTGGTTCAATCAGCTCAACCCTGGTCTCATTCTGCATCGGTATTTCCAGCGTTGCCCGGAACCAGCGCAGATAGCGCATCCATTCCTCGCGCGGCACCTTGCCGACCTGCTCCCACGCATCCTCGCCATATTGCGCTTCCCAGAACGCCCGGAAGGTCAATGACGCAACACCCAGATCCGGACCGGTCAGATATTTCGGCGTCCGCAGCGTCACCATCCGCGCATAGGTAATCCACGGCCCCTCGAGCCCGGCCTTGTTCTCATCCAGCACCAGGATATTTTCTACCTTGTCGCGCTTAAGCCCAAACGCCACCGCCAGACCACTTTGGCCGCCGCCGATGATCACCGCATCGTAAACATGCTGACCGGCACTGGCTTTATGCGTACGTACCCATTGATGCGCCGGATAATCCAAACATTTCAAATCATGCAGCACCCGCGCGGTGAGCGCCGCCAGCCCTGCCGCCTCAGCACCCTGTTTGGCCGCAGCACTCATCGCCGTACCCCTTCCACCAAATCCTGCAGCCGCAATTTCGTAATCAGCCCAATCTGCGCAATCGCCTCTTCGCGCTCTGCCCCCGCATCATGCGCAAGCCGCGTCTCGAACGCGGCCAGTATCGAAGCCTTGGTCTGCAGCCTGACGCAAATGATAAACGGAAACCCGAATTTCTCCCGGTAGGCCGCATTCAACACGGAAAACCGCTCGAATTCCGCCGCCGACAACCGCTTCAACCCGGCCCCCATTTGCTCGGCCGCCGAGGCATCGGTGAGTTCCACCCGCGCCGCCAGCTCCGGATGCGCCCGGAGCAAATCAAGCTGCGCCGCTTCACCGGCCTGCGCCACCTCCGCCAAGAGCGCGGCATGCAATGCCGGCACATCCGCAAACGGCCGCCGCACCCAGGCGCGTTCGACAACCCAGGGAGAGTGCTCAAAAATATGCCCAAATTTCTCTAAAAATACGGCTTTGCTGTCTATCCCAAACCCGTCCATGCCGCAGCCTTAGTAGGGGATGCGAGAAGGGTTATCGATCCAGCTTTGCAAACAGGCCAGCGCCTCCGCGTCGCATTCACTCACCACCACGACCGGAATGTCGCGCTCCTCCAGCGGCTTCGCCAGTTGCTCATAAAACGCCTTGTCGTCGAACCCGATCTTCTCGGCCGCCTCGACCGGCGCGCCATAATGCACCTTGCCGATCCGCGACCATAAAATGGCCGACATGCACATCGGGCACGGCATGGCATTCACATATATTTCGCAATCGGAAAGATTAAACCGGGCGAGGTTCTTCGATGCGTCGCGGATCGCCGTCACCTCGGCATGCGCCGTCGGATCGTTGCTGGACAGCACGCGGTTATGCCCCTGCCCCACAATCTCCCCGTCTTTGACGATGACTGCGCCAAAAGGCCCGCCATGCCCACCTGCCATGCCCTGGTAAGCGAGCGCGATTGCCTGCCGCATAAAACGGGTGGCGTCGCTGCTATCCTGCGTCATCATTGCCCCATTTCCATTCCACGCCATACTGTCTTAACGTTCATCGCACTGCAACACGGAATTTCCCCCGGCCCATGCAACACAGCCTGATGAACCGCCTGGCGGAACTCGCCGCCATCACCGACACGCCAGGCGCTCTCACCCGCCTGTTTTTGTCGCCGGCGCACAAACGGGCCATCGAACTGATCACCGGTTGGATGCAGGATGCGGGGCTGGAAACCGAAATCGACGCCATCGGTAATCTCGTCGGCCGCAGCCCGAATGCGGCCGGCAAGCCCCGGTTGCTGCTCGGCTCGCATATCGACACGGTTCGCGACGCCGGCGCCTATGACGGTAATTTCGGCGTCCTCGCCGCCATCACCGCCGTGAAGTCAATGGAGGCACTGCCCTACGCGATCGAAATCATCGCTTTCGGTGATGAGGAAGGCTCACGCTTCCCGCAAACCCTCTCCGGCTCTCGCGCCGTCACAGGCAATTTCGACATGAACGCGCTATCCAGCGCCGACAGCACCGGCGCCACCATGGGCGACGCCCTGAGAGCCTTCGGCGGGGATCCAGATTCCATCCCGAAAATCGCCCGCAACCCGGCCGAAATCCTTGCCTATGTCGAACTGCATATCGAGCAAGGCCCGGTGCTGGAAGCCAAAAACCTGCCCGTCGGCATCGTCACCGCCATCAACGGCGCCTCGCGCCTCGCCGTCACCCTCACCGGCGCCGCCGGCCACGCCGGCACCGTGCCCATGGCAATGCGCCGTGATGCCCTGGCTGCCGCCGCCGAGCAGATCCTCTTCATTGAAACCTACGGCAAATCCATCCCCAACCTGGTCGCCACCGTCGGCTCCCTCGCCATCCATCCCGGCGCCCCCAACAGCATCCCCGGTCGCGCCACCTACAGCATCGATATCCGGGCGCCGGAGGATTCCGCTAGGCGGGAGGCCGTCGCGACCATCAGCGCCAGGCTTGAAGAAATCGCCGCCACCCGAAACATCGAAATCGCCATCACTCAAACCCACAACGCGCCGGCGACGACATGCGCCTCTTGGCTGCAAGACCAGCTCGCCGACGCAATTGCCGCTCAGAACCTGCCAGTGTGTCATTTGCCCAGCGGCGCCGGCCACGACGCCATGGCCATCGCCGCCCTCTGCCCGGTCGCCATGCTCTTCACCCGCTGCAAAGGCGGCATTAGCCACACCCCGGCGGAATCCATCACCGCGGAAGACGCGAACATCGCCGTCGCCGTCCTGACCCGATTCCTCCGCTCCTTTAAAATGCCGGAAACCCCATGACTACGATCCACGACTTCCTCGCCCAGCACCGGCAAGCCGAACAGGATTTTCTGGCGGCATTGGTACGCACCCCGTCCGACAACCCGCCGGGCGACTGCGCCGCCCATGCCGAACGAACCGCCGCCTTGCTGGAAGACCTGGGCTTCACCGTCGAACGCCATCCGGTCCCGCCGGGCCTCGTCAAATCCCACGGCATGATCAGCGCCACCAACCTCATCGTCCGCCAAAAATTCGGCCCCGGCCCCACCATCGCGCTCAACGCCCATGGCGACGTCGTGCCCCCCGGCGAGGGCTGGAGCACCGACCCCTACGGCGCCGCGATCATCGACGGCTGGATGTACGGCCGCGGCGTCGCCGTTTCAAAATCCGACATCGCCACCTACGCTTTCGCCCTTGCTGCCCTGCGCGACACGAATGCGAAACTCGTAGGCACCGTCGAACTCCACATCACCTATGACGAGGAAACCGGCGGTGAAATCGGCCCCGCTCTGCTGCTGCAACAAGGCCTTACAAAACCCGATCTCGCCATCGCCGCCGGGTTTTCCTACGCCGTCGTCACCGCCCATAACGGCTGCCTGCATCTTGAAGTGACGGTCAACGGAAAATCCGCCCACGCCGCCAAGCCTGATACCGGCATCGACGCCCTGCACGCCGCCAATACCATCCTCGCCGCCCTTTACGCCAGCCGCGAAACCCTCGCCAAAACCACCTCCGCCACCCCCGGCATCGGCTCCCCGCAGCTGACCATCGGCCTCATCGAAGGCGGCATCAACACCAATGTCGTGCCCGACCGCGTCACCTTCCGGCTCGACCGCCGCCTCATCCCCGACGAAAACCCCGCCACCGTCGAAGCAAATTTAAAAGCTGAAATCCAATCCGCCGCCGCAACCCATCCCGGCATCACGATGAACATCCGCCGCATCCTGCTGGCCGAACCTCTGACACCGACCCCCGCCGCCGCCCGCATGACCGAATTGCTCTGCGCCAATGCCAGCAAAATCTTCGGCGAACCCATAACCCCAGCCGGCGTGCCCCTCTATACCGACGCCCGCCACTACGCCGCCGCCGGCATCCCCATCATCCTCTACGGCGCCGGCCCGCGCAGCATCGAAGAAGCCAACGCCCACCGCGCCGACGAACGCCTGCCCCTGGCAGATCTTTTCCGGGCCACGGAGGTCATCGCGCTCACGCTGCAAGAACTACTCAGCTAACAGGTCGCTTTTTTGGGAAAAAGCTCCGCAAAAAACTTTGGTTAATTTAGGTCTTCGCTTTCGTCACCGTCATTGCGAGCGTCACGCGAATGCGTGCCTTCGCACGACGCGAATGCGTGCCTTCGCACGACGCGAAGCAAATAATCTTTTGCGCCATCAAAGCACCCGCAAATCCCGGTATATTCCCCCATCCCTGGAAAAATGCCGGTTATAAAACGGGTCATCCTGCAGCACCTGCCGCCATCTCTCCGTCATCACCGCATGCTCGCGCATAAACCTGCCTAGTTGTTCTGGGTCCAAATCATCGCCCCGGCTCATGCTCTCATGGTGCTCAGCCACAGCATCCGGGCTGAAGATGATACGGTATCCCGCCGCGCGAAGTTTCAGGCATAAATCGATATCGTTGAAGGCAATCCCCAGCTCTGCTTCATCGAACCCGCCCACCGCCTCAAACGCCTCCCGCCGCACCAGCATGCAGGCCGCCGTAACCGCCGAGACCTCCCTGGCGCAGATTGCCTGCGCCATGTAACCGGGCGCATTGCCGTCCAACCCACGAAAAGCGTGGTCGGCAACGCCGCCAACCCCCAGCACCACGCCGGCATGCTGCACGCCGCCATTCGGGTATAAAAGCTTCGCACCCACAGCAGCGGTTTTGGGATCAACCAAAGCCTCGTTCAGCAAAATCCGCAACCACTCATCACCTTGAACAAGCACATCATTATTCAGGAAAAGCAGAAACGGATATGTCGCAGCGCCCACACCAATATTATTGATGCGCGAATAATTGAATGCCTCGGCAATGCGGATCACCTTGGTCTCCGCACAATTACCTTGCTCAACGCAAAAACGTTCAGCGGCTTCGCTTTCCGACCAGTTATCCATAAGGATGATCTCATAACGCGCATGCAGCGCCGAACGGCGAATCGCCTCCACGCATTTTCGCGTCATCTCAACATGATCCCGGAACGGAATAATAATTGACACGCCCGGGTCGTTCGGCATCTCGAAGCCGGTGCGATAACAGGTGACGCCGCGGCGGCTATGCGTTTTCGCGGCTATGTTGCGGCGCCGCAGATGCGATGCCACGGCCCGCTCGCCCGCCAGGCTTGCGTAAGGCTTGGCTTGCGCGCCGCCGGCCGTGGAATCCGCGGAGATGCGCCAATGATATAGCAGTTCCGCCACATGATGAATTTCATCTGGCTGGAGATGCTCGCAGATTCGCAGCATGAAATCATGGTCCTGCGCACCGTCGAATTGCGACTCAAAGCCGCCGGCGGCGCGCGCCAGCGCCGTCTCAACCATCACCAAATGACAGATGTAATTCTGCTCCAGTAAAAGCCTATAATTAAAATCTGGCTTGAAATTCGGCTCCAGAAAATGTCCGGCCGGATCGATCTTATCCTCATCCGAATACAGCAGCCGCGCCCTCGTGGCAGTCCGCGCCCGCAACATTACTTCGAGCGCGTTGACCTCAAGCACATCGTCATGATCGAGAAAAACTGAAACCTCGCCTTGTGCTGCGGCCAAGGCGAGATTGAGCGCCAAGCTGATGCCGGTATTTTTAGGCTGCGCCATCGCCCGAACACGCGGCTCGCGCCGCGCAAAGCTCGAGATTATCTCGGCGAGTCTTGCATCCTTGCTGCCGTCATCAACCAGAATCAGCTCCCAGTTCGCATAGCTTTGTGCAAACACGCTATCGATCGCCGCCAGAAACGCCAGCTTTTCGGGACGAAAGACGGGGCATAAAACCGAGACCAGCGGCGCGCCAGAAATCGTACCGTTGCAGGCGGCGGCGCGCGGTCCTATTTTCGGCTGATTCCGCCGCGCCCAGCTTGCATAATCCGACAGGCCACAGCGCTCTGCCGGCAAGGCGGTGCGCAGTTCCCGCCGCAGATCATAAGCGAAACGGAACAATTCATCAGCGCGCGCGATCAAGGCTGAGACTTTCCCGCGCTCCGCCTCGGAGGGCAGAAAAATCTCCATCGGGCTGTTGCGCAAACCATGCCGGCCAGGCATCGCATGCACCTGCAGCCGCACCGCCCGGCCGCAGCGAAATTCCGGCGGCAGCGCATAGGCAAAACCGCAAGCCGCATCGGGAGAACCGGCGCTCGCAAGGTCGGCACGAAACTGGTCGGCCAAAAATTCCGCCACCGGCTGGCCGTCGATGGAGAGCAACAGCCGGGCGCCGCCGCTCTTCTCGCCGCTGACCGGGTCAACCCGGAGCGCCCAGCCCTGGATCAGGCCATCGACCAGCCCGTCCAGCACGCCGTCGACCTTAGCCGCCTGGCTGAGGACAAAATGGATTTCGCTGTACAGCCGATTCTCGGAATCCGGAAGTTGGATCGGCTCAGCCGCCAGGGTCGAGAAGGCAAGCACATGGCGCAGCCCATCGCGCAGGCGCGCCGGCACATGAAATTCGAAGCCGACGGCTTTGCCCGGAAGATGCAAATGATCCAGATCCCCGCGCGGCAAATCGCAATCGATCAGACCGGCCAGATTGCCGTCGATGGTCACGCGCATGACGAGCGGCCTGCGCGGATCCAGCCGGTCGAACGCCCAGCCCCGAATGATGCCGCCATCGATATGCTCGAGCGCACCGATAACAAGCTGGGCCTGCGCGGGAACTGGCTTGGGTAATGACATTTCTGACACAACCATAGGATGAATTTATAACAACGGTCTATCGCTTAAATAGTCCCCACCTACAAGCTCAGCGCCGCCTTCAGCCGCGGCGTTGCAAAATCCAGAAACGCCCGCAGCTTCAGCGGCATACGGCCGGCCGGATACACCAGTTGCACCGGGATCGATTGCGTCTCGAAATCCTGCAGTACCGGCACCAACAGCCCTTCCGCCTGCGCCGCGGCGATATGGTAGGAAAAAACCCGGCTGATGCCGACACCCGCAATCGTCGCATCAATCGCGGCCTGGGCGGTGGTGACCACGAAGCGGAAATGCATGGGAAAGGATTCCGTGGTTTTGCCGACCGGAAAATCCCAGGTCTCGGCCTGCGCGGCCGGGTGGAAACTGACGCAATCGTGCAACGCCAGATCAGCCGGCTGGCGCGGCGTACCGCGCGCGGCCAGATAGGCCGGGCTCGCGCAGAGGATACGCCGCACCTCCCCGATGCGGATCGCCATCAACGTGCTATCCGGAAGTTTACCGATGCGCGCTGCAAGATCCACATGTTCTTCCTGCAGATTGACGACGCGTTCGTGCAGCGTGAGCCGGATGTCGATATCCGGATAGGCTTTCAGAAAATCGACCACCACCGGCACCAGATGCGTGCGGCCGAAAACTACCGGCGCGGTCAGCACCAGTTCACCCTTGGGCGCGTTATACTCACCGGTCGCCGTCCGCTCCGCCTCCTCCACATCCTCCAAAATCCGCCTGGTCGCGGCCAGATAGCGCTCGCCGGCATCGGTCAGCGTTAGCAGCCGCGTCGACCTGTTGAGCAGCCGGGTTTTGAGATGCGCCTCCAACTCCGAAATTTTACGGCTCAAGGTCGGCAGCGGCATGTTGAGACGGCGGGACGCGGCCGACAGGCTGCCCGCCTCCACCACGTCCACCAAAATCGACATCGACTCTAGCCGGTCCATATAACTTCCATTTTTCGGAAAGGTATTTACCAAAATTACCGGATATTTATAAAAAATGGAAGGGTCTACGCAGCTTGACGAGCAGTTTGGCCAAAGGAGCGTTTGGATGCCTCGTATTTCTGCCCCCTCCGCGATTGGCGACGCACCGGCAGCGGCCCAGGCCTTATTGCAGGAGGCGCAAACCCGCCTTGGCCGTGTGCCGAATCTGTTAAAAATGCTCGCAAACAGCCCGCCGGCGCTAGAAGGGTATCTCGGCCTGCGCGCCGCATTGGACAAGGGCAGCCTAAGTGAAGCGACCCGCCGCCGGATAACCCTTGCAGTGACCGAAATGAACGGCTGCGATTACTGCCTGTCCGCGAATATTTTTTTCGGTCGGCAAATCAAACTGGACGACGCCGAACTAACCGCCAACCGCAACGGCGCTTCGAACGACATGCAGGCCAATGCAGCGGTTCGCCTTGCCAGCAAAATAGCCAGCGGCCGCGGCCATGTGAGCGACGCGGATGTGACCGCCTTCAAAGCCGCCGGATATTCCGATGCGCAATTGGTCGAGCTGGTGCTGCAGGTGGCACTCGCCACGATGACCAATTACGTCAACGAGGTCACCGGCACCGAGATCGATTTTCCAATCGTCCACAAACGCACCATTCAACGAACAATCTAGATTTAACCTGGAGATTCTGAAATGCTTGAGAACACGAAAAAAGGCACCGCATTGATCACCGGCGCATCCGCCGGCATCGGCGCGGTCTACGCGGACCGCCTGGCGCGGCGCGGCTATAACCTCATTCTCGTCGCCCGCGATGAACAGAAGCTCAACGCCCTTGCAAACAGCCTGGGCGAGGCCGGGGCTGTGGCTGTTGAAGTCCTCAGAGCCGATTTGAGCACCCGCGAAGGCCGCGCCATCGTGGTTAAGAAGTTGGAGCAAGACGATACGATTTCGCTGCTCGTCAACAACGCCGGCATGGCGGTGGAAGGTCTGGTGATCGACGCCGATCCGGAAAAACTCGAGACGATGATCGAGCTGAACATCACCGCCGTCATGCGGCTGGCGGCAGCTGCGGCCCGCAGTTTCGCAGCAAAGCGCCAAGGCGTGATCATCAACATCGGCTCAGTGCTGGCGCTGGCGCCGGAGATTCTCGGCGGGGTTTACAGCGGCACAAAGGCCTTCGTGCTCAACCTCACCCAATCGATGCAGATTGAACTCGCGGCCAGCGGCGTGCGGGTCCAGGCGGTGCTGCCGGGCGCCACCCGCACGGAAATCTGGGACCGCTCCGGCGGCGACATCAACCAGCTGCCGCCGACAATGATCATGGGGGTGGATGAGCTGGTGGACGCCTCCCTCGCCGGGCTGGATGCCGGCGAGCAGGTGACGATCCCATCCCTGCCCGATTTTGCGGATTTCGAGGCTTTCACCGCCGCGCGGCAGGCGTTGGCCCCCAATCTTTCCCATAATCATGCGGCTGCCCGCTACAAAATTTCCGAAGCTGCACGGTGAGCAATACGCTGGTGGCCGATGGCGGCGTAGCGCCAGGAAGTGCTGCGCCGCCGCTGCAAAAAACTCGATCCCGCAAAAAATTGCTGCTGGGCGGCGCAGCAGTTTTGGTGATCCTCGGCACGCTCTGGTACAGCGTGCAATATTGGACAATCGGGCGCTTCATCGAAAGCACGGATGACGCCTATGTCGGCGGCGACATAACCGACCTGGCGCCGCGCGTGGATGGGTTGATTGTGCAAGTTGCGGTGCATGACAACCAATCGGTGCATGCCGGCGATCTGCTGGTCAAAATCGATGACCGGGATTATCGCACCGCACTCGCCAAGGCGCAGGCGGAAGTCGCCGGAGACCAGGCCCGGCTCGCCAATCTCGACGCCAACACCACCCTGCAACTGGCGCTGATCGACGAAGCAAAAGCGGATGTCCGCTCAGCGGCGGCGCAGACCGCATTGGCGCGCTCGAACCAGACCCGCTACCGCATCCTCGCCAACACCCAGGCCGCCTCCCTACAGGATTCGCAAACGGCGGATGCAACGGAATCTGAGGCCGATGCAAATACCGCCAAAGCACAGGCAGCGCTGACGGCGGCGCAGGCACAGCTCGCGGTCATCGAAACACAGAAACAGCAGGAGGCCGCGGCGCTCGCCGGCGCCCAGGCGGATGTGCGCGATGCCGAGCTTAATATCGGCTACGCCGAAATCCGCGCGCCGGTTGACGGCATCATCGGCAATCGCAGCGCCCATCTCGGCGGCTATGCGACGATCGGCGCGCAGCTGGTCTCAATCGTGCCGTCCAGCGGGCTTTGGGTCGACGCCAATTTCAAAGAGGATCAGCTGGCGGGAATGACCGCTGGCCAACAGGTGACCATCGTCGCGGACGTCCTGCCGGGCGTTAAAATTCACGGCATCCTCGGCAGCCTGGCGCCGGCAACCGGTGCTGTGTTCAGTATTCTGCCGGCTGAAAACGCCACCGGAAATTTCACCAAAATCGTCCAGCGCGTGCCGGTGCGGATTCTGCTGCAGGGCGACGCCTCGCAGCTTGGCCTGCTGCGGCCTGGGCTTTCCGTCACTGCCTATGTCGACACCAGATCCGGCAATAACCGTTGAAAGCAATCCTGCCCTTCGCCGTCATGTGCGTCGGCATGTTCATCGCCTTGCTGGACATCCAGATCGTCGCCTCATCGCTGCAGGATATCGGCGGCGGCCTGTCCGCTGCCCAGGACCAGATAAGCTGGGTGCAGACCGCCTATCTCATCGCCGAGATCATCGTCATCCCGCTCTCCGGCTGGCTGACGCGGCTGTTCTCCACCCGCTGGCTTTTCACCTTCTCGGCGCTGGGATTCACGATCAGCTCCATGCTGTGCGGCCTGGCCTGGAATATCGACAGCATGATCATCTTCCGCGGCCTGCAGGGCATGCTCGGCGCCCCGATGATCCCCATCGTCTTCACCTCCTCGCTGTATTATTTTCAAGGCGCCAAACGGGTTTATGCGGCGGCGGTGGTGGGAACCATCGCCTCGGTCGCGCCGACTTTGGGCCCCGTGATCGGCGGCTATATCACCGACGCGCTGAATTGGCACTGGCTGTTTTATGTGAATCTACTCCCCGGCCTGCTGGTCACCGTGCTGGTGGCGCTGATGGTGAAAATCGACGAGCCGAATTTGTCGCTGCTGCGCGGCGCGGATTATCTCGGTATCGTACTGATGGCGCTCGGCCTCGGAACGCTCGAATATTTCCTCGAGGAAGGCACCCGCTGGAACTGGTTCAGCGACAGCACCATCACCGCCTGCGCCTGGATCTCCGGCGTCTCCCTCCTCGCCTTCATCATCCGCAGCATGCTGGTCAAAAATCCGGTGGTGGATTTCCGGGCTTTGGGCAACCGCAACTTCGCGATCGGCTGCTTTCTTTCCTTCGTGACCGGTATTGGGATTTTTTCCACCATCTATCTGACGCCGCTGTTTCTGGGTTATGTGCGCGGCTTCTCGGCCTGGCAAACCGGCATCGCGGTGTTTTCAACCGGGGTCGCGTCCATCATCGGCGTGCCCTTCTACATCATCTTAGCGAAACGCTTCGATCTGCGCTGGATCATGATGGCCGGCCTCGCCTGCTTTGGCCTCGGCATGTGGAGCTTCTCCTTCATCACCAGCGAATGGGGCGCCGATCAGCTTTTAATCCCGCAGGTCATCCGCGGCTTCCCGCAGGTATTCTGCGTGGCCCCCGCCGTGACATTGGGTCTGGGCAGCCTGACACCCGACCGGCTGAAATACGCGAGTGGCCTGTTCAACATGATGCGCAATCTGGGCGGCGCCGTCGGCATCGCGGTCTGCGGCGCGGTGCTCAACAACCGCACCAATTTTCACTTCCTTACCCTGGCCTCCAACCTCACGGACGCCAACACGGCCATGCGCCGCATCGTCGCCGGCGCCAGCCGGCGTCTTGGCGCCACTTTGGGCTCACCGGTGGCGGGACATGAGGCGGCGGTCCGGGAATTGTGGCGGCAGGCCTATGCGCAGGCGCAAACACTCTCCTACGCCGATGCCTTCCGAACCATCATGCTGGCCTTCATCATCGCCACCTGCATGACGCCGCTGTTAAGGAAAGTGGCGCCGCCCGCAGCACCCGTGCAAAGCGGGCATTAGCACAGCCGCGTTAAACCGCGGGTTCCAGATCCAGCGCATAGCCGGCGGCGCGCACGGTGCGCACAATATCCGCCTCGCCAGGGCCGTTGATGGCCTTGCGCAGCCGGCGGATATGCACGTCCACGGTGCGCGGCTCGACATGGATATCCCGGCCCCAGACCGCGTTCAACACGTCCTCGCGCGAGAACACGCGTTTGGGGTGGCGCAGGAAAAATTCCAGCAGCCGGAACTCGGTCGGGCCCAGATGCAGCGCGCGGCCGTTGCGCAGTACCCGGTGCGACGCCGGGTCCAGCGAGATGTCGTGAAAATTCAGCTTCAGCTTGGTCGGCACTGTGCCCGATCGGCGCAGCAGTGCCCGGATCCGGGCGATCAGCGCCTCGGTCGAAAACGGCTTGGTGATATAATCATCCGCCCCGGTATCCAGCCCGCGCACCGCGTCCTGGTCCTCGGCCCGCGCCGTCAGCATGATGATCGGCAGCGCCCTTGTTGCCGGCCGCCGGCGCAATTGCCGGCAAACCTCGATGCCGGACATGGTCGGCAGCATCCAGTCCAGCAGCAGCAAATCCGGCGGCGCCTCGGTAATCCGGGAAAGCGCTTCACCGCCGTCGCCGGCATCCTCAACCCTGAAACCCTGCTTCTCCAGATTATAGCGCAGCAGCGTGACTAACGGCGCCTCATCCTCAACAATTAGAATGTAGGGCTTGTTCTGCTCATTCATATGGGTCTCGCTCATTGCCCGGCGGGCGAGGCATGCACATAACCTGAGGTTAGATCGCCTTTCGGCCGGAAATCCGGCAGGCTCTGACCGGTCACCGCGTAATAGCTGATCTCAGCGATATTGGTCGCATGATCGCCGATTCGCTCAAGGTTTTTCGCAATGAACAGCAAATGCGTGCAGGCCGAGATGCTGCGCGCGTCTTCCATCATATAGGTAATCAGCTCGCGGAAGATGGTGTTGTACAAATCGTCCACCATCTGGTCCGCACGCCACACCGCAATCGCCTTTTGCGGATCGGCTTCGCCCACCACGTCGATCGTGGTCTTCAAATTCTGCTGCACCAGGGCTGCCATCTGCGCCAGACCGCTCAGCGAGAAATTCTGCGCCACGCGGTTGATGACCAGGCTGCGCTTGGCGATATTGGCAGCGTAATCGCCAATCCGCTCCAGATCGGTGATCACCTTCAGCGCCGCCACCACCTGCCGCAGATCATCGGCCACCGGCTGGCGCAGCGCCAGCAGCTGCACGGCGAATTGCTCCACCAGCCGCTCCTGCGCATCGATCTTCGGATCGTTCTCAACCACCCGCGCGGCAATCTCCGGATCATGCTCCAACAGCGCGGTCATGGCATCGCCCACCGCCTGCTCCACCAGCCCGCCCATCGCCGCGATCATGTCCCGCAGCCGCTTTAAATCCACCTCGAAACTGGTGACGATATGTCTTGCATCCTCGGCCATCATAGCGCTCCTTAACCGAATCGGCCGGTGATATATTCCTGCGTCCGGCGCTCTTTCGGCGCCGTGAAAATCTGACTCGACGGTCCAACTTCCACCAATTCGCCAAGATAGAAGAACGCCACGGAATCAGCACAACGCCCGGCCTGCTGCATATTATGCGTGACGATGATGATGGTGAATTCGCGCTTCAACTCGTCGATCAGCTCTTCGATTTTCAACGTGCTGATCGGATCAAGCGCGCTGGTCGGCTCATCGAGCAACAGCACTTCCGGCTTCACCGCAATCGAGCGCGCAATGCACAAGCGCTGCTGCTGGCCGCCGGAAAGCCCGATGGCGGAAGCCGAAAGCCGGTCCTTCACCTCGCCCCACAGCGCCGCCCGGGTCAGCGCCCATTCCACCCGCTCGTCCAGCTCCGCCTTCGAGAGCTTCTCGTGCAGCCGCACCCCGAATACCACATTCTCGTAAATGGATTTTGGAAACGGCGTCGGCTTCTGGAAAACCATGCCGACTCGCCGGCGTAACCGGTTCAGATCCTGGCCGGGCGCGATGATATTCTGCCCGCCGATAAGAACCTCGCCCTCGGCCCGCTGGCCGGGATACAAATCATACATCCGGTTCATAATCCGCAGCAGTGTCGACTTGCCGCAGCCGGACGGCCCGATCATCGCCGTCGTCTTGCGATCGGCAAAATCGATATTCACGTCTTTGAGCGCATGAGTCGCGCCGTAATAAAAATTCAAACCCCGGATCGAGACCTGTGCAGCCTCATCAAGTGAAGGTGTCGTCAATGTCGCGGGTAAAACCGTGCCAGCCATCGTTTTCTGAACCATTGCTTCCATACTGCGCCTCCATAAGCGCGTTGCATGACAAAGCAATTACCCAAATATGAAGCTTCAATGACACAAAAAACGGTCCCTCCAGGCAAATTACCGGAAGGGCCCGTTCCGTAGGCGGCTGGATTTAAACCTTATGCGGCAGCTTCGGCTGCTTCACCACGCGCAGATACGGCTTCAGCGTCGTCCAGCCCTCGGGGAAGCGCGTTTTGGCATCTTCATCCGAAAGCGACGGCACGATGATGACGTCATCGCCATCGTTCCAGTTCACCGGAGTCGCCACCTTATAGTTATCGGTCAGCTGCAGGCTATCGACCACCCGCAGAATCTCGGCAAAGTTACGCCCGGTCGACGGCGGGTAGGTGATGATCAGCCGCACCTTCTTATTGGGGTCGATCACGAACACCGAACGCACGGTAATGGTCGGATCGGCCTCCGGATGGATCAGTCCGTAAAGGTCGGAGACTTTCTTGTCGTGATCCGCGATGATCGGGAAATTGACCTTCTGGCCCTGCGTCTCCTCGATATCCTTCTCCCAGCCGCCATGCCGTTCGGCGCTGTCCACGGAAAGCCCAACCACCTTCACATTGCGCTTCTGCCATTCCGGCGTCAGCCGGGCGACCTCGCCGAGCTCAGTCGTGCAGACCGGAGTGTAATCCTTCGGATGGCTGAACAATATGCCCCAGGACGAGCCCAGATAGTCGTAGAATTTGAATTTGCCGGTGCTGGAATCCTGCTCGAAATCCGGCGCGATCTGGCCAAGTTGAATGCTCATTCTTTTACTCCCTCCAAAAAACCTTGCTCTCCGGCGCTAAATGCCCCGGCCGAGACCATTTGTCTACTGTCCAACTCGGGATTTATCCCCGCAAAACCTGCAGCCGCGACAACGTCTCAGCCACGCTTGGCTGCACCTCAAACAACGCTTTGGCCGATTCCCGGGCGAAGCCGCGGGCAACCGTGTCGTTTACCATGGCGATGAATGGCTGCGCCCAGCCCAGCACGTCGCACAGAATAATCGGCTTGTCGTGCCGCGCCAGCTGCTTCCAAGTGAGAATCTCGATCGTCTCATCGAAGGTCCCAAGCCCGCCCGGCATCACCACAAAGGCGTCGGCCAGCGCGAACAGCCGGCGCTTGCGGGTATGCATGGAATCCGTGACGATCAGCTCGGACAGTCCGGCAAACTCCACCTCGCGCTGGCGCAGAAAATCCGGAATAATCCCGGTCACATGCGCGCCGGCGCCAAGGGCCGCACCCGCAACCACCCCCATCAGCCCGACATTGCCCCCGCCGAACACGAGATTCATCCCCTGCCCGGCCAGGCCGACACCCAGCTCGCGCGCGCTTTGCGCATAGATCGGGTCAACGCCCGGCGAGGACCCACAAAAAACCGTTACTGAATAATTTCCCATGCGCGTAATATAATCTCTTTCATCGGCGCCACCATCATGGTGGCGTCAGCCCGGCCATGCGCGGCCTTTCGGCAAAACCCGCTTCGTGGCAGGCTAACGCGATTGAGGCAAGCGAAGGTAATAGGTAAGAATGGCTGAGAACCCGGCAATCCACAGAGGGTTGGTTGCAGTGGCGGTCGCAGTTGCGGCTGCCATCGGCGGCGTCCTCTATTTCACGGCCAGCCAGCCCACCCCGCCGCCGGTCCCGCCGGCCCCGGCCGCGAAACCCGCCACCCCCACAGGCCCGCAATTCGACATCCTGCGCGTCGATTCCTCCGGCAACGCCGTCATCGCCGGCCGGGCCGAGCCCGGCGCCATGGTCACCATCAAGGACGGCGACATTTTGCTCGGCACCGTCACCGCGGATGCCACCGGCTCCTTCGCCTTTATCCCGCCGGCCCCGCTGGCGCCCGGCCCGCATCAGCTCAGCCTGGCCGAAACCCTGTTCGACGGCACAATCGTCGCCGGCCAGACCAGCGCTTCGGTCCAGGTCGCCGCCAACCCGAGCGGTCAGTCGCTGGCCGTCATCTCCGGCCCCAACGGATCCAAAGTCGTCTCCGGCCAGGGCCCGGTCCCAGGGTCCCTCGGCATCGGCACCGTCGATTACGACGCCAACGGTCACGCCATCTTCTCCGGCACCGCGCATCCCGGCGACCACGTCATTCTATCGCTGAACGGCGCCAAAATCGGCGCCGCCACCGCCGGTGCGGACGGCCGCTGGAAGCTCAGCGCCACAACCCCCAACGCCAACGGCACGCTCAGTGTCGCCGACACCGACGAGCCGGACGTCAAACCTCTAACCGCGCCCTTCGCCTTAGAGACCCTGCAAGCCGCCGTCGCCGAGGGCCGTGTGCAAATCGTCGCCGGCCAGAACCTCTGGCTGATCGCCCGCCATGTCTATGGCCACGGCAATCTCTACACCCTGATCTACCAGGCCAACGCCACCCAGATCCGCGACCCAAACCTGATCTTCCCCGGACAGGCCTTCAAAGTCCCAAAACCCCCAGCTCCGTAATCCGAGTGGTTGGGTTGGCGTTACGGCATCAAGCTGCATGAGGAAACGCCGTTCTGGCGCGATGTGGTCAAGGCGCTTTGCGAGGTCGGCGAGCCTGTGCTGGCGGAGCGGGCGCAAAGGCACGCCGTACCGATTCTGGAAGACCTGATCGGGGCGGTTCGCTCCGACCAAGTACGCGATATGTTCGACCGCGTGAAGCTGCATGAAACCAGCGAGCTCGCCAGCCAGATTTTCGAGCGCTATATCACCGATCTGATCCGGCGCTTTCCGACATTGAACGCGCCGACGCGGCTGGATTTTGGGCCGGCACGCGTCATCGTGCTGGATCTGCACCATGTCGCGCCGAAAGGATCGGCGGCGGCGGACCGGCAGACCGAGATGATGTATCTGCTGGCGCGGCATATCCTGGCGCGTAATTTCTTCCTGCATCCGGATTATCTCTCATTCGTGCCCGAGGCGGTGCGGCCCTATCACGCGATCCGCTTTCTGGAGACCTCGGAAACGGTCAAGCGCATCGACTATGACGAATGGCACCGCACGCAAGGCAGCCCGATCGTGCTGGCACAAGCCGAACGCGACGTTCGTGAGGGCCGCAAGCACAACGTGCAGCTCGGCTTCACGAGCCAGCGACCACAGGATATTCACGGCGGCATCGCTTCGCAGGCAACGGGCGTCTTCATCCTCGGTGCCGGCGATCGCGGCGATCGGGACGAACTGATCAAACGCTTCGATATCACCGAGGCCGGGGCGAAGATCGTGCGCCACCGGCTGACGGGACCGCGCAAGGAAGGCGCTCCGTTCCTCGCGATCTTCCGCGCCGCGGCCGCGCATTACGAGCAGTTCCTGGTCAATTCTCTGGGACCAGTCGAGCTTTGGGCGTTATCGACCACGCCGGCGGATACGGCGCTGCGCAACCGGCTTTACGACCGTGTTGGATTTTCCGAAGGGCTGCGCCGGCTATCGGTTGTTTTTCCGAATGGTTCAGCGAGCGTCGAGGTCGAGCGCCGCACCAAGGCGCTCTTGAAGAAGGGGGACGCGGCCGACCAGGTGGAGGCTGGCGTCGTCGTGGAGCTGGCGGCCGAACTGATCGAGGGCCGCGGCCTGGGCCTGAAGCTTCGGCCCTATGTCGAGGAAGCCAGGCCAGCGCCACTGCAAATCGCAGCCGAGTAAAATAAATGCGCTCCATTCGCAAAACACTTCCCCAGTCTTCGTCCATGGACGTGCGATGGAGGTTTGAATGCGTATGACGCGAGTTGTTGTCGTTTTGATCCCGGTAGCACTGGCCGCTTGTGCCGCGCCGGTGCAGCCGGTGCCGACGACGGTAGCGACGCCGGGAATGCCGAATCCGGAGATCGCGCTGCAGACGACGATGCAGAATGTGCATAACGAGATGGCCGAGTTGAACGGCATCGTTCCGGCGCCGCCTCCCGCGCCGGCAACGCCTGTCGTGCCGGCCGATCTGAACCGCGTGGTTTCGTTCTCGTGGAACGGTTCGCTCGATCAGGCGGTCGCGAAACTGGCACTCAGCATCGGCTACACCTACTACGTTTCCGCCCCGCAAAACGCACAGCCGATGAATGTGTCGATCGATGTGAATTCGGTCTCGGTTTATGACATCTTCCAGATGCTGGGGAACGACGCAGGCAGCCGGGCGACGGTGGCGGTCGATCCGC